>JBJLJN010000023.1:0-49442 GCA_045559735.1 Candidatus Thalassarchaeum sp. | reverse complement strand
CGGGGTCGAGCTCAATCTACTGTATTTCGATGGAGATGAGGCCAGAGCCGCCAAGGCCGACATCCTAGGCCTTACCCAACTGAAGGACATCGCGCCAGATTCGAGGCATGATGTAGAGGAACTGTACGACATCCTCGGAGACGATTTCCTCCCTGATTTGGATATGACCGACACGGATGAAGACGGGGTGATTGACTTCTTTGACCAGGACGATGATGGTGACGGATTGTTCGACTGGGAGGATCCAGAGCCTCTTCAAGCAATCAGCTCAGGCCCATCCGAGGATGATGGGACAGACGCCATCCCTGGGCCATCGGCATTGGCAGTAGCCACGATGCTGGGCGCTGCTGCGATGCTCATGCCTAGAAGGGAAGATTGATCTGTGTTAGCATGGGTCCGAGGAGATTCCTCACAATTGCCCTGTCGGGGATTGTACTCCTGACGGCTTGGAACAGCGTTTGGTTCCATATAGAGGCCACAGGCACCTACACGCAAGGGCTGGAAAGGGAGCCAACAATTCGAACTGAGTACATTATAGACAACAGCCAAGAATCATTTGAGTTGTCGATTGAAAACTCAACACCACTCCTACTCTATTGGCTACAGAGGGAGGATGTATCTCCCGAGTCTACGAATCAGGAGCCAACTGATTCAGAACCCACTTCTCAGACTAATTCAGAAAGAACCGATCCATGCTCAGGCTCATGTTTAGATCAAGTTAGAGGTTGGGTTGGGGTTGTTCTAGTTGCGCTCTTTGCATCTCTTTGCCTATCTGTATACCGCCCTAGTCGATTTGTCACCGCAGCCGTTGCGGTGATTTGGCTGATAGGCTCAGTAGTGATTATTGCAATGGTTCCACTCTCCGTGGCAGCAGATTTCGGAATCTCGGACGACGGAGAAGAATCGTCTACAGGAGGGTTTGATACAAACACTCAGGAAACAGTAGAAGTAGACCAGTTTGCTCACTTTGAGGCCGACAGCAGTATGGGCGTATCTTTTGACGGAATATCATTCTATTACCAGTCACTGGGATTCGATTTGGGACTACTTCCAGAGGATGATAGGCAGCAGGTGATTAACTCCGCACCATCTGAAGATGAGCCAGGTTACGAGTCTCTGATAGGATTCGATGGAAAGATGACGATTGGCCCGGGAGGAATCCTCACTTGGTGGCTCCTCACTGCTCCACTCACCGTAATGATTCTGCTAGGAAGTAGAGAGCTTCTGGAGGAGGAGTGACAGCGTGGGCAATTCCTCCGCTCTTTCGGGTGCGAAAAGCAAACTCCAGGCTTCCAGATGCTGAGCAGTTACCATGATGACTGCGAACTCATCTACCTTCGCTCCATCTCCATAGGAGATGGAAACCTGTATCTCAGCGTCCAGAGGTGAACTCTCACCTCCGGCGGGAGCGGTATCGAGATCAATTCCAATTCGCGCATCACCATTCTCGATAACCGCTGAGTCCCACGGGCCACTCACCAGTGGACGCCTCCCCTCTTCGAGAATAATCAGGCCCCCCTCAGATGCCCAAGCGGCAGCGATAGCACGAGCAGCCGAACCACCTCCTCGCATCCTCAGAATGCAACCATCGGGCTCGATTCCGATATGCCTGCAGGCAGCGACGAAACCCACTCCGTCAGTGCTGGTACCTGACCAGGCGCCATCCTTGCGCATCAGTTGGTTAATTGCCCCGACTCCCTCGGGCCCACTGACCCCGAGTCTTTCCTGTGGCGAGTGTTTGAGCGGGGCCGTACAAGAGACCCAGACTTCACCTTCCAGATCATCGACCAGTGAGGTGAACTCACCGACCCCTCTGGCTTCGAGGAATATCTGGGTCGCGCCTGACATCCCGAGGTGATCTCCCACCAGTGAGAACAGCCGAGGAGTAATCGAGTGCGAGATCGGATATCCGGCAATTCCCCAGTACACAGGCATAGGACCCCTATGCCATCCTCTGTAGTCTATGCAATGAAGGTTTCAAGGCGGACGGGTCGTCGGCGCGCTTGATGGACAGCGACCTTGAGATCGCCCGTAAGGCCACAATGCGCCCCATTGAGGAGGTGGCTGAACAATTGGGACTGGCTCGCAGTGACCTTGTTCTACACGGTCCGCACATAGCCAAGGTGAACTGGGAAACCATCAAATCGAAGAGAAACTCGGACTCGGGCTTCCTTGTTCTGGTCACCAGTATCAGCCCGACTGCATTCGGAGAGGGCAAGACGGTGACCACTATCGGCCTCAATCAGGGACTCAACGCCCGTGGCCACAATGCCTGCTGCGTCATACGTGAACCTTCGATGGGGCCAGTCTTCGGAATCAAGGGAGGAGCGGCAGGTGGAGGATACTCACAGGTCCTTCCGATGGAGGAGATTAACCTGCACTTCACCGGTGACTTACACGCGGTCACCGCTGCGCACAACCTGTGCTCTGCCATCATCGACAACCACCTCCACCGGGGCAACGAACTGGACATAGACATCAACCGAATCTACTGGCCACGAACCATCGACATGAATGACCGCAGCCTCAGGCAGGTCACTATCGGGCTGGGTGGCAAGTTCAACGGAGTAGTGCGCTCGGAGAGGTTCGACATTACCGCTGCCAGCGAAGTCATGGCTATTCTGGCTCTCTCAAAGGACTACGCGGATTTGCGCGAGCGTGTGGGGTGCATCATCATCGCCAAGTCGAACTCAGGAGACCCAGTCACAGCCGAACAGCTCGGAGCGGCCGGAGCTATGGCTCTACTGCTCAGAGACGCTCTGATGCCTAATCTGGTCCAGACTCTCGAGGGCAATCCTGCATTCATCCACTGCGGGCCGTTTGCAAACATCGCCCATGGAAACTCATCCATCATCGCTGATGAGATCGCCCTGTCTTGCTCTGACTACGTTGTTACCGAGGCAGGATTCGGTGCTGAGATGGGAGCCGAGAAGGCCCTCCACATCAAGGCACTAGCATCTGGCAAGGTCCCAGACTGCCTAGTTCTCAATGCCACCGTACGCGCGATGAAGATGCACGGTGACGGCTTCGCTTCAGGTGGGGGGCGCAGGCCTACGCCCGAGGAACTCGAGACCGAGAACGTCGAGGCGGTCAGGGCTGGAGCGGCTTCCAACCTGCGCCGACACGTCCGCAACCTGTCTGAGACAGGAATCCCCGTGATTGTCTCAATCAATCGGTTCGAGCATGACACAGATGCCGAGTTGGATGCTATCCGACAGGAGGCAATCAATGCAGGGTCCCGACAGGTCGTTCTCAATGAGGGATTCGCAAAGGGCGGCGAGGGGGCCGCCGAGCTGGCCGATGCAGTGGTCGAGGCATGCGCTGATCATGATGCTGCAGGCAGGCCATATACTCCAATCGTGGAACAGGGCATGACTATCGAGGAGACTATTCTGAGAGTAGCCACAAACATGTACGGGGCCGACACCGTCGATTTTAGTGACGCAGCTCAAAAGGCGCTCGTCTCCCTCAAGGAGTGGGGACTGGGCAATCTACCAGTTTGCATGGCTAAGACTCAGTATTCATTCAGCCACGAGCCCAAGGTGGTTGGTGGACCTACCGGATTCACCCTGCCAATTAGAGAAATCAGAGTCAATGCCGGCGCTGGCTTCGTGGTTGCAGTTTGCGGTTCAATGATGACCATGCCCGGGCTACCTACAAGACCTGCTGCCCTTGACATGGACATGGACGACGAGGGTAGGCTGGAAGGTGCCTTCAGGTGAGAGTGTGGTCGAGTGCGCAGAATCAAGCACTTGGATGACGGGGTAAGACTCCGCTTGGACGACGAGGATGACCTCTGGACTGCATCCCAGCTCTGTAGTCCGGGAACACGCGTAGGAATGCTATCGCATCGCCGCGACTCGACCACCGGAACTCAGTCAGACAGCCGCGCCAAGAGCGCTGAGAGGAAACCGATGTGGATTGTTCTCGAGGTCCAAGAGACGGCATTCCAGTCCTTCACCGACAATCTCAGAGTTCACGGAGTAATAACAGAAGCCAAGATCGACATCGGCAGCCATCACACTCATGTCATCAGCTCAGGCTCAGAGATTGAGTTGAGGCGCGAAGGCGGCCTTTCCAGAGCCGACTCCTCACTCCTAAGAGAGACCCTTTCCGCTGGACGGCGCCCTAAGTGCGGGTTGCTCGTAGTCGAGTCTGATGAGATACTGGTATTCGAGGTGACAGCTCATGGCATCCGTGACGTCTCCCAATTCAGCATGCGTGGCGGAGGTAAGCGGGCCGGCGACTCCACCAGTGTACGCAAGGGCTTCTTTGAGCGAGTTGCAAAGGAGGTTCGATTGGTATTTCCAGACCAGATGCCCGTGGTGCTGTGCGGGCCTGGCATGGCACGAGAGCAGTTTGAGGGGCATTTGAGAGGCCTCGGGGCGAAGAACCAGACAGTCAACACGGCGACTTCCATCGGCGGCAGGGCAGCTGCCAACGAAGTACTGGCAGAAGGGCTGGCAGACTCCTTACTAGGCGAGCATGCATTGGTCCAGCAGGTGCGAGCTATCGAAGAGGGCCTGAAACGTATCTCAACTGACGGAGCGGTGGCCTACGGCCCCGCATCGATTGAGACAGCAGCAGAGCAGGGGGCGATTGAGACACTGGTCATCGAGGCCTCAATGCTCCGAGGTGTAGATGAGTCGCCATCGACAGGTTGGAACGCTATTTCAAATTCAGTCGAGACCTCAGGCGGCAAGGTAATTCAAGCCTCTGTGGACCATGATTCTGGTCAGCAATTGGTTGGTCTCGGCGGAGCCATCGCCTTGCTTCGCTGGAAGACCGAATAGACAGCCTCATCACCACATCCCGACAGCGGTCAGCGTGACAGATGCGACCGTGCGACTAGTCGGCTTCGGCCGTCCACAGGGAGACGATGCACCCTCAGAAGTACTCACCCAGGCCGCCCAGAAGGGTGCGAGCATCAAACTCGTAACTGACTCACACGGCTCCGGGTTGGGTCAGATTGACCAAGGCGCAATAGACTGGAGGGAGTTTCTTGAGGGAACTCACTGGCTGATTACCTCCGCATCCACCTCACTTGCAGGAGACTCAGCTCGCTCTGCTTGGGGTGCATCGATGGCATTCGCAGAATTGGAAGGCTCGAAAACGGTGATGATTGTAGATATGCCAGAGGATCCAGAGAGACTAGCCGAATTATGGGGCAATACGATAGAGAGAATCAGGCAGGTCCATGTTCTGTTCATCTGCTCCGACGCTCTGACTAATATCTCCTCCTTGGAAGGTGTTGCAGAGCAGAATCTGCTGCCTGAGGTGCGCCAGAGAGGATTGGTCCCTCAAGTATGCGGTTTCATCGAGCCGAATCTGCTCCAAGTAGAGCATTCTCTGGGATCGGCCAAGGTACGTGTCGACCCCTCAGTCTCGCATCTTTCGTGGCTCGCCAGATTCCTCTGCGAGCTACCATCATCCGGCCCCGGACCAGACGGCGTGAATTCTGCAGCCGAAGCTGCCGGAATCAGCGATTAGACAGCCAATTGAGACTCTTGTCGGATACCCCTTTTGAAGGGGGACCCGTTCGGCCCGAACCTCGGAGTCCTCGAGATGCCACTGAAGTTAGGCCCCGCGGGGGTCCCTCTATCTTGCAAGGGTCGCACCATTGTCGAGGGTATGGACGATATTACCACCCTCGGACTGGACGCTATGGAGATACAGACGGTACGCTCGGTTCAGCCGAAGAACTTCGACCAGTACTGGCAAGCGGGCATCTTGTCTTGGAACTCTGAGTTGGAGATGAACATGCACGGCCCGTACTACGCAGAGTTACTCGGCTCACGTAGACATAGGAACCGTACCCTGACTAAGATGGAGGCGAGTATGCAGGCGGGGAAGATTGTCAATGCCCGTCATTTGGTGTACCATGTCGGCCCCTATGGTGAATACGATCCAGGTACTGAAGCCAATGAACAGGTTGCCAACATATTCTCCGGCGTCGTGGACCGAGTCAACCAGATTTGGGGCGATGCATCCGAGGAGGAGGACTACGCAGCATTCCCATGGGTCCACGAAGCCAAACCATCCTTAGTCGGAATAGAGACATCCGGGCGCCAGGAGCTGTGGGGCACTGTAGAAGAGGTCATCGAGGTCTGCAACCATGTCGAGGGAACCGTACCTGTCCTGAACATGGCACATATCCACGCCCGCGGGCACGGCAGCATGAGGACGAGTGAGGACTACTCTGAGTTATTCGAACAGGTCCGCAAGAAGTTCGGCGGCAAGAAGTTCTACTGTCACTTCGCCGGTATAGAGCACAGGATGGGTAACGCCCTGCACTACACTCAGATCAAGAAGTCAGATCTGAAGTTCGAACCATTCGCTGAGTTCCTGGCCGAAGAAGGCCAATGGCTCGACATCACTATCATTTCAGATTCACCTCTGCTGGAACACGATGCGATGTACATGCTACAGCACTACGATAAGGCGAGACAGAGATTGTTGGAAATCAAGGCACGCGATGAGAGAAGGATGAAGCTCGCAGTCGAGGCCGGGATGACCCCCGAAGAGCTGTTGCAATTAGAGAAGGAGGTTGCTGATTCACGTGATGGAGGGAAGGCGGAGAAAGACTCTACTGAAGAGCCCGCTGAGAAGCAAAAGAAGGCAGCCAAGAAGAAGCCAAAGAAGGCAGCCGAGAAGAAGCCAAAGAAGGCAGCCGAGAAGAAGCCAAAGAAGACAGCAAAGAAGAATGCTAAAGCCATGATGTCATTCGACGATGATGCTGACGCTGACGACCCGTTCTAGTCGCATTTTGTCTCGGAAGCCTTGAAGTCAAGTCCATGCTGGCGAGTCTGCTACGGGACTGTAGCTCAGCTGGGAGAGCGCCGCACTGAAGATGCGGAGGCCGCTGGTTCAAGTCCGGCCAGTCCCACCATCATTCACTATCGGAGAGTATGCTGGACTGGAAGGCATGTAGATCTGTGATACCTACCGAAGCGGCATCGACCATTGAATCCAACTCGGCTCGCGTGTAAGTGGACTCTTCTCCAGTCCCTTGCACCTCTACAAAACCCCCGTCACTAGTCATCACGACATTCATGTCGACATCCGCGTTACTATCGAGAATGTAGTCGAGGTCTGTCTTAACCTCGCCCCCGACCATGCCCACACTCAGAGCCGCAACATCATGAGTCATCACAGCATATTCGTGAGCCATCTTCTCCTCGTCAGTAAGGCCCTCGACTTCGACCCCGTTTCTGATTTGCTCCCTAGTCAGGCGCCTGTTCTTTGGCAGACACTCTCCATTGGCAATCAAACGCCTCACTGCCAGACGCATGGCGATTGAGGCTGCAGTAATCGAAGCACATCTGGTTCCACCATCGGCGTTCAGAATATCACAGTCGACAGTAAGGGCGATGGGCCCTAACTCCTCGAGGTCAATGGCCCCGCGCAGCGAGCGCGCCACTAGCCTCTCAATCTCCTGTGTCCTGCCCTTGGCCCCGTTTCGCTCGCGGCGAAACCTCCTGTCAGTTGAGCCAGGGAGTAGGGAGTATTCGGCGTGAACCCACCCTCGATCAGCATCCCTAGGAAACCATCTGGGCAACGAGTCAGCCTTGGTGGCGCAGGCGAGCACCATCGTGTCACCCTGTCTGTAAACCAGCGATGCCAGAGCATTAGGTGTGTAATCCAATGCGACCTCTATCTCCCTCATCTCGTCCGAGCCTCTGCCGCTTTCCACATTCCCCGACTTCATCTTCGCCATGGCTCCGCGAGCGGAGGTTTGCGGATGAATCATTCGCGTCGAGCATGAGGAGGTCTGAACGCATCTACCAACGAAGAATCAGTGGTAATGTAAGGTCCGCCAATAAGGTCCACACAGTACGGCACTGCTGCGAAAATCTCGTCCAGTATCTCACGTATCGAGCGCGGCGACCCTGGAAGGTTGAGGATGAGAGAGGAGCCGCGGATACCCGCAGTCTGTCTCGAAAGCACCGCTGTAGGGACATGACGCAGCGAAATCGCCCTCATCTGCTCGCCGAAACCGGGCAACATCCGCTCACTAATCGCCTCAGTAGCCTCTGGAGTTACATCGCGAGGAGCCGGCCCTGTCCCTCCAGTAGTTACTATCACCGAGCACCCCTCAAAGTCGACGAGCTCGACCAAGGCTCGCTCAATCTGCTCCCTGTCATCGGGAACGAGGCGTCGCACTACCTCCCAAGGCGAAGTCAATGCCTCCCCTAGGAAGTCCACAATCGCTGGCCCGCTGAGGTCCTCATAGTCTCCCGCACTAGCCCTGTCGGATGCAGTGAGCACACCGAATCTGCACGCCTCGCCCTCTGCCATGCCAACCGACAAGGGGTACTCAGGATAAACACAGCCTCAGCATATCTCTACTAAACATGGGCATCTTCAAGGACCGCCGAGTGAGATGAAAGTCCCCGGAGGCGATGGAGTGCCGAGTCTACCCCAACACGCACGTTATGATGTTGCCCCGATGCCGATGCAGGAGTGGAACTTCAAAGTCATCGCATCATTGGTTAATGTAGGCTCGGGCCCATGCCATTGATGCAGGTGGTTGGATGACAGAAGAAGGAAAATATGCAGCACAGGTGAAGATAGTCAAGCAGGAATGTCCCGATGCGGATGAGAAGGAAGTGACGGAGGAGTTCAGGCGCTATGAAGAAGAATTCCTGATACCGCCTGAAGATGCTCTGCGCTCAGTAGTCCGCAAGTTCCAGGCTGCGACGGGAATGGAACTCAAGCAAATCGCTAAGCCGGAGAGGGCCGAGAAGAAAGTGGACAGGTTCTCCGATCTCGATGCAGATGACCGCAATGTCACGATAGAGGTTGCAGTAATTAGCTACACTCCACGAGTGCAGATGGTCCGAGGTGAGGAGAGGCAGGTTGCCTTTGGATGGATTGAGGACAATCCATGGCAATCCAGTGACCAACGCGAGCGCTGGGATTTCAAGGACTGGGGAGAGAAGGCCGAGAATCTAGCTCCCGGCTCGATAGTCCGCCTAGAGGGTGCATCCGTAAACGAATGGAATGACAAACGTTCCCTCAACATCAACAGAACTACCCGGGTCACCGTTCTCAAGGAAGGTGGCGCAGCCGCAGTTCAACTTAGCGACGAACCCTCCTCAATAGCCGATGCCTCACAGAGAGAGGGCTTCGTCAATCTGGTCGCTCGCCTAATCTCGTCTAAGCCTGATGTCATCAACAAGCGTGACGGCACTGGCCAGTTGGATGTTGTTAGAGGCAGACTAGGGGACTCCAGTGGGACCATTTCTTTCCTCTCATGGGTGCCCCTTGAGCACGAGTCGGGAACCGTACTGAAGATAGACGAGGCCTCGATAAGGAAATTCAGAGACACCCCCGAGGTCAACATAGGCGACAGAACGAGGATTGAGGTCTTCCACGACTCGGCATTCGTCAGTATGGAAGACCTAGAGCAGGCGAACAAGGTATCTATTTCTGAGCTCCGCAATGGTATGAGGGACATCGAGGTCACAGTTCAAGTCGAGTCATGGGAGAGTCGCTCATTTGTCTCAGATGACGGAACTGAGAGAGTTGTGCGGAGCGGTGATGTAATCGATCCTACGGGCAGATGCCGACTCACTGCATGGTGCGAGACCAATCCGAGTAGAGGAGACTTCCTGCACCTTACTGGAGCGAGAGTCCAGTACTGGCAAGGCTCACCTGATCTGGTAATTGACGATGCAGCCCAGATAACCAACCTATCAGACGCACCATGGGAACCTATCGACCCAGAGGTTCACTGGGTTGAGGTAGACCTAACATCTGTCGTCAGTGGCGGATCGCGCAGAGGGATCAGCACTAGCGGTACCGTAGTCGCAATTCGCCCCGATTCCGGTATAATCGAGCGCTGTCCAGAGTGCAGACGCGTCCTCCGTGAAGGCGCTTGTGGTGAGCACGGCCCACAGCGAGGCGAAGAGGATCTGAGACTCAGATTCGTGATTGACAACGGAGTTTCAAACGCCTCGTTGCTGTTGTCCAAGGATGCATCCGAAGCCTTCCTCGGAACTGATCAGGAATCGATTAAGGAGGAGGTTTCCAACTCTGGTAGCGCAGCCTTCGTCGCTTCACTGAGAGAGCGACTAATCGCCAAGCACCTCATAGTGAAGGGCCGCTCGATTGTCGATGAACAGGGAGCCATGCTTCTCGCTGACGATGTTGAGTATGATGCCACTTCAGCGCATGACTCTGCCAATGAGGTCATCCAGCGCTGGGGGGTGATCCTGTGATGCAGCAAACTCCCAGAGTAGGCCGCCAGAGTGCAATCAGAATCTTCGCCAACGAGTACAGAGATGCGTCTCTGCCAGAGGAAGGTTCGGGAGAGTACGACCCATCGTTTATCATCACCAAGATTGGCGCCAAGATCAACCGAGCGTTGGTCTGCGGGGTAATCGACCGAGTTGAGCGAAGAGAGGGCGAGAGTGGTCCAAACTACTCAGCTCACATCAGAGACCCAACCGGAACCCATCTGTTCAACGTCGCCTCTTTCCAGCCTGAACTTCACCCCGACTTTGAGGAACTGATGGCACGCTATGAGGCAGGTGACCGATTCCTTCTCGCCCTTATCGGCAAGGCCAGATGGTTCGAGACAGAGGATGGAGGCATATTCACGTCGCTTAGAGCCGAGGAGTTCTCAATAATTGACAAGGAGTGCTATACCAACTGGCTGGTCCAGACAGCCGATGCGACCCTCAGGCGCATCAATGCTCACTCAGCCTCGCTTGAGAGCGATCTCACTCCAGCCGCGCTGGAGGCAGCCGGAGTTCCCTCTGACCTTGTTGATGGACTAATCCTCGCACGCGGTCATTACGGTGATTTCGACCCCGAGGCATACCAGGTTGGAGTTTTGCAGGCATTATCCATTGCCACAGGCAGGACGAGCGTCATCGAAGACGAACCCGAGGCCGCCCCAACTCTCGAGCAGGCTACCGCAGAGCCAGCAGCTCAACAAGCTCCCGCTGAACCATCTGATGCAGTAGAGGCAATCATTGAGACCATACGCTCCAGAGACACAGGACAAGGAGTCGATTACAACGACATCGTTGCAGCACTGGTTAAAGTTGGACATTCTAGAGAAGCCGCGGAGGACGCTATCGATTCCGCGAGAGACCAAGGCGAGGTTATGGAGCCGAGATTCGGCTTCTTCCAACTCGTCCCAGAGTGATTAATCGTCTTCTGAAATCAGTGTCTCAGCGTATTCCATCCGCTCTCGAACCCTGCTCAAAACAGCAGCAGCATCGACTCTGGTTCTGACTCCTTCTCCGATGCTGGCTCCTTTTGCCTCAGCAATATTGGTGGCCACGGTAATGATTCTCGAACTAACCTCATCTCTCTCTAGAGGCCAACCTCTCCGCTCTGCCAGTCTAATCAGTAAGTCTTCTTCGCTGGAGCCCCATGTCCCCGAATGACCCCTTAGAATGCTGCCCACCATTCTCTCTAGTTCCTCGGCTCTAGCGCCTATGGTCAACAAGGCCCCTTGGACCTCTGGATCGGACTTGTCAACGTCCTTCACGATGGAGTCTCTAGCATCCTCTAGAACTGCGACAGGCGAAGCTGTCCCGAAAGACTCCTGATCAATGGGTTCGGTCTCTGAGATTTCCTCAGACTCCTCTGAAACCTCATCGAACTCCTTCGGGGACGAATCAATGGATTCCTCCGGGACTCCCGACCTCCACAGGCTGCGCTTGATTCTGCCCCAACCTCTACCTTGACTTGTTAGCACACCAGCTACGTGCCCCATCAGAACCGTCCGAGTGCCGGTTAGAGGCAATTCCAATCGCAGGCACAACTCGTGTAACTCGTCTCGCTCCATGTCTGCTAAGTGTTCCACACTAAGTCGACGGGAATCGAAGTTCAGGTGGAGCCATAGTCGCTGCCTCCTCTCTTTGTGAGATCCCGAGGACTTAATCCCAAATACCTTCAGCAATGCTCCGGACTCTTTGTGCGTCAGGGACTGGATACCTTCCCATGACAAGTCCACCTCTCCGAGAACGAGATGCTGAATCAGCCTCGCCCGCAGTACCTCGACAGAACCACTCTTGCTCAGGCTTGCTTCCTCAGCCCTATCTCTGAGCTCCATCAGACGCCCTCTGTACAGGGCATCCAGAAGGAAACTATCGACATCAATGTGCAGCATTACGGTCTGCCTCGGTGGCTCTGAGGTCATATCGGTTACGCATCTGGGGGCTCGCGTCTGCGGATTGATGTAGTCAGATTTCAAAGCCGCTATTCTTCAAGGTCGATGAAGGCAGGAGCCTCCTCGTCAGTGTAGAAGTCCTTGGGGACTGGCCTAGTTGCCTCTCGGAGCAGAGTCTGCCAGTCCCTAATCGTTGAGATGGTAGCATGCCTGAATTTGCTGTACTTGATAATCCGGTCTAGACCGAGGGTGTGCCGGCCGTTTCCAGAAAGTACCTCGATTCTGAATTCGACGTGTACTTCCCCCTCGGTGACCTCTCCTTCGGCGTCGTGACAAGCCTGCTCAAGGGTGATGTCTCGTTGCTCCTCTGCCTGTTTCATCAGTGACCTGACTTGACGATGCCTGACGAGTATTCCTACTCGCTCAAGCATCTCTGAATCTAGGCCAGAAATCATCTGGTCTTGGATATGCCAACAGGTCTCTCCCTCAGTCTCTGAGAACTTCTTTGAGATACTGCCGGGAAAGCGAACTCTTGCCAGCAGAATTACTAGGTCTGCATATGGCAGCGGCAGGAAGTGACTCCCGCCTCTGTCCTTAGGGTCAGGAAGTAGAGCGTGACGGCGAGCGGACGGACCTAATGTATCGTAAACCGCCCTTGACGTGATGTAACCCTCAATTTCTCCCGCCTCTCTCAAATCGTCCATCCACCTAGCAATCTCGAGGCTGTCTCCAGTCGGGCATGTCATTTCACTAATCGATGCAAAGGCCAAAGGACTCAGGATTCTGAGTCCGCCCCTAGCTCTCTTCAGTTGCCTGCGCACCAGAGCTGACTCTGCGAGAATTATTCCCAACCGAGGCTGATAGTCCAGTTTGTCATTCGAGACCAGAACCAGATTCGGGCGACGAGGAGTACGAGCTCCTACGACTTCGCACCCTGCCGACAGCATTTCCATCTGTCTGCCGTGCAAGATTGCTGAAGGCATTGCCAACATGTCCACATCTCCGTTCGAGAGCATGTTGATAGCTTCCGTGAAGTCCGAGACTGAGACGCGTTTCACATTAAGGCCTTCGTGATCGAACTCGTCGAATTGTTCGCTAACAGAACAGTCGGGAGTATCAATGAATGCGAGTCCCAATTCGTCCAATTCGTCCACCTCCCGGGGGGGACACGTAACGTGCCCGTACGGCCGGCGTGTACGCTTGTTGATATATGCGACCCTTGTCAACAGATACGAGTGGCATGGTCTCCCTCAATCAGATAAGTGCCCGGGCGGAGCTTGAGAGGCGTCGTTACCAAGTCGAGGAGGCTCTCGAGGAGTTCGTTCAGAAGAGATTGTCACAGCCTGACGCCCCTGTAATGAGGCTGGTTCAAGACGTACTTCTAGGGGGCGGCAAGAGGTATCGTCCTATTCTCGCTGTACTAGCCTACGAGGCCTGCGGCGGAGAGGATCGAGAGAAGGCATTCAACCTAGCATTGTCAGGAGAACTCATTCACACTGCGACCCTGATTCATGACGATATCAATGACCAGTCTAAGTTGCGTAGAGGCAAGCCCACTCTACACACAACATCGACCCAATCTCATGCCATTATCGCTGGAGATTACTTGTTCGCACTCGGCTTCGGAATAGGTGGCCATAACGACGACCGAGTGGTCGAACGCATCGCGAGTACTTGTGGGGGGATAGCAACTGGAGAGATCATGCAGATGGAGCACATCGGCAATCTTTCTACTACTCCTGAGGACTACTATGCTATAGTCGATGGCAAGACCGCGAGGCCTTTTGCTTCCGCTTGCTGGGGTGCTGCTATAGCAGCCGAAGCAGAGCACTATGCAGATCCGATGGAAGAATTCGGAATGGAACTCGGGAGGGCCTTCCAACTGGTTGACGACATACTCGATTTGACTGGAGACCCTATGATGGGTAAACCCCGCGGCACCGATGTCCACGATGGCAAGATGACTCTACCAATCATTCACGCTCTGACCATGCTGCACGGATCTGACTACGAGCACTTTGCTGATGTTCTCAAGAACTTCGGTGACGAAAGGTGGGGAGAGTTCACTGAACTAATTGAGAAAGCAGGCTCGTTCCAATACGTCAGACAGTTAATCGAAAACCACATTGAGCGCGCTTTGGCCGCTCTGGAGAGTATGCCCGAGTCGAGATCTAGGACATTGATGGCAGAGCTGACCAAGATGTCCGAGAGACGCCGGACCTGAGCCATGTCCCTGCAACGTACTGATTGGGACGCCATAGTAATCGGAGGCGGACCTGCTGGCAGCACCGCGGCTCGCTATGCTGCTGAGGGTGGTGCTGAGGTCCTAGTCATCGACGGCAGGGACCCGATAGGTTCACCTCTGCAGTGCGGAGAACTGGTGCCGAGCAATGATGAGATGAGGCGTCTGTGCCCAGATGTTCCTGATATTGACGACCTACTGCGAACACCCGAGCATGCAATCTCTCTGAGGACGACAGAGATGCATTTGGTGCCACCCTCGGGCAAGCCGCTTAGGTATCCATTCGAGGGCGTGGTTCTCGACCGCGTGGCACACGACAAGGACTTGGTCGAACTAGCTCGTTCATGTGGAACAGAGTATCTTGTAGGAACTAGAGTGGCAGAGATTGACTCGAACACCGTCACCCTATCAGATGGCTCACAGTACACTGCTAAGGTAATCATTGGAGCAGGTGGACACAACGACCCTCTTCGAAAATCACATTGGGATGTGGATTCGCTGAACATACCAGTCAAGTTCGTGCTGATGGACGGTATTTTTGGTGATGCCCTCGAGCTCCATTTCGGCTCTGTAGCCCCCGGTGGATATGCCTGGGCATTCCCCAAGAACGGAGGGGCCAATATCGGACTTGGCATCCAGAGGGGACTCGCTAAGGGCCGGAGCTTGAACCTGTACTCTGAGGACTTCTTCTCTAGATTCGATGGAAAAATCACTTTCCGTGGTGCCGGATCACTCCCGATGTCTGGAACCATCCCTAAGTTCGTGAAAGGAAACCACATTCTTGTCGGTGACTCAGCAGGAATGGTGCTGCCCTCAAATGGAGCGGGAATCACGATAGCGATGATTGGCGGCAGGATTGCCGGGCAGGTGGTAGCCGAGCATCTCAGCAAGGGAACTCTCCTTGAGGAGTACGAAGCGAGATGGAAGACTCAGATGGGCAAGGTGATGCGGAACTCAAAATTCGCATTCAAGCTGGGCAATCTGATGTTTCGCTCTCCAGACTGGTTACTCAATCTGATGTTCAACAGGTTGACCAAGCCATTCATCTGGAGGGCTGTGACCTGTAGATCTCTATTCAGCATCGGGTGAATGACCCTGCCAGATGGTAGCCATGCCAGGAAAAATAAGCTTGGCAGAAACCTGCTCGAAACCAGTCTCTTCAAGCATTCTGACGTAGACTCTGGTGGTTCCAAAGCTCGCATAGGTCTTGGTCAGCCATTTCCAAGGATTACTCTGGGAATTGTAGAACAGTCTAGCATAACTCGAGACCCAAACTCGCATCCACAACCATCCCATTAGACCATGGAGCCGATTGACTTTCGCCGGCTCGACCATCACGAACACTCCCCCTGGCTTGAGCACCCTTAGGGCCTCTGCGAGCCCAGCCCTCTTGTCGAACCAATCTCTGAACGAGAACAACGAACAAACCGCATCGAAGGTTGAGTCCTCAAAGGGTAAATCTTCTGCCGTCCCTTCAACAAATTCTACAATCGATTCACTTCTCTCCTCTCTCTTCGGCCCTACCCTCCTCTCAGCAACCCTGAGCATTTCGGGAATCGGGTCGAGACATACCAGATCGCCACCCTCGAAATCCTCTGCAAAACTCCCGGGCCCGCATCCTATCTCGAGAACCCTGCCCGAGGGTATTCTCTCTCTGACCAACCTGCGCCAGCGCGAGACTTGACCAAGGGTAGCGAACCGATTGACCTTGTCATAAACCGGAATCGTGGCCTCGAGATTCTGCTGAAGCTCGTTCCAGTCAGACTCCCCTATTCGCTCGGCGTCCATGATGCTCGCTGACCCCTCACATATTTGGTTGAATCCCGGTAAATTACTGCAAGATCACGAAGGATTCGCATGGTCAAAGTGATATACTGTTCGACATTCGCGCGTGTCACCGAAGGTGACACTATGGGACGAGCAGAAGTACTCCGCACCATCAAGGAAACAGAGAGCGAAGCGGAGAGGATCCGCAGCAAGGCCGAGATCAAGGCTTCAGAGACCATCTCAAACGCCCGAGTGAAGGCGGCCGAGACAATCACTGCAGGCCGACAGAGCGCCGATGACGAGGCGGCTTTGATGATTGGCGAAGCTCGCACTTCCTCTGCCAAGGAGGCCGACAAAGTTGCCGCAGAGGGCGATGTTCATCTGGAAGAAGTCGCAGCTAACGGCAAGAAGAACAGGAAGTCGGCTGCCGACGCCGTGCTCTCCGCGTTCCGTAATGCCTGAGACTACAAACGAGGTGTAATATGAGCCAGCTAACCACCGAGGACATGTCCCGGATGGTTGCTGCTGGCACCCGGGACCAACTCAAGACTACAATAGACGTGGTCGCAGGCCTGTCGATGGTGCATATCAATGACTACAGTAGCACCGAGGAGGGCCTGTCCATGGGAACTCCATCTGACGAGTCTGAGGAGATCAGCAGACGTCTCACCAAGATGCGCGGCGCGGCTGCGAACATGCAGGCCGCTGACCAGAAGCAACTGCTCCCTGCTCCGGAGGTCCGCAGAACGCTCTCAGGACCGATCGATGAGCTCGTACACACGGCTCTGCAGTACTTCGACGAGCTCGATGCGCTTGCCACCGAATCTTCACAGATTGAAGAGGAGCTTGAGGTGTTGGAGATGCTGGCCCCTCTCACCCTCGAACTCGACCTGATGGGTGGCTACAGCAGCGTGACCGCGTTCATCGGCACTGTCTCTTCGCTCACTAAGGCCAGGCCCGCCCTCGCCGGGTTGGGCGACTCGACTATTCACATGAGCAGCGATGCGGGCAAGTCGCCTGTGGTGGCGGTATTCTGTCGCAACGAGGACGCTCAGTCCATCCAGGAAATGCTGGCAACAGAGGACTTCCAGGCCATCTCGGTGCCCGAATCTGAGGGTCTGCCTTCCGATAGGATACTCAAGTTGCAGGAGAGGAAGTCCGAGATCGACGAGAGGACGGTCGATCTCGAGTCCGAACTAACAGATTGGTCCGAGTCCAACGGCGGCATGCTGTTCGGCGGCATGGAACTGCTGGAGAGGGACCTCGAGATTGCTACCGCCCCAGTGAGGGTGGCGGTAAGCGATCACGCCTTCGTGCTTGACGGCTGGATTCGCTCTGAAACCGAATCAGAGGTCGAGGCAGCGCTGTCCGGTGTGTGCACCCACGTCAGTATTGAGAGGTTCACCCCGCCTGCGCACAACAGCCACCACCATGACGAGGACCAGTCCGAACTCCCTCCCATCGCGTTCTCTCCTCGCAACTACAGCAAGCCCTTTGAAATGCTGACAGATGTAATGGGGAGGCCCGCCTACGGCAAGATCGACCCCACATTCTTCATGTTCCTGACCTACCCTCTGTTCTTCGGCCTGATACTCGGCGACATGGCCTACGGACTTGCTGTGATGGGCATGGCCTGGTTCATCTGGAGACGCTTCCCGATCAACCCGATGATGAGAAACGTCGGTGGATTCCTGTTCACCATAGGACTGTCCACGGTGATATTCGGCTACATCTACGGTGAGTTCGCTGGCTTTGAGTTCCTGCCGCACGGGCACTGTGACATCGACCATATAATCGGCGTGGCCCAGTGTGAGGCCGCGTACCTACCTGATGGAACTCATGGACACTACCACTGGGAGGATGCGCACGCACCCTGGTGGGTGGCTTGGATGACCAATCTGTATCCGAACGGAGGCGAGTTCTATTGGGCTTGGGAGGGCCCACTCAACGTCGTCTTGGCCTACCCCTTCCACCGAGTATCTTCAAACCTCGAGAACCTAATTCTCATCACCATCTACATGGGAGTAATCCATGTTTTCCTTGGTCTCGTTCTGGGCTTCCGGGACATCTACAAGACCCACGGATTCGTCGATGCATTGTTCGAGAAAGGCTCGTGGATGGCTGTTTTGATTGGCGGCTTCATTTTCGGCTATGGATTCATAACCGAGTCCGACGCATTCCTGATGCCCGGGATGGCCATTACAGGCGTGGGCGTTGTGATGGTGATGGTCCTACTGGCGCACTATGAGAAGATGGGCTGGGGAATCGGAATCCCGATGGGAGTCCTGGAGTCGTTGGGAATGCTCCCAAAGGTAGTATCCTACGTCAGGCTGTTCGCAGTCGGGGTAGTGGGCGTGAAGATCGCGGCGACTGGGAACGAGATGATCTACGAGGGCATGGCCCACACGCTCTCCAACCTCAGTCATGCATCGACGATGGACATCGTCCTTCTGCCGATTATGTTCATCGGCTGGCTATTGGTACAACTCTTCGCCTTGGTGCTGGGCGTATTCAGCCCGAACATTCACACGGTGCGTCTGCACTTTGTCGAGTGGATGATGCAGTTCTACGAAGGGAGCGGCCTGCCCTTCGAGGCGTTCGGCTTCGAGCCGAATAAGGTAGAGGTCGAATGACACTCACAAAGTGAGAAAAAACGGAGGAAAAAACATGGAAAACAAGAGAATGAGAATGGTTTACCGCCTGCTGATGGCTGTGTTCATCGCGACCTTGGTCGCCGGTGTCGCAACTGCTCAGGAAGCGGATGCAGTAAACGAGAAGGACACCATGGCCAAGCTCGGTGCGGGTATCGCGCTGGCCGGCTGTGGCATAGGAACAGGTCTCGCACAAGGGCCGATCGGCGCAGCAGCTGTCGGCATGATTGCCGAGGACGACTCGAAGTTCGGAGTGGGACTTCTGTTCACTGTACTGCCTGAGACCATCGTATTGTTCGGTTTCCTTTCGATCTACCTGCTGTAGATCGTCTGGGACTAGACAGATAATGGAGAATCACGCATGTCATTAGACAAACTTGCAAGTGAAATCGAGTCGATGGCTAAGGCCGAGGCTAAGAAGATCGCTAACGACTCGAAGGCCGAGGCAAAACGCATCAGCGACGAGGCCAAGACTTCAGTCAAGGAGTACCGAGAAGATGCCGTAGGTCAGGCCGAGAGGGTGAGCGAACAAGTCTCTGTTGAAAGCATCGCTGCCGCTCGCCAGAGAAACCAGAAACGTCTCCTCGTGGCGCGCAGGGCGGAGCTCGACGCGGCTTGGGAGGAAGTGATTTCTCAGGTAGGCTCAGCAGACCTGAAGGGCAGGGGAGGAATACTCGACTCCCTTTTGGAGAAGGCTGCCGCGGAAGCCGGCGAGGACATGGTCCTGCGCCCGGTCGCTGTGGACCGAGATGCCCTGTCTAACTCGAGCGGCTTCCCGATTGGCGAGGACATCGACGGCCTCGGAGGATTCGTCCTCGAGAGCACCGACGGCTCGATTCTGATGGACTACCGCTTCGAGGGCCGGCTGAGAGACGCTTGGGATACGAGCCTCGGCGAAGTCAGTAGCACACTGTTCGGAGAGTGAGAGAAATATGGCGGAGATAGCAGTCGGCAAGGGTAACTGGGCTAATGCCTCAGCCCGAAGCAAGGCCAGGAAGGCCAAGCTGCTCGACGAGACTAGGCTCCGCCAATTGATGAAGAGCGGCCCGGATACCATCGCCGCCAGCATCGGCGAGCTCGACTATCGCAGGGAACTCGACATTTACTCGGCTCGTCTCAGTGGGGCAGATCTAGTCGAGGCGGCCTTGAGTCACAACCTCGATCGTGAACTCACTGAGGTGATGGGATTCTGTCAGGGCCGACTGAAGAGGATAGTCTCAGTCTTCGCCTTGCGGTTCTCGTACAGCAACGCCAAGGCGGTACTCCGTGCCGTCAATGGTGGTGCCTCTGTAGAGAGCCTTGCTAATTCGGTGCTGCCCGACGAGAACGACCTCAACATGGACTGGCTCGAGATCGCCCGTCAGAGCGAGACCCTGCACGACGCGGCTGCAGCGATGCGCGGGACCCCCTGGGGTTCCGCAGTCTTGGAGATTGACTCCGAAGCGAAGTTGCAGGAGTACGAGGACGCGCTGGACCGCCACTACTACCATGAGGCGATATCCGCGCTCAGGAGCAGCGGACAGAGTCACAGCCTTCTGCTTGGGTACCTGCGCTCTGAGATTGATCACCGCAACATCGTAAACCTGCTGCGCGCTCTGCGTCAGAACCTGCCCGCAGAGCAGCGCGTAGGCTTGATGCTTGAGGGAGGCAGGACCCTCAAAGGGGGCCTGCTACGAAGTGCCGCTCAGGCCGATTCGGAGGAAGCTCTGATGGAGGTACTGCGCAGAACCAGCATGGAGACCACCGAGCTTGAGGGCGCTCTGAAGGAGTCGCACGAGCATGGTGGACTGGATCCCGTGGTCAGTCATCTAGCATCTAAGAGGAGGGCGGATCTGAGGCGGATGAGTCATCTGAATCCCCTATCGGCCTTCCCCATAATTTACTACCTTGAGAGTAAGGTACTGGAAGTTCAGAACCTCCGCCTGCTGGTGCGCGGCAAGGCGGTCGGACTACCTGACGATGTTATCGAAGCGCACATGGCGTTCTGAGGTGATGAGGTGGAGATAGCGATAGTAGGCACTCCCGAGTTCACCCTTGGATTCCAACTAGCGGGCATAATGCGCCTGCACAACCCTCCCAGCGACGATGAGATGCGAGAGACTCTCATCTCACTGCTTGAGGAGAAGGAGGTCGGTATCATCGTAGTCGATTCAGCTGACCTCATGCGCATGCCGGACAAGCTCAGACAGCGCATGTCCGACAGCATTTCGCCCACAGTTTTGGGCATTGGGACAGAGGAGGACAACACCCTCCGAGAGTCCATCAAGTCGGCGCTCGGCGTCGACCTTTGGAAGTAGATTCCTCGAATACAGGATAAGGAAGTGAAGAAATGAGTGAAGAAAGCGGATTGATTTACAGAATCTCAGGACCGGTCGTGACGGCCATCGGCATCTCGCCGAGAATGTACGAAGTGGTACGAGTCGGCGATGAGGGACTGATGGGAGAAGTGATTGAGTTGCACGGTGACCAGTCGGTCATTCAAGTGTATGAGGAGACCTCGGGCGTCAGGCCAGGTGAGCCAGTAGTCAGGACGGGCCAGACCCTTTCTGTCAAATTGGGTCCCGGGCTGTTGACCCAGATCTATGATGGGATACAGCGACCTCTTGAGGATCTAGAGGAGACCATGGGCGTGTTCATCACGCGTGGAGTAGATGCTGATGGGCTCGATCTTTCGAAGAAGTGGGAGTTCAACGCCACAGCCTCTGTCGGCGATGAGATCTCAGGTGGCTCCGTGATAGGATTCGTCCAGGAGACCGAGACCGTCGAGCACAGGATTATGGCTCCTCCCGGACACAGCGGCAAGATTGCCAGTATCGAGTCCGGTGAGTTCGACATCACTAACACGGTGTGCACGCTTGAAGATGGCACCGAGATTGCGATGATGCAGGAGTGGCCGGTCAGGACGCCGCGCCCATTCACTCAGAAGAACGCCCCAGATGTGCCACTAATTACTGGCCAGAGAATTCTCGACTTCCTTTTCCCTCTTGCCAAGGGCGGAACGGCCGGAATACCAGGGCCATTCGGTGCTGGAAAGACGGTTACTCAGCAGCAGCTGGCTAGGTGGTCAGACGCTCAGATTGTCGTCTACATTGGATGCGGTGAGCGTGGCAACGAGATGACTGAGGTTCTCACTGAGTTCCCTCATCTTACAGATCCCAATACCGGCAAGCCATTGATGAATAGGACCACTATGATTGCTAACACATCCAATATGCCAGTCGCTGCCCGTGAGGCATCTGTGTACACCGGTATCACCATCGCCGAATACTTCAGAGACATGGGATATGATGTGGCGCTCATGGCTGACTCCACCAGCAGGTGGGCCGAGGCCATGCGCGAGATCTCCTCCCGACTCGAAGAGATGCCTGGTGAGGAAGGCTATCCAGCTTATCTGTCAAGCCGACTAGCTGAGTTCTATGAGCGCGCAGGACGTGTTCAGACTCTGGGTGGAGATGACGGGTCTGTCTCGGTTATCGGAGCTGTTTCTCCTCCTGGTGGAGATATCTCAGAGCCAGTCAGTCAAGGTACTCTAAGAATCGTCAAGGTGTTCTGGGGGCTCGATGCCGGTCTAGCAAGACAGAGGCACTTCCCGGCAATCAACTGGCTGAGTTCATACAGCTTGTATCCTCAGGCGCTCGACCAGTGGTACAGGGACAATATCGCCAACGACTTCCCCGAGGTTCGAACGAAGATCAGCAGTCTGCTGCAAGTCGAAGCCGAATTACAGGAAATCGTGCAATTGGTCGGTTCCGACGCTTTGCCAATCGACCAGCAACTGACTCTTGAGGTCGCACGTATGATTCGTGAGTTCTTCCTCCAACAGAACGCATTCCACGATGTCGACACATTCAGCCAGCTTGGCTTGCAATACGAGATGGCCAAGGCCATTCTGACTTTCCAAGAAGAGTCTGAGAAGGCAATGGCCGGAGGAGCCGGCCTCGAGGATGTAGTCAACGTTCCTGCGCGTACCGACCTGATGAGAGGTCGGTTCGAGGAGGGCTATGCAGAACGCATTGGAGAATTGCTCGGTGAGATGTCTAAGCAGATTGCCGAGACTATGGAGGATAACTAAGGGGGTGCCATGAATGAGCGGAAAGGAATACAGAACAATTACTGATGTCAAGGGGCCATTGGTCTTCCTTGAGAAGACAGAGCCAGTAGCCTACAATGAGATTGTACAGCTACGACTCTCAGATGGGACAATGAAGAACGGACAGGTTCTAGATACCAGTGATGACCAAGTCATCGTGCAGGTATTCGAGGGAACCGAGTCCGTAGATAGGCAGACCGGGGTCAAGTTCCTCGGAGACGTGTTCAGACTACCTGTCAGCAAGGGTCTGATTGGACGCATTCTAGATGGTGCTGGGAAGCCAAGAGATGGCGGTCCAGAGATTGTCGCAGAAGATATGGCAGACATCATAGGTGCC
Source organism: Candidatus Thalassarchaeum sp. (assembly GCA_045559735.1). Lineage (GTDB taxonomy): Archaea > Thermoplasmatota > Poseidoniia > Poseidoniales > Thalassarchaeaceae > Thalassarchaeum. The sequence continues at coordinate 26,225 of JBJLJN010000023.1, read as the reverse complement.
GCCATCAATCCATACAGCCGCGAGAGTCCAGAGCAGTTCATCCAGACGGGAATCTCTGCTATCGATGCGTGCACTAGCCTAGTTCGTGGGCAGAAGCTACCGATTTTCTCGGCATCTGGTCTACCCCACAACGACATTGCTTTGCAGATCGCCAGGCAAGCTAGACTTGTAGGGAGCGACGACGACTTCGTCGTGGTCTTCTGCGCAATGGGAATCACTGCTGAAGAGTACAACTTCTTTGTGCACGACCTAGAGAGGACCGGGGCTCTAGAAAACGCGGCGCTTTTCGTCAATCTAGCAGACGACCCAGCCGTCGAGCGTCTGATTACTCCCAGGTTGGCTCTAACCGCCGCGGAGTACCTTGCTTTTGAGCATGATTACCACGTACTCGTTATCTACACTGACATGACCAACTACTGTGAGTCTCTGCGTCAGATTGGAGCTGCCCGCGAGGAAGTTCCTGGAAGGCGCGGATACCCTGGATACATGTACACCGATCTGGCAATGATGTACGAAAGAGCAGGAATGGTGAAGGGCAAGAAGGGAAGTATCACACAATTCCCAATTCTGACTATGCCTGGAGACGACATCACACATCCGATTCCGGATCTTTCCGGATACATTACCGAAGGGCAAATTGTGATTTCCAGAGAGTTGCACCAGAAGGGAATCTACCCTCCAATTAACGTTCTGCCATCTCTGTCGAGACTGATGAACGCTGGAATTGGAGAGGGCAAGACCAGAGAGGACCACAAGTCTGTCTCCGACCAACTCTATGCCGCCTATGCAGGAGGTAGAGAGTTGAGGGGATTGGTTGCAATCGTCGGAGAAGATGCTCTCAACGAGCGTGATTTGCAGCTGCTGAAGTTTGCTGATATCTTCGAGGATCAGTTCCTTAGACAGAGTCGAGACGAGGACCGCTCAATCGACGAAGGAACTCTAGATTTGGCTTGGAACCTACTCACCAACATCGACACGAAATATCTGGTCAGACTCGACCAGAAATGGATTGACAAGTACCACCCAACTGAGAGCAAGTCGTGAACCATACACAGGAAATAGGAGATAGGACATGGCCCTCGATATCAAGCCAACCAGGTCTGAACTAATCAACCTGAAGCGACGCATCAAGCAGACTCAGAATGGGTACAACCTACTCAAGATGAAGCGAGATGGCTTGTTCCACGAGTTCAGAACACTACTATCTGAAATGATTGAGGCGCGCGAGAGCCTAGTGGGGACCTATCGCGAGGCTGTTCAGTCAATCAGCCTAGCTAGTGCAATCGAAGGCGGTCTAGCCGTCAAAAGCGCGGCTATCGCTATCTCAAGGCATCCGGAAGTTACCGTCAGCAGACGCAACATCATGGGCGTGGTGGTGCCGAATGTGGAAGGTACCAATCTGACCACCAGCATCGACGAGCGTGGAACAGGATTGATTGGAGGCTCGGCTTATATCGACGAGGCATCTGATTCTTACTCGGTACTCATCGAGAGAATCGTCAAGGCAGCCGAGATGGAAGGCACCCTGAAGCGACTCCTAGTAGAGATTGAGGCCACCAAGCGAAGAGTAAACGCCTTGGAGTACGTAGTCATCCCTCAGATGGAGGAGGCCCGCAATTTTATCCAACTCCGTCTCGAGGAGATGGAACGCGAGGAAACGTTCCGCCTGAAACGCTTCAAGAACAAGTGAATCGGCGAACTCCGTTCGCCGTGCGTACGTGCGAGAGGTCAAATCAGACCTACCCCGGCCACGTACCAAGGTGGCACCATGTCAGAGACGAAAACCCATCTTCTCGATACCGAGACATGGGGTGAAAGAGAGCTTCTGGAGGTAATCTGTAGCAGGTATTTCTTGCTTGGGGGGCAAGGAATCTCTGAGTTGTCTTGGGAAGTCAATGGCAGGGATGGCAGAGATCCTAGCGAGTGTTTGGTTTCTCTGAATGGCCACCTGAAGTCACTGAGCCTCATTGCCGTCTTGGATGAGGGCGATCCACCGATTATGTCGATTGGCTCCCTACCAATTCAGCCCATTGTGATGCCTTCTTGGCAGCAGTCCTTGGTCTGGGTTCTAGCCGCATCTTTCACGACTCTATCTGGATCACTCTGGATTTCTTCAATGGATCCCGGGCTACAATCATTCGATCCATCAATACTTGAGACTGCTATCATATTCTTCACCCTCCCTCTTCTCGGATCAGTTCTCCTCGCCAGCTACGCTCGGATATTCGTGGCGAAGGCATTCAAGGTCGAGAACTCGCACCTCATTCCATTGGCCTTCCCAGTATTTTCCCCAGAATGGCCATTTAGCCTCGTGTCTGCCATTGGGCAGACCCGACCCGATCTCCATCCGGTTCCAAACCGGCGAGCACTAGGGCTCATTGAGCTGACAGCTCCTGCCGTCATTTTCGTTTGCGGTACTTTGCTTACTCTAATCGGACTTGGTATGACCTCGGTTCAGCCACCAGCCTACGACTCCTCTCCCGTAGTAGTCGACCTGAACCTAATCTCAGAGTTCCTCTCCTCAATTATAGTCGAGCCGCACTCCTCACTCAGGCTGCAGTGGATGCACCCTACTGGACTGGCCGGAATCGCACTCTCAATCGTGGGATGGGCACTCATGCTGCCGATTCCGGGATTCCCCGGAGACCGAATATTGCACTCACTAATAGGCCCCAAGGGAATGCAGGACGACCGTAACCAGACATCCATATTCATCTCAACACTGGGCTTCGTCTTACTGATATTTATCTCCACTGAGTACTGGCCATGGATGTTGCTGGCGGCAATTGCTGCTTGGAGGAGATTCAGTCCAGAACAGATTCCAGACCCCTTCGTTGTAGATGAATATGCAGATCTCGGAGAGATTCCGATGCGGCAGATTGCAACATTCACCATCGCCATCCTACTTCTGGGATATCCCGGTCTCAAGCCAAGCTATGAGATGGAGGAGTGGGACGGTGGCCTGTCGACCGAGTCGTGGCCATGGTTCGTGGCCTTTGAGGACGGGCAGGCATCTGTCGATCTGGTGCTGGAGCCAGCTGGGGTGAAGCCAGTCTCTGGCTGGTTGCAGATGCGCGTTGAAGGAGCCCCATTCGGGGACTGGAAAATTGATTCAGAATGTTTGGACGAGAGGAGTACGTGCCGTTTCGACGACATCTCTCAGGCCTCTCCGGGGAGTGTGTCAGTCATCCTGTCTAGGGAGCAGATGGAGGCCATTGAGCAGACTTTCAGACTGGTCGTCCTAATCGATGTGGCCAATCATGTGACTGAGCACGCAATCGTTTTCCAGCCGACCGGGACTACCACGCCGATAGATCCCCTATGGGTGATGGTCGAGGACACGAGAACTCCGCGAATATGCGTAGAGCTCCTAGTCGCTGAGGATGACCACATCAATCTGTCCAACAATAATCCGTTCTGGTCATTTGAGAATGAGACCTCACTGGGTCCGGGCCTGCACGACCTATGCATGCGTGGTCACGATGGCGCAATACAATCTCTGTCACTTCATGACGAGCAGTTCCGGAGGATAGGCCCTCCAATCGAGATTTCCAGAGAGAATCTGACCAATGAAGTCCTGTTCCTTCCGATTGAAGGTAGCCAACCAAAAATCCAGATTTCAGGGAGTGAGTGGTTGATTCCTGAGTGGTTCGGAACGGGCTCCGCGTACATCATCGCCAGAGGCGACTCCGGCTCGGCATTCTGCCCCTCTTCCGAGGTGATTGCAGAGGTCAACGCAACTGGCGACTGGCAGAGAGACCTCTCTGACCGCTCAGCTATTTTCGTTCCATCAGGGCAGACGGGAAATGCTACACTGAGGTTCCCACCTTCGGGCTGGCTGGCCCTTTGTGAGGGGACTGCCATGCTCGCCTCGTACAGCGTGATCGAGGGCCCAGACGTCATGGTCCATCCAGGAACCCTTGGGTCGAGGATGCCCGGTGGAGATTTCAGCATCGTGAATCGCGAGAACGCTTCAATCCCAATCTCCCTGGATTGGACCGGGGACGCGGTGGCATGGGAAAACTGGGAGGCTTGGGCACCGGCCGAAGTGGCCGCGATGTCTTCAGTCTCGGCCAACGCTTCGGTATTCGGAAGCCCGCCAGCGCGGTGGGCAGCATGGGTTACGGCTGATGAGGACGGTATCACTCTGCATTTCGCTGCTCGTTCTATTGGGGGGGCATGATGCGGATAGCTATCCTCGGTGTCGGCTCGATTGGAGGAGTAATCCTAGGTGCACTCTCGGACACCAACACAGAGCTAGTGGCCGTCACCCGCGGCAAGAGTTCGAGAGGACTGTCGCAGATTGGACTGGTTCTGCATACGCCCGAGGGATCAATCGAGGCAATTCCTCCAGAGAGGTTCAAGACCTTCGACAGCGAGTCAGGGCCTCTCCCTGACGGAATCAGGCACAGCTGCGATGTAGCCTTCATCTGCGGCAAGGCAGATTCGACCCCTGTCCTCGCTCAGATTGCCGAAGAGATACTGAAGCAAGACGGGTTAGCAATCAGTCTACAGAATGGTATGGGCCATGCCCAGTCCATAGCCCACAGATTGGGTAGGGAAAGAACGTTGGGAGGAATCACGACACACGGAGCATGGAGGGATGATACAGGAACTCATTGGGTCGGCCGTGGTGGCATTGCCGTTGGTTCTCTAGACGGCTCGGCAGCCCCTGCGATCGCTGAGCGATTGTTAGAGGTCATGCAGCAGGCTGGGCTATCTCCAGAGTGGTCAGACGACATTGACAGTTCGATCTGGACCAAACTTCTAGTCAATGTCGCAATTAACCCAGTATGCTCGATTGCCGGAGTGCGCAACGGGGCACTACTGGAGGTGCCTGAGCTCTGGGACCAAGCTATCTCCGCTATGTCCGAGGCTGCTGCAGTAGCAAGAGCCAACGGTGTCGAACTCTTGGAGTTGGATCTTGAAGAAATTCTCAGAGAGGTGGCAACCAACACGGCCGACAACAGATGTTCGATGCTACAGGACATCATGGCCGGCAGGAAGACCGAGGTCGACCAACTGTGCGGGGCAGTGGTGGAGATGGGTGAGTCAGTAGGTGTCCCGACACCTAGGAATGAGATGTTGCATGCACTGATTAGCGGGATTGAAATTTCACCCAACTTCGATTAATTGACGGCGATTTCCGACACCCTCAGTAATCGTTGTGCTGCGCAGATGGCAGCCTCAACATTCATAGGCGAACAGAATGGGAGGGCGTGAATGTCGTCGACGATAATTCGTACGGCGAATGGGTGAGGGGATGCATCTAATCCGAATGGAACTTGAGAACTTCAAATCATTCGGAGGGGAAATCACTATCCCTCTGGAAGAGGGATTCACCGCCATCACAGGACCCAACGGTTCTGGGAAGTCCAACACTCTTGACGCCCTTGAGTTCGTGCTGGGCCCTAAGTCCACCAAATCATTGAGGGCGGCAAATGTTACTCAGTTGATTTTCAATGGCGGCGAGAGAGGCCGACCCGCTAAGCACATGTCTGCTACTCTAGTATTCAACAACGAGCCGGACGAGAACGGCAGGAGGAGGCTGCGAGTAGACTCCGATGAGGCCAGCTTCACCCGGACTGTGAAACTCGGCAGGAAAGGAGCGCCAATCTCAGCGTTCCGGATTGGCGACAAGCCTTCATCCGCCACCGAGATGAGGAGGGTGCTGGCAGAGGCTGGACTCAGGGCTGGGGGGTACAACATAGTCAAGCAGGGCGATGTGACTAATCTGGCGACGATGACTGCCTACAACAGGAGGAAGATTATCGAGGACGTCGCAGGAGTGACTGCTTACGATGATGAGATTAGGAAGTCCAACACTCAGAGGAAACATGTCGATAACAGCATAGAGACCATTGGGATCCTTGAGGATGATCAGAAGAGCCGACTCAAGGGCCTATCCAAGGAGCGCGAGCAGGCACTCAAGTTCAAGCAGCTCAAGGACGAGCTCGATGACCACAGGGTCGTGCTACAGCAATCTAGGCACAGGAACAGGTCAGAGGATGTAGAGCTGCTGCGCGAGGAGAGGTCTCGCTACATGACCGATGTCGATGATATAGGTAGTAAGATTACGGATGGCAACAAGTCCCTGCTTGAACTTGATGAGGAGATGGTTAGAGTTGAATCTGAAATCAACGAGATTATGGGCGGCGATGCTAAGCAACTTCTCGAGACCATCCGGCAGTATGAGATTGAGATGGAGACCGGTGGCGACAGGATATCCGACCAGCAGACTGTGATTGATTCATCCAACTCCGAGGCCGAGGAATTCAGCAAGGAGCTGGATAGGGCGCAGAGGGCGCAGGCAGATGCCAACACTTCTTTGGAAACTGCTCAGCAGAATCTTGTCGACTCCCAAACAGCCACAGAGGAAGCCTCCAGTGAAGAGGCCGAGGCAAGGCAGGCAATAGAATCAGGCGATAAGCACGGCCGCGACCTCAAACGCTCACTCGGTAGAGTTTCAGAGAAGGTAGACAAGGCTCAGGCAGTTTACGCCGAGAAGAGACTGCAGGCTGATCGGGCCGAGCAGTCCGAGCAAATCTCTTCCAGCAAGCTCGCCGATCTGGAGGAGATGTTCGAAGAGGCCACAATGGTTCGTGACGATTTAGAACTCGTCGGAGAAGATTTGCAGAGCGATAATCCAGAGGAGGACAGAACGTCCTTGGCTGAGGAACTTCGCCGATTGCAGAAGCAGGAGTCAGGACTCGTAGCTGACAGAGACAGGGCTGAGGCCAAGGTCAGGGATTCAGAGCGTGAGCTTAGCCGAGCCCGAGCGCGTCAGGAAGAGAGGACAAAGGCACCAGGGTCGGCAATCACTCTAGCCGCCTTGGCCAGACTTAGGCAGAGTGGAGAAATCAAGGGAATTCTCGGCTCACTAGGGGAACTCACCGCACCAAAGGATGACTCTCATGAAGAGGCCTTGGCAGTCGCATTGGGCGGTGGCCTTAGGAGCATAGTCGTCAACGATGACGACGTCGCAGCCAAGTGCATAACATGGCTTAGGAAGAACGGCGGAGGTAGGGCCACATTCCTTCCTCTAAACAAACTCAGCATCAACAGGCCGGGCGGGCGTTCTCTGATTGTTGCCAACAACCCAGGGGTAGTTGGCTTCGTCCACGACTTGCTAGAATACGACCCCGAGATTGACACAGCGGTCAGGTATGTCAGTAGGAACACCCTAGTCGTGGACTCGATGGAAGTCGCTAGGAGGAATATGGGAGGAGTAAGGATGGTCACACTCGACAGCTCGCTGATTGAGAGCTCGGGAGCGATGACCGGGGGCTCCTCATCCAAGCGCGCTTCCAATGCATTCGGAGGAGGCTCGGTCTCCAACAGCCTTGATCGCCTTGAGTCAACTGTTGAAGACGCCAATCTGGTTTACTCGACAGTAGAGGCTGCACTTAGAGAGCTGCGCTCAAATCAGCAGACCCTGAGGGACAGAATCCACGGTCTAGACGATTCGGACAAGGTACTCCAAGCACGAAACTGGAAGTCAGACATGGACAGGGCCCAGAAGGAAGTCGAGGAAGTCCGAAAGAAAGTCCAGACGGCAATCACTGATTTCAAGAATTTTGAGAAGGCGAATTCCGAAGCCAAGGAGGCTGCCGCGGATGCCAGAGAAGCCCTAGACTCTGTTCTCGAAGAGAGGGCACAGGCAGCACAGGCCCTACAGGATCACGCTCCCGACCACTTGTCAAAGAAGCTTCGAGACGCAGAGCGGAAGATGACGGAAGCAGAGCGCCAGAGACTCGCAGCAGAGGCCGCCATATCTAGTTCGAATGAGAGAATCGGGATCCTAACCGAGAGAGTCGAGGACATCTCCAAGCAGATAGAAAGAGAGCTCTCCCTTGTCTTACAGGCTGAGAGCCGGATTGCCGAGCTTGAGGCCAGCATAACAGAGGCTACTGAGAAGCTACATGATCTGAGGGAGCAAGCCTCTCAATTCGACGAGGAGCAGAAAGCATTGAATGAGCGTAGGGACGATATTGTCGTTGAGCGGGCGAGCCTCAAGGCCTCGTTGGAGAATCTCTCCCAGAGGCGAGAGACCCTATCCGCGCGAATTGAGGAACTCAACGGACAAATCCAGCAGAAGCGAGAGGCAGTGGATGAGATTGTGGCCGAATTGGCGGCCGCGGGCATACAGATTCCACTCCCCGGCGTGGATTTGCCGACAGTAGCCGAGGCGGAGAAGAGCGTGCAGGGGCTCGATCGCCGCCTTGGCCAACTCGGGGATGTCAACATGCTCGCAATAGAGCAGTACGACATCACTGCGGAGAGAATCGCTGCATTGGCCAAGGATGCTAAGCTTCTACGCTCAAGGAGAGACCAACTAATCTCTCTGTCTGAACAACTCGAATCAGAGAGGAAGACGAGGCTTCTGGCCGTGTTCAACCACGTTGACAAGAACTTCTCCAAGGTCTATGAGATTCTACAGCCAGGAGGGAGTGGGAGTCTTAGGATGGAAAATCCGAAGAATCCATTCGAGGGAGGACTCGAGATGGATTGCGTACCTCCTGGCAAGAGTAAGAACACTCGGAGGAGCATGCTCTCCGGTGGAGAGAAGTCTATGGCTGCTCTAGCGCTGATTTTCGCTCTCCAAGACTACGAGCCCAGCCCGTTCTACTATCTGGATGAGGTAGACCAGAACCTAGACCCGTTTAACGCCGAGCGAATAGCCACTTTGTGTAGGATGCGCAGTCAGAGGGCACAGTTCTTGATGGTGACACTACGAAAGGTCACTCTAACTCTAGCTGACCACCACGTCGGCGTTACCCATGCCGGTGACGGCAGAAGCCGACTGATTACTGACTTCGATAGGGCAACTGCGTTGGAGATGGGTGAGCAGTTTGAGGCCGAGCGCAAAGCACAGGAAGAGTCCTTGGCCGATAAAGAATCGATGCCTGAACTACCCAATCCGGAGAATATGCCAAGAGCACCTGAGCCACTAGGAACTCCGAAGAGTCTCGGAGGCCTTGCCGACCGGGCCGGGGTCGAAATCGAGGAGGGCGAAGAGTCTGATGTGGAGGTACCAGATGCAGAAACCATCGACTCCTTGAGGGAGAGGACCGAGGATTGGACCGAGGACATGGAAGAGAAAGAATCCGTGATGGTCGAAGATTCCGAAACAGAGTCCGAGCAATCTGAGGAATTGCAGAAGGAGGTAGAGACATGACAGTATTCGATGGCCACGTGATGAGGGACGATATCGTCTCTAGCATGCTGGGTGGAGAGGCTGACCTAGAGACTAGCAAATACCTCGACAGATTAGTCGAACTCTCCTTGTTAGAAGAGGCCGAGCACCAGTTCCTGATTGACCCGTTCGACAGGTCCGTTGCACTGGTCTTCCAGCTATTCCAATCAACCGACCTCGATCCATGGGACGTAGATCTTTCTTCATTCATCGAGATGTTCAATCATAGAATCGAACAGACTGAGAACATCGATTTGCCGACTTGTGGCAGACTGGTCAGGATGGCCTGGTGCATACTTCGTGGCCAAGCCGCTTCGCTTCTAGAGAGGCAGGAGAGAGCCTTTGAGGAGGAAGAGGAGGAGGCATGGGAGTTCGACGGAGGTTGGGAGGCTGACTTCGATGATGCTGATTACAACTTCTCAGTAGGAGTACTATCGGGTGCAGCCGACGAGACACTCCCTCAGATATTTGAAGGCAGGATTCATCGAGATGAGAGCCGCCCAGTCACTCTCGGTGAGTTGCTGATGGGCCTTCAGGACGCTGGCAGACTCGCTGCCGAGCAGAGACTTCGTGAGCAGATTGCCAAGGAAAGGCGAGAGGCTCATGTCAAGGCGAAGGAGAGATTCAGCGGTAGTCTACACATCGAGGATCTCGAGGGCGACCTGCAAAGAACTTGGGAATCGCTCAAGTCCCGCTCAGATTCTGGAGAACCAGTCTCTCTGAAGTTACTGGTTGAGGATTTGAATTCCAAATCGATAGAGAATGGGGTACCCGAGGACGAGGCTGAGGCCGAGGCCCAGGTTGCCGCACTTGTCTCTGCCCTCTTCCTTACTAACAGAGGATTCGTCGATCTCAAGCAGAAGAATGGCAGGGACGGCGAGATAACCCTCAGAGACCTATGGGACGACGAAGACGACTTTACAGCACTGTCTTTGAGACTCAATCCAAAGCCTAAGATTCAGGAGGTCGCCGAGATTGTCTGAGCCGGAACTACCAACCATTCTCGAAGCCATTCTGTTCGGGGCAGGCAGATCTATGTCGCTCGATGAACTCTCTGATTTGCTAGATCGTCCAACCCAAGAGGTCGAGGCCTCACTGCGCCAGTTGCAGTCAACCATACGCAGGCGTAGGGATTCAGCCCTGCAGTTGGCTGATGTCGCAGGACGATGGATTTTTGAGGTCAGACCAGGCTTGTCCCCACATCTACCTGAGTCATTCAGGGCAGATATACCTCAGAGACTCCTTCCCGCCGCGGCCTTAGTGGCATATCATCAGCCAATGGCGCAATCTCAGTTGGTCGATATGCTGGGCCAGAGAGCGTATGAGCACGTCAGAGATCTCGCAAAGATGGGACTACTCGACCGCAGGAGGGACGGACTGACACGAAGACTGACCACTACTCGCAGATTCGCAGAGTACTTCGGATGCCCCGAGGTCGAGTACAGAAAGGTACGATTGTGGTTTAGACAGGAGGCTGAGAAGATGGGCCTTACAAGTGCTCAATTAGCCGCTTCACTTGCTCCCGAGGAGCAGTTGTCAATAAATGAATTCTCAGAAGAATCAAGCGATGAGGACACGATAGAAGTGGAATAATCACTCAGAGCGGAGTTTAGCTAACTCTTCTTCCACTGCCTTCTGAGTAATCCTGCCACCTTGAGCCCTGAGTCTAGTCGCTACGGTGTCAACCTCACCTCCTTCTGCTCCTGCAGTCACAGCCATGTTTCGAACATGGAGTTTCATGTGACCAGCTTGGATGCCAACAGTCGCAAGTGCCCTCAACGCACCTAGGTTCTGGACCAGACCTGCTGCTGCCATGACCTTGGCAAGCTCATCTGCAGTGGTTATCCCCAGCAGTGCTACATTCGCTTGTGCTGCAGGGTGTACTCGCACTGCTCCTCCAACTAGGCCAACAGCCATTGGGAGCTCAATCGAGCCAACCAGATTGCCCGCGTCATCGCATTCCCAGTGAGTCAACGATCCGTATGTCCTCTCGTGGGATGCATAGCTGTGGGCGCCCGATTCAATCGCCCTCCAGTCCTGACCACAGGCAATGGCGATTGCAGAAATCGCATTCATTATGCCCTTGTTGTGAGTAGTTGCTCGAAATGGATCAGCCTTGGCGAAGTGATACGCCTGCAGGATGCCATCAATCACTTCAGAGCCCTGCTGAGAATCTCCCCCGTCGGACATCTCTTCTGGAGTGAAAACCGCACTCACCCTAGCTAAGCGGTGTATGGCGAGGTTGCTGATTATCCTCAGAATTACCGTTCCTCCCGTCATTCCCTCTATCTTTGGAGCTATAGTTTCGGCCATCGTATTAACCGCATTAGCACCCATTGCATCCCTACAATCAACTAGGATGTGGATAATTACCATTGGCCCAGAGTCAGTTTCTATGAGTCTAGCTTCGATATCCCTGCATCCCCCTCCAAACTTCACTAAAATAGGGTCAACCTCATTGCAAGAGTCAATCAGATCTTGCTTGTTATCCATTATTGCCCCCATAGCAGCAGGGGGATTGTCACAATCTACTACCTGAATCTGGCCAATCATCACCGGGTCGTCGTTGTTTGAGACGAAACCACCTCCGCCATGGCACCTCTTTGCCATGTTGCTCGCCGCTGCGACAACACTAGGTTCCTCAAGGACGAAAGGCACCAGATAATGCTCACTATCGATGATGAAGTTCGTAGCAACGCCAATCGGTAAAGAATACGTGCCGACTACATTCTCAATCATTCTATCTGCAGCCTCTTCAGATAGTTCCCCATTAGAAGACCAAGCTTCGACCTGTTCGGGCGTCAGACTAGCGAGTTCGGCTAGCATTTCTCTGCGTTCCGAAACTGATAGCTTGTAGAATCCCTCGAGGCGGCTGTTGTCTACTGGCATGGTATCATTTGCTTCCCGGCCAATATGGCTTCTAACTGTTTGCGAACAACTCCCCTAGATCGGAATGACCCCTTCCAAGGCACCCCCGATGGTAGTTTGAAAGCGTTAATTTGCCCATTAACGCATCATTAACGCATCCATAAAGCGTTAGCGAAGCGTTAACTGTTGAGATATCGTTTCGTTGTACTGTAAGGAAATCATTCTGAGAGTAGCACTCGGAATCGACGAAAAACCCGTTAAATCGCTCTCTGAAAAGCGTCAGAATGCGTGAACATTAAGAATGATTGAAGCCGCTGCTGAGGTAATGATTTCAGAAGCAGTGTCGATGCTCGACCTGCCTCCGTTGAGGGGCAACCCCTTCGACCATCGACCCATAGAGCCATCGAGAGCTCAGGATCTGGTGGGAAGAGATTCTCTGATGATCAGGCTGCGCGAGCACATCATCTCGGAATCTCCCCGAAACATCATCCTAGTGGGAAAGCCGGGAAGCGGCAGGACATCCATGGTCAATGCACTTTCATCTCAAGTCAGGAACAAGTTTGTCAGCCAGTTCTGGCCTGAGGCCGACCCTGTCAATTCCACACTAAATGAGATCTCGGTGCATTTTGCAGGCTATGATGTCCCTAGATCCACGTCCCTGATGTGCGAGTCACTGGTGGAGATTCTCGACAAGGAGGCCGGGCCACTACCGCTGATAGCGCTCGATTACCCTTCCTCGACACCGCTCAATGAACTTCTGACGAGAATTACCCCCCTATTGCAGAGGCTCAGAGCCCTGGTAATCGTCACTGCGACCCCAAAACAGCTGAAATCACTCGATGAAGAGGTCGTAGCTGCATATGATATAGAGAATCTCGACGATTTCTCCAAGCCTGAGATTCAGAAGCTCGCAGACAATCTCGTCCGGCGAAAGGCTCGAGAGCGGTGGGTGATTAACTCCAGATTGCTGGATGCCATCATGGAACACACAGGTGGACACCCTCGTGATGTGGTTAAGCTTTGCAGGGACCTCCTCGACGAGCGCAGGGGAAACGGCTCAGAGGGGACATTTGAGAGGCTGATTTCCTGGAGCGGTAGGGCTGACGATACCCCGGAACAGCCTTTCGACCCGATAGTTGAGCCCGAAGATCCGACGACGAATCTGGAGGAGTCACCCGAGCCCGAACAGACATTGGAGGATGAAGATCCCGTGAATGAGGAGTCGGATGATGAATGGGACATCGAGCCTGATGACTTGTGGGATGACGACTCCGAATCCGCAGAGGATGCGAATTGGGATGAGTCGATACCGGAAGTAGAGGATGATTGGGCCGAAGATAAGTCTGACCCGCCCGAGCCCTCCATTCCTTCTGAGGAAGGCCAGGGGACATTGGATTCTTTCGTACCAATCATGGATGCAACTGAGGAGCAATCCCGACCTACTGTGAGGGCAGGCGGATTCTCCGGTTTGCTGAACAGAACTGTAAGGGCCGGAGACGAGATGCCGGATGAGCCAGATGGAACGCCTGTAACCGTAGCGAATTCCGAAAACAATCCCTTCGTATCCACCCCTAGTAGGTCAGCAAATAAGGAGCCAGAGCCTGTTATTGAGACCCAAGCCATTCCAGATATCTCGATTACTCCCGCCGAAGAAGTCCCTGTAATGTCCGACGAGGGAGCACTGTGGACATTTGACCCCAGTCTGGGCTCCCAGATTCCCGAGATTGAGCAGCCCGAGGAGCCAGACCCTATTTTCGACTTGGATCACTCTCCGGAATATGTTGAGTCCGAACTAAAGGAGGAGGTCACAGCTCCTTCTTCTCTCCCGCCCCCGAGAATACCTGTTCAGATAGGCCCTAGATGGGAGCCGGATGAACCATTTGACAGCTACCGGGCCGCATCGATATCGGATAGCGAGAGGACCATTCTGGAGGCCGCATCCGGAAGAGAGGTATCTCCGTCAGACGCTGAACTCCAGGCAGTACTAGAAGTCGGAAGGACCCGACTATCTCAGATATTCAACGGCCTGCGACGAGCCGGCCTGCTTTCTGTCAGGAAGCAAGGCAGGACCCGACTGTTCAGACTCAGTGACACCGCTACTGCAGAACTCGGGATGAATTAGGGAGTCTCATGTCCGAATCAACCGTTACCATAGAACTCGTAGAGAAGTACCTCGCCCTGACAGAGGAGGCAAGATCCAAGGCCACTCGTGTTGCACAGGGCGATACTGACAAGGAAAGACTCGACTCGATGCTCAGGATGTGTGATGATTATGTATCCGATGCAAGGCACTTCATGGAGCAAGGAGACCTAGTCAGAGCCTTCGGAGCAATCAACTACTCACACGCTTGGTTGGATGCGGCAGTTCGAATTGGACTACTTGACGGGCACGGCGACGACCGCCTATTCACGCTGCCCTAGGGTTCGACCAGCCTGAGGAACCTACCTGAGGCGACCTCGATGTATGACCCACCTTTCTCTATAAGGAGCCGCTTGAGGTCCTTATCGACAGTGAGTACGGGCCATCCCTTCTGGGAGGATAGTCTAATCAGCATCTCATCAGGGTGCCTCAGTCCTTCCAAATCCTGAACTATTTCAGAGCGATCTCTGAGCAAATCCATGAGCAGGCCTTTCTGATTTGCCGATACAGATTCAAGCTCCTCATCGACACACTCCAGCAACTTCAGATCGGCTGAACCAACGACATCCCTCATACTGGCATCGAGGTTGAGGCGTGCTTCAACTAGCGCGACCCACCCGCAAGCGTCTACTAAGACGCCGACCATTGCTTCACTCACCAATTGAGCCGTGCCCGATAAGGCGCCATCTGGAACCGACTCTACGTGAAAGGGTGACCCGACTACCAGATCTAGCACAAATTGGGAGGCGTAGCTGTATCGTGGCAGAGGCCCCCTTGACAGAAGAAACGGTTCCAACACTGGTGGCGGTGGCGGAGTTGATCATCAACATCTCATTGGTCTGCAGAGGTCTTACCAATCCTGCCTCCTCATCGACGGATGATACCATCTTTTCCAACAGCTCCAAATCTAGTCGTAACTCCTCCCAGATGGGAGGCAACTCACCTTCCCGAGCCATCACTTGACCGGACAACTCGTCAGCCTTGGTGGACATCGGGTCCATCGGAGTGGCTATTCCGCACAAGCCCCCGGCGTGAACCGACCCAAGGTCCAACCCTCCGCCCTTCAGACTCTCTATCTTAGTTGGAATCGGCTTCCAAGATGCCTTGCCTCCCGACTGGACACGTCGCCCCGGGGCAATCAGGATTGAATCGCCCACACTGAACGATCCCTCGACTATACTGCCTCCGATGATTCCCCCAGACAGCCCTTCAGGGCGAGTTCCGGGCCGATTGACATCGAAGGAGCGGGCCACGTACATCAGTCCCGAATCGTCGGAGCTCCTGTCGGGTGTGGGAATTACATCCTCAATTGCTTGAATCAGGACATCGAGGTTCACGTCGTGATGAGCGGAGACAGGGATGATTGGAGCAGATTCAGCAATCGTGCCCTCCAAGAATCGAGTGATTTCCTTATACGATTCCTTGGCCCTCTCTCTCGACACGATGTCAATCTTGTTCTGAACCACAACAATGTTCTCTATGCCCGCAATCTGTAGAGCTGCTAGATGCTCTCTGGTCTGAGGCTGCGGGCACTTCTCAGTGGCCGAGATTAGGAGCATCGCTCCGTCCATAATCGACGCGCCCGAAATCATGACAGCCATCAGCGTCTCGTGCCCCGGGGCATCTACGAAAGAGACCACTCGCAGCAAATCGTCTTCCGAGTCATCCTGTCCATCCGGATGCTTTCCCCTAACGTAGTATCTACCGTCACTTGTCTTGTAGAATGCTGTGTCGGCATAACCCAACTTGATGCTGATGCCACGCTTACGTTCCTCGGAGTGAGTATCGGTCCAGACTCCAGATAGGGCTTGAGTCAGAGTAGTCTTGCCGTGGTCGACGTGACCGACCATTCCTATGTTGACTTCTGGCTGCTGAGGTAGACTATGCAGATTAATCACCCCGTCGATTCACTCCTCTTCTCCAGAGGGCTCCTCGACGGTCTCAGATTCCTCGACGAGGCCGAAAATGGCGTCGAGGGAGCGATTTCCAGACTCGACAATCTTGAGGTTTATCTGACGGGTTTCCTGACTAATCACATTGCCACGGAACCGGCGCCTCTTCCTCAATCCGTCATACTTGTACCGATAGACCTTGCCTCTTTTCTTGACGTACCTCTTGCCCTTGTAACCTGTTCCGGCAGTGGTCAAGACGGATTTGATTGCACTGCCTTCCAACTCCGGCCTCATTGGCCTTCCAGTCAGGTCCGAGCCGCCAGTAATCTCCAGTTTGTATCCACTCAGGGTCTTATCGCCCGCTCCGACGAACATGCCGTCGACGGAGTCGCCTATCCTTTTACCAAGGAAGTGATTGTAGTTCGAGCCGGTAATATCCATACTGAAAGCCCTGCCCCCAGATGAGGGTACAGTGTCATTCACAACCGCCTTGAAGACCTGCTCTGCTGCCACAAGACCACCTCTGAACGGCCTCCCGACTAAAGGCCCCTATAAGAGCGGTTCGGAAGCGCCGTAGGCGCTTGGAAATTACATCAAATCCTTCTCTAAGCGACTTTCAATCTCCCCGGGCGGGGCATTGTCGATTGTGATATGTTGAGTCCTACCTCTGCCTATTGTTGCGTTGGCCGTCCGAGATTGAATCAAACCCTCCTCCTCGAGTTTCTTGAGGTGTTTCCAGAATGTTGTGTAGCTGCGCGGCTTGACTCCATATTCTTCACAGACTAATGCGTACAACTTCTGTGCATCGCCACTGGAGATTTCATTTTTCTTCTTCAGTCTCCTACAGATGCCGAGGAGGACTAGTTTCTGATGCTCTCCCAGATTGTCAAGATTCCAGTCCTCTATGTTCACATCTTTCAGATTGTGAAAATCTCCGTGTAGAACATCTTCAACTAACACCTCACCCCTTCCGTTTCCTTCGGCACGCAGTACAGAATCCTCGAGAAGCTCAATAGCAAGCCTTGCATCCCCCTTCTCACTGGAAATCTTTCCGATTTTCGCCAATGTTTCATCGCCAACTGACCCCGGTCTGCAAGCCTCCTCATACCTTTGCCTTGCAATACTAGTTAACACAGCTTCGTCGTAACCACTCAGTTTCAGAACATTAGTCTGGCCTAGGCGTGAGATGATCGCCGGTTCGAACAGTTTCAATAGCGTACCCAGTTGACTAACCAGTATGATTGATAGAGAACCCTGCCGATTCTGCCCCTCATCTATCCTGAGTAGTTTGTAAATTAGGTCGCCTTTGTCATTACGAATCAAAACATCAACCTCGTCGAGAACGAGCAGTAGGTGTGTATCGTGTGAACCGAGGTTGCGCCGGATTGACTGGATTACTTCACTCGAGCTAAAACCTCTCTCGGGATGCCCCGAATCGAGAGATCTCGCCACCTCTTGAAGAACCTGTGAGGCCGTGGGGTGGTTGCGGCAGTTGACATGAGCTAGGATGAGCTTCCTGCGTCCGTCCAGAACTCTCTGCAAATCCTCGCCGAAGCGATGAGTCATGACTGTCTTGCCCGATCCTACGGGACCAGTGATCACGGCTCTTCCACTGACTCCTTGATTCTCAATACCGACGAACATCGAAGCCAACTCACGCAACTCGTCATCCCTCCCTACTAGCGTTGGCGGCGTCCAGTCGAAGGAGAATGGAGTTCTATCCAACAGGACCTTGCCCGCTCCAATTCTGTCGAGGTAGTCGGCCATCATGTGACTCGTGCTCACATCGTTATTAGACATATTTGGAGCAACGCACGCGTATGTGCGCGTCTCGTGACATGTGTGCGAGATCAGGGTATCTCGTCGAACTGGTATCCTGTCTCCCACTTCTTCTCTCCGAGTGCCACCTCAAGCTCGTATGGGGTAATCAATGGTTTGGCATATCTTACTGAGTCGTCTATTGCTATCCTCGGGCAGGCCGTATTGACATAGGCGTCCACTGGGTAGAAGTCTATGAGATCCGGGCTGATGTGGTCAAGCGCCAACAGATATCCCTTACGCCCATGCTTCTCCAGCAGACGCTTCATTCGTATGGCGAGATTACGTCTCATCTGTCCGGGTTTCTCACCGATCAGGATGCCGAATGAGGTCGCGTCATCCACCGAATTGATGAGGCCAAAGCGCTGACGCAGAATTCTTTCTATCCGCTCTAGCGACATCTCCGTGGCATCCTCCGAGTAGGGGTCAAGCATCGCCAGCGGTTTGCCAGTGTGTAGGACAAGCCCAATTGGGTGGAAGTCGCCAGAGCCGAGGAATAGATAGTGACCAATTGAGGGATCGTCGCCTGAGTAGTTGCATCCCAGAACTTGGCCTGGGAAGGTCAGTCGATCTCCGCCAACAGGAATCTCAACTTCGAATCCTGCTTTCTCCAGTCTACCCTTGAATTCTTCAAGCAAATGCAGGTGCTGTATGGAGCCAACGAGTCCCAGTTTAATTCCAGTTAGGGGGGCCACTCGGCCAACAGCGTCTAGGAATCTCTCCTTCGCAGACTCCTCGTCCATATCTGACTGCTCGCTTGCTGCCTCCAAACGAGACTGTGCGATTGCTCTATGACTCTCAAGCAGAGGCAGAACTGGAGCTATTTCGGGGTCACCGTCATATGTCACTGGGATGAAGTGAGTCGGCATCCCTGACTCGATATTCATCTGGCTGTGACCCATATGAGCAACCAGTTCCACACCCATCATTCGCATCTTGTCGTGAACTAAATCGCAGGCACCATAGCACGGGTCTGCGGCTAGAATAACCTTAGCGTCTGACTCATCCTCGATAGAATCCATCATCTCGAGAGCCTGCATTTTCAGTCCCTCAGGGATTTGTAAAGCCACCAATCGATTATCGTTGGCCTTAATCTTCTCAACGAGTTTATCCAACTCAAAGTCGTGCCTATCCAAATCCATGTGATCACCCGAGAATCTCGACCTTACCATCGATGATATCGATATGCGCCAATGTTCTTATTGGCCACTCAGGGCGCTCTTTGGCAAGTCTCGCCCGACCCTCGCCCTTCTCTATGGCGATAACGATATCCTGCAGGACGACTCCCATATCTTCCAGCGTTACTAGTATCGGCTCGAGAGTCCCACCAGTGGAGATGACATCGTCGACGATTAGTATTCTCTCTCCCGGAGAGATGTCATTGATGTATGTAGTCGATTGTGAGTAACCCGTTGATACATCGACTCGAACCTCGCCCTCCATCCCGTACTCGCGCTTTCGAATCACCACAGTTGGCTTGCCCGTGGCATCACCTACGGCTGCTAGAAGCGGTAGCCCCATCGCCTCTACGCTAACAATTAAGTCAATTTTTGACCAGTCCACCATCTCTACGATGAGGTCACGAGTAGCGCGCAGCACATCGGCATCCATCCGAGGAATTCCGTCCGAAATGGGGTGGATGAAGTATGGGTACTCGCCTTTCCAAATGATTGGCGAGCCCCGCAACGAGTCCTGCAGTACAGTCAGAGGGTCAGAGGGCGACATGGCCCGCAACCTCACACAAGGCCCTTCAAATGCTCGGCGCCCTTTACTATCTTGATCGTACCGGGTGTCGGAAACTTGCAGCGAGCCTTTCTGAGAGCATCCCTAGCTGTCAGATAGTGCTCCGGAGAGGTGTAAATTGAGACAACCGTCTGGCCCCTCTGAACTCGAGCAGCCGTCCCGACATTCTTTCCGAATGACTGCCTCATGCCCAATGAGACACGGTCAGCGCCCGCTCCAGTAGCTTGCTTGTTCTCACGGAGAATCTGGTGCGGATATGTGTGCATCCGCAGTGCGTAGCCTTGTTCTCCAGCCAACTTCCTGATGGTCGCGTTGGCAACCTGTCTTGCGGATTCAAGAGCCGAATCACGAATCTGACAGGCGTTGTCTGCAGTCAACTCGACTACGACTTCGAACTGACCTGCCTCGGCACCCTTCCTATTGCCCATGAAGTAACGCAGGATGCGGTTGTTTGGGACGCCTCCGCTATACTCTCTGCGAGTGTATGCCTGACCCTTGATCTGGCGATACATCTTGGCGGGTTTGCGTGCCATACGGATACCTACTTCGCGGCCCACCGACCCTCTCTATTTAACCCTGAGGCAAGTCAGAATGAGCCACTAATCAGCACTCAGTCTCTCACTCTCACGCTGGACCTCTCTGACACCGAAGACAATCAGACAGAATCCTACCAGCATTGAGGCTCCAATGCTCTCATCCAGTAACAGCCACCCACTAAGGACTCCGAAGACAGGAACCAGGAAAACGTAGGACGCCGCAGCGGTAGCTCCAATTCTGTCAATACCTCTGGCGAACCATGCATAGGTGAGAACCGTGGAAATAAGTCCCAGATAGGCTACTGATATCCATTCAGTAGTATTGGGAATAGGTATTCCAGAATGCCAGACTTCAGCCAGCATCCAAGGAGTGAGGAGGACCCATCCGACTATGGAATACCATACGACGATTTCTAGTGAAGTTCCGATTGTTCCATCTAGTAATGCCATCTTGGTCAGGTTGCTTGTCGCAGCCCACGTCAGAGCAGCAAGACCAATCATCACAGCCCCGATTAATCGATGATTGAATGGAATCTCTGTGTTTGGACTCCAACTCACTACAATGCTCACACCAATCAAACCTACGAGTAGGCCGAGAATCATCCTTGGACTCAGTCTCTGACCTAGTAGCGGGACGGCGAGCAGCACCGTGAATACGGGGTTCATCGGGATAATCATCGAGGCATCTCCTGCAGCCGTCCACTTCATTCCATTCATGAATAGGAGTTGGTAACCCATGGTGCCCAGCAGAGCCATCCAGAAAGTGTATTTCCATGCCTTTTTTCCTTGAGGAAGTATTCGAGGACCTTCCCTATTTCTGTAGATCCAACACCAAGCCACGAATCCGACAACTGCAAAGACATACCTCAACCAAGCAGAGGTAGCAGGCCCCATGCTGGCCCTCACATCATCGAGGCCATAGCTTAGGAATCGACCAACGGCCCAAGTTGAACCCCAAGCAACAGCGACAAGCAGCAGCAGTAGGTGTGTGCTGAGATTATCCCTGTAATTCAACTAATCACCCAGCCCTATGAGTCTGGAGATGAACCCCGGGTCGCTAACAGCGCAGATTTCGGGCTCAGAGATGACCCCTCCGTATCTGCTCGCGAGGGCCATTGCAGTCATGGCGAGACGATGATCGCGGCGCGAATCGATTGGAATTTCAGGCCGACTTGGAGATTGGCTACCGCGAATCTCCAGCCCATCTTTGGTGGCTTCGGCATCCATACCGAAAGCCCTCAGAAGGTATACTGTGGAATCAATCCTGTCCGACTCCTTGCCTCGAGAATGAGCCGCCCCGGTGATTCTCCCGCCTTTACCTATGGCCATCAGAACAGATGCTGGGCAAATCAAATCACTCTCATCCCGAAGGTCAAGTACAGCGGACTGCTCTGATAGACTCACTATCGCCGGGCTTGCTGACTCAACCGCCCCACTCAATTCCATTCTGACCCCGTGGAGCTCTGAGATTAGCATCGCTATCGCCATAAGACTGTCCTCTGTCGGTATCGTCACAGCTTCGGGAACATTCACCTTCCATGGTCGAAGCTCGATTTCTTCCTCCGAGAGCAAGTTTTGGGAGCCGCAACTCTCAGCGATATCAAAGGACATCTCTTGGTATCCCCTGCTGACACTTCTCCCGACTATGTCCAAAGTGACTGGAATAGTGAATCCGGGCGTGGCCAGTAGCATCGCTGAAAGAGGCTGGCCGGAGGAGCTCAAATCTATTCTCGCTGTACCTGTCTTTAGGGGTCCTGTAACAGTTAGAGGGAGCATATCCCCGGATACTGAACACCCCAGATCCCTGAGGACTCCGGCGATTACCGACATACTTCTTCCTCGCAATGAATCGTCACCATCTATGGTAACCGGCTCACTAAGTCCTGCAGCTATGGCCATCAGGAATCGGGCTGTAGTACCCGAGTTGCCACAGTCCAGTACCCTGTTAGTGGACCCGAATCCACCCTCGCCAACTCCTGAGATTATCCATTCTCCCTCTTTGCGCTCAATCACCGCCCCTAATGTCTTGAGACACTCTGCCATCGATGAGATGTCGAGCCCCGGTTCCTGAGAAAAGCGTATGGCAAGCGTGCCTGATGATTGAGCGGCGAGTACCAGCCAACGGATCATGTGGCTCTTCGAGGGGGGGAGAGCCCAGTCGAGAACCCCCTCTAAGTCCATGGGTTCCATGTTGAGCACACCTCTGGCAAAGGATTCGGAGTGTTAATTCTGTCACCTATCCGGACCTTATCCAGTCGCCATAATCGACCTCAGTATCCCACTCTGCGGACCTCTGATCAATCAGACTTGACTCTAGGGTACGATCCAAATCCTCATCGATACGAATCAGGTTGTTCCTCTCAAGCAGATTCGGACTCAGCCCCGGTAGGAAGATTGAGACCGCGCGAGGGACCCTGCCCGGATAGATTTCGTTGACATGCCCGACTATGTTTGTTGTGCAGGTATTCGTGATGCTGTTGTACCATTCAGGTCGATTATGGAGGCTGTTGGTACGGCGTAGGAACGACTCGAGCAGCCGCTGATGATTGTTCTCCCCCAGTACTACTCCCTCAAACAGATGAGTCTTCGACTTCCTCCTGCATCTAGCACGGACGCCAATCGAGTCACGCTCAGTGGACCAAACATACAGCAACTCATACTGACGAAGCATACCCCTAATCGGATGATACGCCTCCCCTTTCTCTCTTCTTACCTCAATCGAGCATGCTAGCCTACGCCCATCCTTGAACTCAAAGCTGACTAGAGTATGAGCTATAGGTTTCCTTTTGGGGTCGAAGTACTCGAGAACCAACCAAATCTTACTGACTTCGCTGGGCTTGAATCTCCATTCAGTCCAATGTTCGTCAAAATCGCGAGTGGTCCTCCATTCGAAGTCTCTGACATTCCTCAGAACCACCTCGTCATCCTCAAATTCAGCGTAGGCAATCTGGCCATTTTCGGTCACCCAGTCACGGTCGTTGGAAGGAGTCTTGCTGAAGTGCCAGACAACCACGATGGATAGGGCGAGACCGGCGAGAATCTGGGCAGAGCCCCAACCCATGTCCACGCTGGATGGATTTGGCGCATGAATCCTGTCATCGTCAATTGGCGCGGCAGGGGAGATTCGAACTCCCGAGGTGAGACACCACTGGATTAGCAATCCAGCGCAATGGCCAGGCTATGCGACTGCCGCAGCAGCCAAGCGACTGGTACCGTTCGCTTAAGCCGAGCGGTTTCATTCCTCTTCGAATGGCGCCTCGTCAGCATCGGAGGAGTCTACGAGTTCTGCAGGCAACCTCGCTACGAAGATTATCGCATCGTCATAACCAGTCCGGTCAGAGTTACGCAGCTCCATAATCCGAGTCCCCTTGGTGACCTTGCCAAGGGTCTCCTTGGTCTGCCCAGAGACCATCCTGATCATCATCCCCGTCTTAGTCAGTATGAATAACTGGTCCTCAAGGTCCGGAATCTGTCTGACGCTGACGATTTGGTCTTCGTCGCGCAGAGACATCGTGCGAACCCCTTTGGTCCCACGGTTGGTTCGTCTGTACCCATCTCTTCCCAACACAACCCCTCCCTCTTCGTCGAGTACCTCGGTATTGTTATCGTCGAGCATAGGAATCATCTCGCCCGATCCCAGTCTACTTCGCTTGGCCATACCGAACTTGGAGATGGTCAAGACGCTGGTATCGAAGTCATCAGTGACAATCATGCCGATTACTCGATCACCCTTCTGCAGTTTCATTCCCGAGACACCTTGGCTCACCCTCCCCTGGACTCTGACTACATGAGTGGTAACGATTTCACCAGAGTTGGAGTCAGTCCGAGTCTTTTCTTCTGAGGGCATGAATCTGCAGGCATTGCCTCTGGACGAGACGAGCACCACATGATCGGCATCAGTGGCCGGCCTAACGGTAACAAGCGAATCATCCTCTCCTCCGGCGAATCTCAGGGCATACTTCCCGTTCCGATTAATCTTGACATACTCGGATAGACGACTCTTCTTGATTCGACCGTTTGTTGTGGCGAAAATCAGGTAGTGACCCTCAGGCTCCTCAATCAGACTTCTATTCATCGGCAATATCGAGATTACTTTCTCTTCATCCCTGATGCCGCTGAGCAGGTTGCGGATGTGAGTTCCTCTGCCCTGTCTGCTAGCCGAAGGAGTCTCCCATGCGCGCAGTCCGTAGACTCGTCCTTTGTCGGTGAAGAACAGTAACCTGTCCTTGGAGAAGCAGGTTACTATCTTGGATGGGGCGTCCTCTTCCTTCGTAGATACTCCCTTCAGACCCTTGCCTCCCCGATTCTGTAGTCTGAAGGATTCTACCGGCAAGTGCCTGATGTAATTGTCCTGAGTCAGCGAGATTACGATGGCTTGCTCTGCGACAAGGTCCTCTCTATCCATCGATAATGGAGTCGGATCGATATACGAGCGACGCTCATCACCATGCCTGTCTACTAGGCGTTCCAACTCGTCCAGTAGCATCTCGAGTCGCTTGACCCTGCTATCGAGAATCGATTTGTACTCCTTGATGGACTGCTTGAGATTTGAGAGCTCATCTGCAACATCTTGGACATTCAGTTTTGTGAGCTGATACAAGCGTCTCTCAGCGATGGCCTTAGCTTGCCTTTCCGAAAAGTCGAAGCGCTTAACCTTCGGATACTTCTCTTCTCCTCTCAGATATCTCTCAAACTGATCTCTAGAATCTGAGTTCCTACCGACTTCGATAATCTCACTCATACGTTTCTGCGCTCTGATCAGACCCTCGAGGATGTGTGCGCGACCCTCAGCTTTCTCTAAATTGAATTGGGTCCGCCTCTCAATCACTGACTCCCTGTGGCGAACATGAGTGTGCAAGATGGTGCACAGATCGAGCTGTACCGGTTCTCCTTTCAGTATCCCCATCATATTGGCAGAGTAGGACTCCTGTAGCCTGCTGGATTGGTAGAGCTGGTTCAGCACAGCATGAGGGTCTGCGTTCTGCTTAATCTCGATGACAACTCTGATTCCTTCCTTGCTCGACTCATCTCTGATGTCGCGGATTCCTTTTATCTGCTCTTTTTGCACTAGTTCAGCAATTCCTTGCAGCATCCCTGCCTTCTTGACCTGATAGGGGATTGAGTGAACAATCAGTTTCTTCCCCGATGAGTCATCCATGACTTCAACATCCGAGCGGATGTGGAAGCGGCCATTTCCTGTTCTGTACATATCCACGATTCCATCGATTCCATGGATTGTAGCACCGGTCGGAAAGTCCGGACCTTTGAGGAACTCCATGTATTCGAGAGCATCTATCTTTGGAGGGTTATCAAGCCCTATCTTCCGATTCTGCTCAATTACTCTCTCAACATGGAACCTGATAGCAGCAGCAACCTCGTTGAGATTGTGAGGAGGAATCTTTGTCGCCATACCAACTGCTATTCCGTCGCTGCCATTGAGCAGCAGGTTTGGTAATCTCGCAGGGAGCACGGAAGGCTCATTCTCGGTGTCGTCGAAGTTTGGCTCCATGTTGATTGTATTCTTGTTGATATCTTCCAACATGTGTCTGGACAATCTGTCAAGGCGACTCTCAGTGTATCTCATCGCAGCAGGCGGGTCGCCGTCAATCGACCCGAAGTTACCCTGTCCATCTATCAGGGGGTATCTCAGAGAGAACTCCTGAGCCATCCTGACCATCGTGTCATAGAGCGCCTGATCGCCGTGAGGGTGGAACTTACCCATCACTTCTCCGACAGAGCGAGCAGACTTGCTGTATCCCTTCTCATGAGTATGTCCGGCCTGATGCATACCCCAAAGAATTCGGCGATGTACTGGCTTGAGTCCGTCCCTGACATCGGGCAGAGCCCTGCCGATGATGACGCTCATAGCGTAGTTGATGTAACTCTCTTTCATCTCCTCGGAGATGTCTCTACGTAGCAAGTCCTCGGCCATCTAATCAACTCACACATCCAGCGCCGTTACTTTAGTAGCATTCAACTCGATGAACGACCTTCGATCGGGCACATCCTCTCCCATTAGAACCGCAAACATG
>JBJLJN010000022.1:0-19037 GCA_045559735.1 Candidatus Thalassarchaeum sp. | reverse complement strand
CTCGCGCACGCATGCTTCCACAAGGAAGTTGAGACATGGCTAAGCGATTGAAGAACGGCGCATCCAAGGATGGATGGATAGAGGTTCGAGGGGCCCGTACCCACAATCTCCAGAACATCGATGTCAAGATTCCAAGGGGCAAGTTCGTCGTTCTTTCAGGTGTGTCCGGCTCAGGAAAGTCGAGTCTAGCCTTCGACACGTTGTACGCCGAGGGACAACGCCGCTACATCGAGAGCCTCAGTTCCTACGCGAGGCAGTTTTTGGGCCAAATGAAGAAGCCCGATTGCGACAGCATAGAAGGCCTCTCTCCCGCCATCAGCATTGATCAGAAGCAAGGCAGCCACAACCCAAGATCAACAGTAGCAACCGTCACTGAGATCATGGATTATCTGAGACTCCTCTGGGCTAGAGTGGGCCTCCCTCACTGTCCCGATTGCGGCAAGCAGGTGGCCCGCCGAACCGTCCAGGAAATAGTCGACGATGTGTTGTGGAGATTCGAAGGCCACGCCTTGGCTATCTGGAGTCCTGCAGTCAGAAACCGCAAGGGAACCCACGCAGACTTGTTCAGGGCCCTCGTAGAGCAAGGATACTTGCAAGGCAAAGTCAACGGTAGGGAAGAGGACTTCGAGAATCCTCCTGAGCTCGAGAAGAATCTTCGTCATGACATCGATGTAAGGGTGGACCGAATGCGTCTAGATAGGGCAAACAGACAACGCCTGACTGAAGCAATAGAGGCCGGTTTACGACTTGGCGCGGGTGCAGTAGCGATAGAGAGTCTCAAAGCTCCGAAACCGAAGAAATCAGACGACTCAGAAGAGATGAGGTTTCAGACCAAAGAAGGCGAAACCACCGCCTACTCGGAAGAGTTCGCATGCCCCGAGCACGGCGCATTCCTTCCTGAGATGAGTCCACGCGTTTTCTCTTTCAACAACCCTCTCGGAGCCTGCCCCTCCTGTCAGGGACTAGGCGTCCAGAGGAATTTCTCGCCCGATCTAGTAATCGACAGGTTGGCGTCTGTCGAGGAGGGGTGCATCCATCCCTTCCGGAGATCCATGATGTCAGGCTGGTATCGTAGCCAGATGACACAGACCTGCGAGCACTACGGAATCCCTGTCGAGGAGCCGTTCGGAGAACTCGATGACGACGCTCAAGATATCTTACTACATGGGTCAGGTAGTACCAATATCAACTTCAATTTCGTATCAAAAAAAGGATCTTCCTACCGAATGGTACGTCCATGGGAGGGAGTTTTCGCCCGTTTGAGGAGGACTTACACCGACACCAGCTCTAATCGCACAAGATCTCGTTTGACCTCTTACATGACTGATGAGCCATGCCCCGATTGTGGTGGCAGAAAGTTGAATCGAGCAGTGAGCATGGTCACAGTTGGGGGGATATCACTACCTGAACTCTCATTCTGTAGTGTGTTGGAAGCACTCGCAGCTGTTCAGCATTGGCGCTTGGGCGGTTTGGATGATACATGGGATAGATTAGGCAGGGATGAGCCAGATAGTGAGACGGTAACGAAAGCACAGGAGTTGGACGAGAGGACCCTCTACATCTCTCGAGAGATAATCAAGGAAATCGAATCGAGACTCCGCTTCCTCGCCCTAGTCGGTCTTGACTACCTCACCTTGGATCGCCGAGCCAACACACTCTCCGGGGGCGAGTCTCAGAGGATTCGTCTCGCTACGCAGATTGGCACCCGTCTAACAGGTGTGATGTATGTGTTAGATGAGCCCAGCATCGGACTCCACCCAAGAGACAACGGACGACTCCTTGAGACTTTGAGGGAACTAACCTCCCTTGGTAACACACTTCTCGTCGTAGAGCACGATGAGGCGACCCTGCGTCAGGCAGATTGGCTAGTAGATATCGGGCCCGGAGCTGGGAAAGAGGGTGGAAGGATAATCGTAAATGGTAGTCTAGACAAACTCTTAGCCAACAAGAAGAGCATCACAGGCGCCTACCTCTCCGGGCGAAAAGAGATCGCTTTACCAGAAGACAGAGCCGAACCAGACCCTGAACGCTGGCTTGAGATCACTGGCGCCAGACAGAATAACCTGCAGGACATAGATGTCCGGATTCCGTTGGGTTGCATGGTTGCTGTAACTGGAGTATCCGGCTCTGGTAAATCCTCGCTTGTCACCTCCACAATCGCTCCTTCTCTTCTCAGGGAACTCCACGGGGCTGACACAACACCTGGAAGTCACGACAAGATAGAGGGCATCGAATACATCCACAAGACCATCGTAATCGATCAATCTCCAATTGGAAGGACACCACGCTCTAATCCAGCTACATACACTGGCACCTTCACGCCGATTAGGGATTTGTTCGCAAGCACGCCCCTCTCCAAAGAGAGAGGATACGAGGCTGGCCAGTTCTCCTTCAACGTCAGGGGAGGAAGATGCGAGGCTTGCAAGGGCGCCGGCTCGACAAAACTAGAGATGAACTTCCTTCCCGATGTCTGGGTTGTTTGCGATGTGTGTAAGGGTAAGCGATACACACGAGAGACACTCGAAGTAGAATGGCGCGGTAAAACCATCCACGATATCCTCGAGATGAACATCGACGAGGCATGCGAGTTCTTCGCCAACCAACGCTCAATCTATCGAATAGTCTCTACAATACAGGATGTTGGTCTAGGATACATCAGACTAGGACAGCCCGCCACGACCCTCTCTGGGGGGGAAGCTCAGAGGGTAAAACTCGCGACCCAACTGCACAAACCTGCAAGAAAGCACACCTTGTACATCCTAGACGAACCGACTACTGGTCTTTCTCTGGCCGACGTCGACCAACTCATTGAGGTCCTACTAAGGCTTCGAAGAAACGGTCACACCGTGGTAGTCATTGAGCACCATATGGATGTGATAAAGTGTGCCGATTGGGTTCTCGATTTAGGCCCAGAGGGCGGCGAAAGAGGAGGCCTGGTCGTTGCAGAAGGACCTCCTTCTTTGGTTGCAGAGAATCCCTCGAGCTACACTGGTCAGCACCTCAAGGGCCTAGTGTGATTGAATTACAGGCTAAGCCTTGAGAAGGACCACCTTGTCAGTGAGCCAGATGTACCGCTCAGGAAACCCCGCCCTCTCCGATTCGACTTTCGATAAGAGCAACTATTCAGAAGCCAGTTGGTGGGAGGATGAAGAGGCCAACCTGATGTCCATAGAAGGAGTGGCTGAGAAGACCGGCCTGCTACTCCTGATTACTGCGGCCACCGCCATAATGACGGCCTTTTCAATGCCAGAGGCATCATCTCTGATTTTAATTGGAGCATTAGGGGGTTTTGTTGTAGCTATGATAGTGATTTTTTCTGGCTCTATGAATCCAATGTTAATTTGCACTTACGCCGCTTTGGAAGGTCTCGCCATAGGTGGCATTACATGGTTTTTCGAGGTCTATTTAGAGATGCCAGGCATTGGTATCCTAGCAGCTCTCCTAACCTTCCTTATACTCGGTGCAATGATAGCAATTTACAGGGCAGGACTCATCGCTTGGGATCGTAACACACAGATAGCAGTCACTTCAGCAGTGGTCGCCATCCTGCTCATCTACCTAGTTTCATTCATAGGCTCGTTCTTCGGATTATACGTGCCGTTTATTCACAGCGCGGGACCAATCGGCATAGCCTTCTCCCTTTTCGTCGTAGGGATAGGAGCACTCTGTTTGGTCGCGGACTTTGACTTCATCGAAAAGGGAGTGGAGAGAGGAGCCCCCAAACAATTGGAGTGGAGAGCGGCATTCGGTCTGATGGTCACACTAATCTGGCTTTACTTTGAGATACTCAAATTACTTGCAAAGATTGCCGCGTCGAGGCGCTGAGTGATGGACACCGAACTTATCGCACAACTCGCTGGAGCCGGAGTAGCCCTCGGCATAATTGAAGGGATCAAACCCGGCCCGCTTCTGACAATGGTGATCAGGGAATCTCTCTCCAAGGGCTTGAAGGCAGGAATGTGGACAGCAGCAGCCCCCATCTTCACAGACGGCCCACTGATTATCGTAAGTCTGTTTTTTGCAGGGTGGATGGCTACCGAACCCAGCGTTCTACTTACGATATCAGCACTCGGAGCCCTGTTCCTGACCAAGATGGGCCTCGAATGCTTCTCTTTGGAATTGCCTGATCCAGGTATGGAAGGCGACGCTTCCGGCTCGTTCAAACGAGGTGTACTGACCAATCTTCTGAATCCGAACGTGTACGTGTTCTGGTTTCTCATCGGTGGCCCATTGATGGCCTCAGCCTCTGAACAGGAACCAGTGGCACCGGTTATCTATGCTATAGCCTTCCTTCTCACCATCATTCTGGTCAAGGCATCAATAGCATGGATCTTCGTCGGAGGGGGGACTTGGCTTTCTCCCCGTAGATACCGTATCGCGATGGTAATCTGCGGCTTGGCGATGCTTGGCTTCGCCGTCAGCTTCGCCTTCCAGGCTTACGGCCTATATCCCGAAGTTCTCTAGAGTGTACCGGGCCCACCTGGCGGCAACTCAGTGAGCGTCCCATTGCCCCTCAGTGAGGGTCCGTTTGTCATGGTACCGAAGATCCCTATCTCGCCACCCACATTGTGAGCCAAACCAAACCAAGCACGTCCGTGCTGATCGATAATTATGTCATTGAAGTCTCCAAAACCTCCACATCTGTTGAAGCCGCAATCGGCTGAGGTGTCGAGAGGATCACCCCATCCGTTAACCTGCACTGTAGTCATCAGAGGCATCGGGCTAAACGCATCAGAAATTACTGTCAGATAACCGTTCCAAGTATCCCCCCCCGAGTCTCCAAGGTAGCCAAGGGCCACTTGCCCGGGCCCGCCCGCAGCAATCACAGGAAAACCAGTCCCATTGAGTCCGATTGGTGGTGCGACCATCATCGGCTCGCTCCAAGTGCCACCCTCATCCATAGAGTAAGAGTAGTACGGCATATTGTCAGCACCCATCCACATTGCGTGAACATTGTTCTCCGAGTCTGGATAGACCTGAGCTTCCTCAAAGTTCCAGGTTTCGGCCGTGCCCGTCGTCTCTGTTGGAAGGGGGTGCTCCGTCCATGACAGGCCACCATTGGTGCTACGGTAGATCGAGTACCCCTCGCCACCATCACACCCTCTATTGCCACGGTAGAAATTGCCGTTTTCGGAACCCATGATATGCCCGGTTAGCCCGCCGCTGTTGCAACTGGTAGGGGCTCCAGGGACTTCAGGTCCCCATGTCAAACCTCCATCATTGCTGGTGGAGCAGACAGGATACGGATAGTTCCCATTAACGCAGAACACCCATGTGGTCGGGTGCAATAGAGCCGGATAGGGCGATGAAGCAATTGTTTGATGGTCTTGGACCGACCAACCAGTGGCTACCGATGGGCCTGTCCAACTACTTCCCTCGTTGTCCGACCACTCTACAGTCATACCCAAAAGAGCATGCATGTCGAATTTCATTATCCGATCTGTCCAAGGATCGACGTAGACATAAGGGTCGTTGCTATTGGCTACAGGCGCAAACACACTGTAAACATCCTCACAGACGTAATCGCTAATATTTGTCATTCCAATTAACCCCGAGCAACGAACAATTGCGGTTGAACCTGCATCTCCATTCCCCCAACTCGTCATGTACAGGTTGTCTGCCGAGGTTACTCCAATGGTCGGCTCGAAGGTAGTCAAACCGATTCCATAGTATGTCCCAATGGAACAAGCCGGGGCATTGTTTCCAACAAGAACTGAGGTACCGTTGAACACATCTGAGACCTTAGTGGCGTCTGTCGCGTTGGAATAGTGATACCAGGTATTGTTCGCTATGCCCTGAGGGCACAGTTCGTCGAACACGCTTTTCTCCTCAACAATAACCTTCTCTTCCCCGAAGCACCCCGCCATTGGTGACGAAACCATCAGTAGAACGAGCATTATGGCTACTGCGCGCATGAAGTTCGGTCAGGAACCGCATACATCAGATGAACGGTGACTTGTCACCCCAGCTTCAGCGTTGAGTTTCCACCCCGTGGAAGTGCTGGAAGGTAGGTTAGATCACCGTACAGGGCAGGTCCTTCGGTCAGTGTTCCGATGACCGCCTCGTCAAATCCGGCGGCATTGTGTGCGAGAGCTATCCAAGGACGACCCTCATCATCAATCTCTACATCGATGAAGTCTCCGAAACCCCCGCAGCGCACATTCCCACAGTCCGATGTGATGTCCAATGGGTCCTCAGGATGGTTCACAGCCACACTGGTAATCAGAGGGTTTTCCGAGAAAGCATCGGTCATAATCGCCATATAACCACCCCACCCAACCCCTCCAATTGTTGAGTTGTTCGAAGAAACGTCATTCACCTCTCCAATGTAACCCACTACGACTCTACCTTCTGAGCCAGCGAAGATTGTGGGAAAACCAGTCTCAGTTACTCCAGGAGCAGCCACCATCATAGGGGCACTCCAAGTATCACCTTGATCTCTTGAATATGCATACCATGGCATCTGGTCATCACTAATCCATGTCGCGTGTACATTACCTCCATCATCCACAGCAGTTGCAACTTCATGAGCGTGCCATCCCTGTTGCATTCCGACTTCAGTAGTAATTGTGTGTTCACTCCATGTATAACCACCATCAAGTGAACGATAGACAGCAGGCCCCTCGCACGAAGGATTTCCTCGATAAACCGCTCCATCTATTCCTCCAGCAACATGACCGTGTAGCCCTGAGCACTGAGGGAAACTACTGCTTGGAAAACCAATCCTTTGAACGTCCCATGATACTCCGCCATTTAGAGAACGAGAACACTGCGCACCAGCAGCCGGGGATCCTGTGTTTATGCAATAGACGTAGATTACAGGGTGGAATGCAGTTACACCAGGAGGGGGAGGCATGGATGCAATACTCTGATGATCTTGAGTAACATAGTAACCCTCGACAGGGAATGGAGCGCTCCATGAATCTCCATCATCGTCTGAGAATTCAACAAACATCGCTGCTAGGGCGTGCATATCGAATTTGACTAACCTATCAGTGAATTTGTCCACATAGATGTAAGGGTCGTTTGAATTAGGAGTCTGCCCAGAGTCCTCATCGATTGTTCCGAACGGCCCAACATCCTCCCATGTCTGCCCCTGATCGCGTGATCTGATTATGTGAGTACCATCCCCAAGCCCATTCCAATTAGTGAAGAAGATAGCACCGGAGCCAGTGATACCAATGGTTGGCTCAAAAGTATCGAAGCCCGTACCGTAGTAGGTCGCGTTCGTGAAGTAAGGAGTGCTGTTGCCACTAAGGTTAGCAGTGATATTAGCCGCCGAGACTGCTGCAGGATCTGTCGCGTCGACAGGCCACGGTTCAGAGACTGAACCAGGATAGTGGTACCAAGTTGTAATCGGAACCGATTGATCAAAGTCGAAAGGACCGCGCACAACCTCCTCTTCCTTTTCCTCTTCCCACCAAAGACAACCGCCTATGGTCGAGCTTAGCATCAACAGGACAAGTAGTGAAGCAATCCGTCTCATATTCACCCTCACTCCTCCTCAAGCATGCCAGGAACCGAATCGAGTATAGATTCTCTAGCCCCCCTCCATGTCATGCCCAATTCACGTTCCGCTGGTGTCGCATCCCAGTAGAGCTTCCTTCTAAGATGCTGTCTCGCCCAAGATCTTGTGATTCTTTTGTCGAACAGAGGTCCAGCAAGTAGTGCAACCAGATAGGGAACAGTAAATCTCGGAGTCTTGAGGGAGGGGTATTCCTCCCTTAGAGTCCGCGAAATCTCAGAGAACTGCATATCCTCACTCACTGTTAGATATCTCCCTGTATTTTTTCCCATTGTCAGCGCCCTCACATGTGCCTCAGCCACATCTCTCACATCGACGATGTTGATTTGGATGGGAATCAAAAGAGGAACCTTCCTCTTCACCAGAGCGTTGAGGAAAGAGAGAGAGCCACGAAGGTGAATCTTGCTCATCGGAGGGCCGAAGACAACACTTGGGTGAATTGTCACCATCCGTGGTTTCCCCCCCTCCTCCCCCTCTGAATGCCACTCTCTAACAATCCTCTCTGCCAACACTTTGGCCAATCCATATGGGTTTTCCTCGAGTGTGGCGTCATCAGCCCAAGTCTCTGTTGTTAGAGTTTGACCGTCCTCCCATCTCATCGGTCTGATTGCTGCTGTAGAGGATGTGTGTACGAATCTCTTGACGGTTCCCGCTGCATCAATCCCCGAGACGACATTCTGAGTGCCAATTACACTAGGGTCAACAATTTGCCCCTGCGGATCCTTAGCACTGATTCTAACCGCGGCAGCGGTGTGTATGAGGTCGGTGCAACCAGCTATTGCAGCATGCACCGAAGACTCGTCGAATAAGTCCATTTCTACAATCTCAAGACTACCCCCTTCTCCAATTTCAAGCTCTTTCAGGTGGTCGACTCTAATGGGGTCGTCAGCATCTCTGACCGTAGCCCTCACATTCCTCCCTTTGGCTAGGAGATTGCTTACCACGTGGCTTCCAATGTACCCACTGGCTCCGGTTACAGTGACCACTCCCTCAGCCATGGCTTGGCGTGGGGGTATCGTGGTTGAGGCTTTCCTCTAACGTACCAACTCATCAACTGAGCCAAGAACAATGGAAGGGCTTTGCGGGGCGCCCGCAAGCTCCTCCATTGTGGCCTCTCCACTCAGGACTAACACCCCATGGACACCAGCCCGTTCAGCCATCTCCATGTCCGTGTACAACCTATCCCCCACCATGGCGCACTGATCCGGGCGCAGTCCTAACTCCTCCACCTTATGCAGTATCATCCCGGGGTTTGGCTTGCCGCAGACATGCTCAGGTCGCACACCCGTAGTAGCCTCGAAGAGATCCATGTAGGCCCCTGTATCTGGGAGTCCCCCGTTAGGGGACGGGCAGACGACATCAGGATGACTCGCTACCATGGGGACGCCACGGTGTAGGTGGATTGAGGCGGTGCTGAGCTTTTCGTAGGTGATTTCAGTATCATATCCAAGGACCACATACTGAGGACTTTCGGAGTCGGTAGATACCCCAGCCTCCTCCAGCATCTCCCTCATACCCTCGGTTCCAACCAAGTAAGTCTCGTCGATGCTATTCTCCCGGAGCCAGAAGATTAAGTCGTGAGTAGACAGTAAGATCTCTTCTGCAGAGGCTGGTATCCCCAAACTCTGCAACTTCTCCAGATATTGCCCTACTGACTTACTGGAGTTGTTGGACAGAAAAAATCTCCTAATCCCCCTCTCCTCCAGGCGGCCGAGGAACGACACTGCACCCTCTATGAGATTGGAGCCTAGGTAAATCGTCCCGTCGAGGTCTAGAAACACGGCTTCAATGCCGTTTAGAGAAGCAGAAGTATCCGACATCACAATACCTCAGGGTAGCACCAGCGTCTTGATCAGGAACCAAGGATTCCAAAGCGCCTTCTGAGTTTCCTTGCTGGCAATCATCTCGGACATCATCTCACCAATCTCCGGCTTCTTCGAAGCTCTTTTGACGAACCAATTGGTCAGCCATTTCACCCTCATCATTCGTTGTAACTTGGTTGAGTTTGATAACTCTCCACCTAATTCATTCCAGAGATCTTCCATGTACTCTGTTGCAGCACTTTCGGGAAAACCCTCTGAGTGCAATTCCTTGTTGAAATGAGATGTAGTCATCTTTGCGGTTAGCAGTGCGTTTCCTATTCCCTCACCGCTAAAAGGATCAACGAGACTGGCAGCATCTCCCACAGCCATGGCTCCTGCCATTGCACTTCTGCGGGGCTGGAAGGAGGGAGCACCCTTTCTCGGGGAGCCGAATGGTAATTGCCACCCCTTCTCGGAGCCGGGTACTAAAGTAGAACCAAAAAACCTCTTCTTGAACCGCGGGTGCTCCTCAATCACCCACTTCTGTATCTGCTTCAACGACTTCTTGATTCCTTTCTGCTTCCTCTGCTCCGAGATCAGCATCCCGATTCCGACATTTACGACACCATCCCTGACAGGGAACAACCAGAAGTAACCAGGGAGAACCTCATCGATGAAGTGTATCTCGATAGGTCCTTCTTGTCCCTCCAATCCTTCCACATTCTCCCAATATTCTCGATATCCCCCACAGAAATGCTCGTTATCTTTGTGTGGTTCGTCATTCAACTCCACAATCTTTCTTGATACTGGACAGTTGTACCCTCCTGCACCAATAGTGACGGAGGCAGTAAATGTCAACACAGGATCATCAGAGCGCTTCCCCCCAACCTTGCCGGAGACACCAACAATCCTACTCCCTTCTGCTAATTCTTCAGACATCACCTCGTTGACAGAGAATCCCTGAATCACCGAGCCCCCATTCTCCCTGACCAACTCAGTGGCCCGTTTGAACATCATGTAGTCGAACTGAACCCTAGGAAGGGCGTATCCCGACAACAAACCCTTGGCTTCGTAACTCTCCTCGGGCAACATCACTCTGACTTCTGAACCGTTTGCACTACCAAAGACAATCGAATCTACTTGGTAGTAAGGTGTGGCTTGAATCATCGGCAGAACGCCAAGTTCCTCGACATGGGATAGAGACTTTCCGCCAACCGCATCACCACAAACCTTGTCTCTCGGCCAGACATCTTTCTCAAGAAGCAGCACCTTGCTTCCATTAAGGGCGTTGTAAGCCGCTGCTGCAGAGCCACCAGGGCCCCCTCCGACTACGATGACGTCGAATTGGGAACAGTCTTCTGGCACCTCGCCAGTTTCTATGGGCTCTTCCCAAACCTCCACAGCCTCACCTAGGTGAGGCTAAGGGTCTCCTGCCATTCAAAGTATGCATCGGTTTGATTGACTACCAGTAATTCGCAGCACTATGGGCCTGATGGACGTGCTTCGCCCCGCCAAGGAAGTCCCCATCACTCGATGGAGCGCAGACGACCCGATGTCTCTCAAACCTCGTCTCCAAACACTCATCATCCTTGTTTTCGGATTATGGGTGTTTGGTACCGGAGATGCCATCTTGATAGCGGCTGGAATCGGTAACACTCCCTGGACAGTTCTAGCGGAGGGGATAGCCCTCAACATCAACTGGACGGTGGGGCAAACAACTTTCCTTGTCAGTGCTCTAGTGCTGCTGCTATGGATCCCCCTGAAGGAGAAGCCGGGGGTAGGAACAATCCTCAATGCCATAATCATCGCCGCAGCAATTGAGGTGATGGTCCCGCGCCTCCCCACTCCTGAGGCACAATTGCTGGCCATAGCGCAAGTTCTCCTCGGCGTGCTCCTGATTGGCATAGGTAGCGGTATCTATCTCACCGCCAATCTTGGCCCTGGTCCCAGAGATGGATGGATGACCGGATTACAAAAGGCCTCAGGGTTTCCTATCGCCAGAGTCCGAGGAGCAATCGAAGCCTCAGTCCTCTTAATCGGTTGGCTGGTTCTAGGGGGAACTTTCGGGATTGGTACGATAGTGTTCGCCGTACTGATAGGACCAGTTGTAGCGGTCTGCCTCAATCTGGCAGGACGCTTAGGGAGCCCGGGTGAGGTTCTTGGCTGAGGCCCATTAGGGAGATTCATGGCAGATCACGGGGTCATCAGGAGGTATCGTGATTTCCTCCCTGTGTCTGAAGGTTCTCAAATCGTGTCTCTTAACGAGGGTGGCACGCCTCTGATCGATGCGAGCCAGATTGTCAGAGAAATGGGGGCCGACTTCCAACTCCTAGTCAAGCATGAGGGCCTAAATCCAACCGCATCTTTCAAGGATCGAGGAATGACTCTTGCAGTCACCAAGGCGGTTGAGCGCGGCGCTCAATTCCTCGTTTGCGCCAGCACCGGAAACACGAGTGCGTCAGCAGCAGCTTATGCAGCCGCAGCAGGCCTGACCTGCCTTGTTCTCCTTCCTGAGGGCAAGATTGCCTCGGGGAAGATGGCCCAAGCACTCATTCATGGCGCCCAGACCATCGAAGTGAGGGGCAACTTTGATGACGCTTTGGAAATCGTTAGAGAGCTTGGTGAGAGGGACGACTTCGAAGTAGTCAACAGCATCAATCCGTTCCGCATCGAGGGCCAGAAGACAGCCGCCTTCGAGGTCTGCGATGTTCTTGCCAGAGCCCCCGACATGCATTTCTTACCCGTTGGCAATGCCGGCAACATAACCGCATATTGGAGAGGTTACAAAGAGTACCATCGCTCAGGTATGATTCCTGAACTACCGAAGATGATGGGCTGGCAGGCCGAAGGAGCCGCCCCAATCGTCAGAGGGTCTCCCGTGGTGTCCCCAGAAACCATAGCAACCGCGATAAGAATCGGAAATCCAGCCAGCTGGGACAGCGCAAATGAGGCTGTTGAAGAGTCTGAAGGGTCAATAGGAATGGTGAGCGACGAGGAGATTCTGGATGCTCACAGACTTCTCGCCAGAGCAGCGGGTATTTTCGTCGAGCCAGCCTCTGCAGCCGGTATCGCTGGACTGTTCAAACACCATGAACAAACTGGTATCCCTTCGGGAAGTACCGTGGTCGTCACTGTGACAGGGCATGGTCTGAAGGACCCCGAAGTAGCGGTTGAGAATTCACGAACCGAGTCCACCTTGGTGGGCTCTGATCTCAATTCTGTGCTGGCTGCCATCGGGCTCGATTAGCTAAGCTCCTTTGCCTCACCATCATAGTTGTAGAATGACACCAGAGTCTGCGTATGTCCCACGCCTTGGACAGCAGAGAGCCCGTCTAAGATAGAGTCCCCTAGGTCCTCCATGTTCCTCGCCACGACCTCGACGATGAAGTCCCACTGGCCAGTGACTATGTGACATCCGACGACGAATGGCATGCTACAAATCTCCCGAGCAACTTCACGCCGATCGGTCTGCCCCCTCTCACCAGCCCAGTTAGCCAGGATGAAAGCGTGAAGACTCCAACCCAACTCCTCCTTTCCAAGCTCAACCGTGAAGCGGCGAACCACCCCCCTCTCCTGGAGCCTCTTTATTCTATCATGGACGGTGACCCTCGGCATCCCTAAAGCATCCGCTATGGCCTGAGTACTGGCCCGTGAATCCTCCTTTAGCATCCCCACAATCTTGGCATCTTTAGCGTCCAATTGAGATGCGGGCATGACTCCTGTAATGACGGTTGAAAATTAAATATTCCGTCTATTAGTCGATATTATTGTATTTTCCAGTGGATAATTCGACATTTTTAATTCATTACCGGCGTATAGTTGATGACACTATGGCCACTCGGAGAACCATGAACGAGAAACACTCCGACAGGGAGTTCGCAACGCGAGCAGTATGGTCCGGGACACAGAACATCGAGGGAGCAGCGGTCACTCCGATATTCAACACCGCCACCTATCAACTGACTGATGAGCGCTATGCAGGTTGGGCTGCCGGTGCTCAGCACACGGCACTGTACTCACGACTCTCGAGCATTAACTCCGAAGGTGTCGCAATGAAACTAGCGCGTCTGGAAGGCGCCGAAGACGGGGAGACTTTCGCTAGCGGCATGGCTGCCATCTCAACGACTCTGATGTCATTGCTTTCGAATGGCGATCATATGATTGCCAGCGCTGACTGCTATGGCGGCGCTTATGGACTGATGACTGAGGATTTACCACGCTTCGGTATTGAAGTGACAATGGCCGACATGCGTGACCCTTCATCATACGAGGCCGCTATTCAAGAGAATACCAAGATCCTCTATGTCGAGACAATCACCAACCCCGTCATCAAGGTCTGCGACCTTGAGGCTATGGCAGCATTGGCGAAGAAGCACAACCTCATTTCCGTAGTCGACAATACCTTCGCAACCCCGTGGGCCTGCAACCCTATCGACCTCGGGTTCGATCTGGTTATTCATTCTGGCACTAAGTACCTCGGGGGGCACTCCGACCTAATCGCAGGATTAGTCGTTGGTCGCAAGGATCTCGTAGCTGAAATTTTCCCGAAGAAGGTCCATTTCGGCGGTGCAGCAGACCCTCACATGTGCTACATGCTTGAGAGAGGGATGCGAACATTGCATGCCCGTATGCCAATTCACACATCGAATGCAGCAGAAATCGCAACCCGCCTGGAGGCACACGATATGATTGAGGACGTCAACCACCCAAGCCTATCCTCCAGTCCAGATTATGAGGTTGCTCAGAGAATCACTCCCCGCGGTACTGGAATGATTTCCTTTGTTGTGAAGGGAGGTGACGAGGCCGCACTAAAGTTCATGCGAAAACTCGACATAATCTTCGAAGCCACTAGCCTCGGAGGAGTCGAGAGCCTTGTCGAATGCCCATTTAATTCAAGCCACATGTTCGTGCCTGAGGATGTTAGAAATGATGCAGGAATCGTACCCGGATTCGTTCGAATGAGCATTGGTATCGAAAGTGTCGAGGATCTGTGGTCTGACATCGATCAGGCTTTGGAAGTCGCTAATGCCATTCAGTAAACGGACCTGATTACATGGAGTCTGACTTGTTGTTGGCCACGTTGGCCTTCATCATCCCGATGTGCTTCTCCCCCGGCCCGAACAATGTGCTGTGTGCCGCACATGGCTCCCAACACGGCCTGAAGGAAACAATGCCCCTGATTCTAGGTATGGCGGTGGGGTGGTCAACTCTCGGACTTTTCGTTGGCGCTGCAACTGTATTCATCGAAGAAAATGAGGAATTCTTCCAGATTCTGACTTACGTGGGTGCTGCGTACATCGCTTATCTGGCATACAACGTGGCCACATCATCCCCTCTCGACACAGAGCACAAGCAAGCAGATTGCTTGGGCTTCCGGACCGGAATGGTCCTACAAGTAGTCAATGGTAAGGCCTGGATTCACTTCTTGGTTCTCATGACTGCCTTCGGCGGCCTCTTTGGTTCTGGCTTCGCTGCGAAGGCCCTGTTAGTTCTACTCAACTTGACATTCGGTCTACCCGCAGTAATCACTTGGGCAGCCTTCGGAACCCTACTCAGGAGAATATTCAGCACCAAGCAATCCGCGAAGAACCTCAACTTGGCAATGGGTGTAGCGTTATTCGCTGTAGCGGTCTGGATTGCACTTCCTCATTGAGCAGACGGAACTTTGGTTCCGGTAATCTCAGCTAACCATTTCATCGATGACTCGTAATCCTGAACCGTATCGAGATTGTCATTGAGCAGGAGCTCAGATGCGGCATCCCAGAGCGCCTGCAGAGCTGGAACCCAATCACCACCCTTGTCCCGACTATCCTCATCGAACCGCCAGGCATCGGACTCGGTGCGGTCGTGAACTGTCAGCCAAGCCCACCCCATGGCCATGTCCAAACCTCTTCCCTTACGGGCTTTGGAGACCGTTGATGCGATACCTCGGTCGACTGCCTGCCTGACCAACTCATCAGCGAATGAGAGGGGGGAGGGGAGCGCCTCATTCTCCCATGGCAACCTCTCAAGCTTCAAGGCAACGCTCCTACTCACCCCAAGTTCCCTTAGGAACGCGCCGAAGCCCTGCTTTCGCTTGGCCTGCTTCTCAAGAATCGCTTCCCCTTTCTCGCCTTTGATCCCGTAAAGCTCCTCCAGAATTGTCTGACCGTGTTCGGGCCATAGGGCCACTAGATTAGGATGACAAGACCCCTCTTCGAACCTAACTACATCCTCATCGAGATCCAAAACCTCCCCATCGGTCCTGACATGGATGCCGTGGTCAAGAGAATTCAGAACGCAAGCTACCGCAGACCGCTCTTCATCAGTCCCATTCAGGTGCTCGAGGAAATCGGCACGCGAATCCTCGGGAAACCAGTGAGTTCCTACGACGAAACCATCCTCAATTGAATTGAGAATACTACTCCTGCAGGCCCTAGCCAATGAGGAATCGTCGAGAGAGAATCTAATCCAGGTGCTGAGTACTTCCTCCAACCTCTCGATTCCAGCGGCTGGCAATTCCCTCTCTTCAGGCCAACCGGCCGGCCTCCAAACCCACTCGGCTTGGGCGACGTCACTCAACCGAGGAGGAAGCATACCCATTGCCACACTCTGACCGAAATGCTCCTCTGAATTCGCCAAGGCGGATCTTGACAGGCCAACCAGAGTACCGTCAGTGAACTCAAGTCTCAACCACCCAAATTCGGTCAATTTACCATTCTCTACGGTCTCTGACTCCAATCCAGCACTCCATCGCAAATCCCCCTCTCCAGAGAGGTCTATCGAAGCGTTATCCAGACTCCAGTCTATCCATTCTGAGGGAGGGACAGGGGTCTTCCCGGTGAATACGAAGCCGCCGTCCCAAGAGAAGAACCACTGCCCGGACTTGGCGTGCTCATCCCATACTAAGAGCCTGAGTTTGGGGTGGTTGTGATTCTGAATTCCCGCTAGGTGGCTCTGCTTACCGTTTCCTCTTCTAATGTAGCTGGCGACCCCGAAAAGCGGATTCTTGAACACGGCCACTGTGGACCTATCCTCCTCCGAGGCAGCCAGCAGGCTTCCAGCAAGCGCTCTGCAGACTCCATCTCCGCCTTTCTTGGTCATGCGCCTGCGCAGCCATTTGGTATCGTACCGCTTGGTGGATACCGAAGAGACCTCCTTGAGGGTCCTTGCCATCAGGTCCTTGGAGAAGAATGACTGGTCGACGTTCCCCTTGATTTCAGGCAGGAAAACCTCCGGGTCATCAACCAACTCCTCGAGGTTCCTGTCGAGACGGCCCTGAATCTCCTTTGAGGCCTGCTTAATTCCTCTCATCCGGATTTTCTTGCGACGGTTCCTGTCACCGGGAAATCGAACTTCTGCAGGGGGCTTGGCCATGTTTCTCGTCCTCGCCACTAGCAGCCCGTCTTTCATCCCGTCGTATCTTCGGTCGGTCTACGACGCTCGAATGCCTCTGCCTCCATGCCACTGAAATCTGCCACAACAATCAGAGTATGGATATGTCCTCCTTCAACCTCGGAAAGTTCCTTCAAACTCCCTGAGGCTACCCGCTCCTCCTCGGTCCCAAGGTCACTGAGAAGCAGACCGCCCCAATCTTCCACCGAAGCTTCGAAAGCTTCACTTCGTTCATTCATGCGGACCAGATGTTCCACAGCCTCTCTAGGAGTCATCGGGCGGGGCTGATCAATCCCCATGCCTGTTGGGTCGAGATCCAATAGTGCGAGGGTGTGCATCTCCAATTCCTTGTTTCTACAAATCATTTCGAACGGTGAAGTCGGCAAGTAGTCCCCGTCCGCGAACGGAATGGTGACCTGCCGCCCAAATCTGTACGACTGCAGCCCCGATAATGAAACTGCCAGAGCAGTCGCGGTGAGCCCGGGAATGACATGAAATCCGATTCCCTCTGCCGCGCAACGCTCCTCAAGATCGATGTGAGTGGTGGCTTGCATAGGATCACCGACCACCAACAGGGCGACGGGGTTTACCCGAGCCTCTTCGAGCATGCTTTCGGGTGATTCCACCTTGTCACGCATCAATCGCTCCCATGGCCCCACGACTGACTCGAGGCGCCCCTCTTCAGCCGGCGGCAGGACTGCAGTATAACCTTCCAGATACCGTTTCGAGCAGCC
The DNA here is from genome assembly GCA_045559735.1 of Candidatus Thalassarchaeum sp. Lineage (GTDB taxonomy): Archaea > Thermoplasmatota > Poseidoniia > Poseidoniales > Thalassarchaeaceae > Thalassarchaeum. The sequence goes on along the minus strand of JBJLJN010000022.1, from coordinate 1,602 downwards.
TCTAGCCACTCGTCTAGCCCTCTCTGTGATGTGACCAAGATCGCCCGGACCGATACCTATCAGCCACAGCCCCGGGGGTACTCCGTCATCCGTCATCGTGAAGCGGGCTGCCCCGCTGCACATCATGAAAGTGATGCGCCACCTCTCAGTACCCAATCGTCAAGTCGAGCATGCGCTGGGCCTGATTCGCGAGTATGGAATGCTCGCTCCTGGAATGCGTGTGTTTGCTTCCGAGGACGGTAAATCAAGGTTAATTCCGATAGACCCAGGAGCTGCATTGCAGCTTCCGGCAGAAGTTTCCGAACACCAACTTATTGAGCATGAGGGACTTCCAGACGAGAGGATAGACAGCGACTGGTGGTCACACCTCAGGAACCTCCTCGGAGACGAAATCGTCGATACCGGTGGTGAAGCGTGGCCCTCCTCTCACGAATTCTTCGCCGACATGATGATTGTGAGGCCCGACGAGGAGGTTGCCGAGCACTCGCGGGAGATCGCGACAGCCAAGCTGCTCTCACATCCTCACATCAGACTCGTACTGTCAGACAGAGGGGTTCTAGGGGAACTCAGAATCCGAAACCTCATCCCTATCGGGGCACGCATTGACGGGGAGATTGTTGTCGACAACATCCCAGAAGATGCTGCCAGCACTAGAGTACTCGTCAGGGAGTCCGGACGTAGCATACTCTGCGACCCAACCAAGGCTTACTTCTCGACCAAGTTACAGTCCGAGAGACTTGAGACTCTTGCCCTCGCCAAGGAGCTTTTCTCCTTGATAGGACGGCCTCTGCGCGTTTGCGATCCTTTCTGTGGGGTGGGGCCAGCACTAGCAACACTACTGGGAGAGCCCGAACTAGTGGGAGCCCTGCTTGCATCAGATCTCAATCCCGACGCAGTGGAGATGTTGTTTGACAACCTGCGTCGCTGGGACCGTAGAGAGTATCCGGCCGCCCCCGTTCCCATCTCAAGACTCCACAATGATAGGACTGTAGGCATAGCGAACGCAACCGTTCTGCACGAAGACCCGACCATAGTCGGACGCTGGGATCTACTTCTGGTCAACTTGCCACACAGGACCATCGAGTTCCTCCCTTTCCTAGTGCCCCTACTCGATAGATCAGGGCCTAGCATGGTCAGAGGAAGAGCCATTGTCCCCAAGTCAGAGATCGACCAAGCCAATGAGGCGATTCGCAAGTCCCTCCCACCCAGACTACAAGGCACCCCCGAACCTTCTCTCAAAATCAAGCGAGACTACAGCTCGAACCTTCGACTTTGTTCGTTTGAGGCATGGATATCTCCTACGCCGTAGGCAGCCTTATCTCGATAATATCAATGTAACATCATGGTTCTGCCCCAAATTCTCGGGGAACTCATTTGTCAAGGAATTTTTTTCGGCCTATTCGCAGGAGGCGACTCTTCCTCAAAACCATTCACGACATTGGCCGCTCCGCAAAAACGACCTGCCAAGATCGGTACATGCGCCCACGACGACTGCAACGCCCTGTCATTCAGATCCACTGACTACTGCTGGAAGCATCAGGACGAGACTCTCCCTGAACCGGAAACAGAGCCCGAGGCCGGATTAGAGTCTGGCTGGTGGGA
>JBJLJN010000021.1:0-57799 GCA_045559735.1 Candidatus Thalassarchaeum sp. | reverse complement strand
ATGAGAGCAATCGCCGTTCTGTGCATGGTCGAGGTCCACACCGCAGCCATCATTCCTCCGAGAGGTATGACTGTTGGTGATCCGGCTGCCTTCGTGGCCGCGGCCTTTGGAGGAATGGCTGCCCCGATGTTCGTGATGATCTCAGGATGGGGTATCCACATGAGTGCTGCTCGCAGGGCTGCTCGCAGTCCCATGGGCGCATCGGACTGGATGTCTTGGCTAATCCCCAGAGTTTTACTGCTGACAATATGTCAGCTTCTTGTCAATGTACTGCTCAATGTGGAGAGAGGAGGGAGGTTTGAGTGGCATACTCCTGGAGTACTCTCTCTGCTCGCAATCGCAGCACTACTGGCTCCTGTCTTGGTAAGACTCGGGATGCAGGTCAGGATTGTCCTGATGTTGGTCATGGTGGCGTCACCTCTGATTCTAGGGGGTGCCACAGGCCTCGACTGGACATGGTGGGAGAGGGTCTCCTCTGAGGGAGCCTCCGAATGGGTGGCCAGACTGCTATGGAACGGAACCTACCCGGCTGTACCTTGGTTGTTCTTCGTTCTGCTAGGGACTCTTGTCTATGACCTATCTGAGAATACAGGGATGCGGGAGCGTAACATCGCCATGGGGCTGGCAGCCACCACAGTCACAATAGTAATCGCAGTGAGGGGGGACATCCCTTGGGCACTCACAGAAGGTGAGGCGGTGCTGACCTTCTTCCCTGCAAGTCCAGCATTCCTAGTAGTCTCAGGGACATTCGCACTGCTTGCACACAGGATACTGGAGGGCAATGAGGCCAGTGGAGGAGATCCATGGAAGGGAGATAATCTGTCCTTCCTCGAGCCTCTTGGTAAGATCACACTGACAGTTTATGTCGCTCACTTCGCAGTACTTGGGGTAGTGGCTTCAATGATGCAGGGCGAGCCGAGGCTGGAACTGATTCCTGCGTTCGCTGCTACCATCAGTCATACGCTAATCTGGATTCCTATTGCCATATGGCATCAGAAGAACATCCCAGAAATCTCGTTGGAGTCTATGTTGAGGAGACTTAGTTGATTGAGATTGGCCCGAGCCAGACCTCTCCCTGTTCGTTGGACGCCATTATCCGTACATAGTAAGTGAAATTGCCTGTTAGGTTGATTGTTGTTGAATCTGGACCAATCTGAGGAACCCCCATGTCAACGCTATTCGGCCACAAATGAGAGTTGTTTCCCATATCATTGGGGCCGTAGAAGACTGTGAGATTGGTGTTAGTGCCATTATCATAGACATCCCAGTTGATGTCTGCAGAACTGCTAGTCACGTTAGTAGCGGACAGATTACGAACTATTGGATCGTAGAAGTAGTACTCAGCGCGTAACGGGTCGTCGACCCAAACCGGTAGGTGCTCAAGCGCGTCGTATGTTGCTTGCGTGAGAGGGAAGCCCCATGCGGAATGATAGGGGGCTAGGTTGTACCCGGTGGCATTAGATAGATGCAGGACCCATGCGTTGAACTTCTCTTCACTCGTTGTGGGGACCTCGGCTGCAGGCAAGGTGTAGTAGACGCTGAGAGCCTGAGTGATGGGATTCCATTCCCATTCCTCCTTGATGATGAGATATGTGTCGAGGGCAATCCAGACGGACCAATTGGAGAGATTGGAGCCGTCATCGAAGTAGGTGCGCATGCGAGAAGCTCGCTGCGCTGGGTCCACTGCCCCGTGACCCTCAATACCTACCAAGTCCTCCATCAGATACACGCTGGCGAAGTTACACCCCGTCTCGGTGGTTCCCGGCAGGGTGGACGGCATCCATTGGTGATTGTGTCCGAGCTCGTGGAACATCCCCCAGTCACCGTTCTCTGACATGTGAGTTACGTTAACTACTCCCTCAACGCTCAGATCGTGTGCCATGAACGGATATCCTGAATGCATCCAACCTGCCGATATCTGTGCATCAAAGACAGCTCTCTCGACTCTGGGCCACGGTAGATAGCCATACAGTTCATGCTCCATTTCTAGAGCCACGTCCCACCACTGCATCAAATCCGTAGGGTTTGACAGATTCTGAATCTCATGGCTGGGCACTGTCATGATGAAATTGTTGGAAATCAGTTCGGCCCACGGAGCTGGATTTTCGATCTCAGAGTAAATCCACTCGAAGTCTGACGTCTCCCCAAGAACAAACATGGGAGCCTTCACCGCATTGGAGATGGTGACTTCGAAGTTGCCCAATGTGGAGCCAGGCTCTATGGCGATGTAAATCGGCCCACCGAAGGCGTTTCCAACCTCCATCGTGGCCTCGTCTACGTACCACCATCTGACAATCTGTGGGTGACGGTGCAGTTGGTCCTTTGACCAAAGATTGTCACTGTGTGCACCGACTAAAACATAGGTTCCTGAATCGACCGTATGGTTCGAAAATGAAACTGTCACAACCTCTCCGGGGGCGGCATACAATCCAGTAGTCATCCTGACATGCGCTCGGGCAGAGGCATATCCGAAATTGTCTGGAAGGCCACTCTGATTGCCATCTATTGTAACAGTCCGCAATATTCTCGTTGCATTGGCTGGTATCTCCCCGGGGAACTCAACATGACCGGGGTGCGCGGGCAGTTCATGTGCCGGTAATCCCTGTGTAAGTGCCGCCTCTACCCTGAGTAAGGTGTCAGCTACCGGGTCCTCTCCCATGTTATGGCCCACGTTCTGCCACAGTGTGCCATATTCAATTACTGTCCAACCAGTTGAATTGACGGTCTCTCTGAGAGGGGACCAAAAGTCGTGGAAGTCCAAGGTCACCACTCCCGTACAAATGGATAGTGTGGAGTCGGCAATAGTCGCATCATCTGCCGATAGAGTCTGATTGTCAATCCTGTCGGCTCTTATTGCTTCTATTGCAGTATGAGGTCGAGTGAAATTATGCGGGATGTCCGAGAGGTCGACGTTGTTGTATCCCCAGGCGTCGGAAATGAACAGTCCGGTAGTCTTGGCGATCTTGTTGCCCGGGTAGTTGTGGGCGACATCGGAGTTGGAGTACGACCAGTACCATGCGTGCCCTCCCATAATGAGTCCACCTCCCTCCAGCATGAAGTCAATTAGATTCTGATTGTCTTGGTCGTCATGACCGTTCCAGAACTCATCGAGCAGGCAATCCAACCCCGATAAATCGGAGGGGGTCGCCGAGAGATGAACGGTGTGACCTTCTCCTTGCAACTCGTCTTCAAAGTCATCAAATCCCGCACCATAAGCCAAACCGACATTAGCATTCTCACCGCAGACCCACTCAACCGCTCGGAGCGCGAATGCAGTCTCTGCCGCACCGGAGCCATCTACCCATCCTTCATGACCGTATCCAAGCATCTTACCTCGGCCTATGTGGCTGGCTGAAATCACCGGGATATCTTGGCCGTACCCGCTCTGTGTGAATCCTATCGGGAATGCCCATTCCCCGATTGGGAGTATAGGGGATGGCCAGCCCCCCCAATTGGTCTCCCCCATCCCTCTCAACAGGTCAGATTGGTCAGCTTGCAGGTCGTGTACAGCGATCCAAAGAAGCAGGCCAACAGAGCCGCCAGTATTGTTGGCCCAAATCGTGTACTGGTTCCAGTCTGAACGCTCGGTAGGGGTGCCTGATATGTTACCATCCCCCTGCAGGAAAAGTCCTGTAGGCAGGCTGGGGTAAACCTCCCACGTATCGATTACGGGGCCATCATTGGTGACTGGAATATGCACGCTGTAATTCGAATCCAATGCGAACTGGTAGTTGGGCCAAGAAATCTCGTCGGGAGGTGGGCTGGTCACTCTGAATTGCAGGGACGTTGATGCGATTCCTCCAGAGTTGTTGGCCCAGACTGTGTGGTGCGTCCAAGGCTGCAGCAGAGTCGCTATGCCGCTGATTGCTCCGGTGTATATGTCGAGTTCGAAGCCCAAGGGTAATGGCGGGTCCACTTCCCAGATATCAGGTGAGCCCCCTTGCCATGTCGGACTGATTAGTCCGATTTCCTCGCCCTGTCTCAAGTCGATGATATAGGGGTCGTATCGCAGCCCATCGACCGCTATATCACGTACGTCAATCAGGATTGTAGTAGAAATCGACCCTCCTGTGTTGTGTGCTGTAATCACGTACTCCCTCAGTGGATGTACGACTGAGGGAATACCTTGCAGGGAGCCGTCCTCCTGATTGAGCAGGATTCCGGGAGGTGGTGGTGGTTCGATTGACCAATGAGTTGCCAGACCACCCTCATATGACGGGATAATCAGAGCCTCATGCCCTATGTTCCAGTAGAAAGGGTGTCCGGGATATGACAGAGAGTGCGGCACCTCGTGCAAGGTGATGATGCGTAGTTCGGTTTCCGCAGAGCCCCCTGAATTGAATGAATAGACGGTATGATTGGAATCCCCTATTGCTCTCGCAATTCCGGATATTGAGCCGTCATCAAGCAGTTCCAGGCCCTCCGGTAGAGGTGGAACTGCGGACCAGTTGTCCGGCAAAGCACCGGTAATCATCGGAGGAGCAATTGAGCAGTGTGAGTCGAGTGTACATGCGAGGGTATCGCTGAGATACTGGATTGATTCGGGTGCAGGAGCTAGTACAATGATGTTGATTCCTGTGTTTGAGGAGCCCATCGAATTGGTCGCAATGACAGTGTGCTGAGTTGACTCCGACACCTCTTGCGGGGTCCCCGAAATGACTCCGGACTCATCCATTTGAAGGCCATCGGGTAGTCGGGGATTGACGAACCAGTTCTTCGGGCCATCACCTAGGAATGATGGAGTCAGGGCTTGCATCTCGAAACCTACTACCAGAACAATTTCATCTTCCCCGTAGGAGAGTTGTGACGGAGGTAGCATGAGTCTGCAGGAATCTCCTGTGAAGATCTGTTGGGAAGTGCAGTCATCCTCTGTAACCACTTGGGCAAAACAATCAGGGTGCGTGGGTTGGGACTGGCAGTCGATTTCCTCAATCTGTACGTCTTCACTTCCGAACAGCCCGAGACAACCTGAGTTAAGCATTAGCAAACAGAGCAGGAGTGCAGTTCTGCGATGCTGATGCATGGCATCGCGAGGGGGTCTGTGAGGATAAGCCTGAGGCAGGAATGTCAGAGGCCCGGATATGCCGGACCGGGCTCAAAACAGTATCCGACTTCAAGAAAGTTAGACTTGAAATCGGTCACGTCCTGCTTGACCTTGGCAGGATCCTCTTTTGCGATGAGAGCCCTAGCGAAGAAGCGTGCTACATCCTGCATCTCATCGACAGCCATACCCAGTCTTGTCAACTCGGGCACCCCGAGTCTCAGACCACTCGGCGCCATAGCCTTGGTATCTCCCGGTAGCATGTTCATGTTGGTGATTATTCCTGCGTCCTCAAGTAGTGCGGCGGCATCCCTTCCTGCTCCCGTATCAGGCCCCCCGTGCCGAGTCAGCACCTGATGGCTGGCCGTGTATCCTCTCTCTTCTGCCATGACTTCGAATCCTTCCGCAGCCAGTGACTCTGCCAGCGCCTTGGCGTTGGCGACAATGTCTCTGGAGTAATCGGCACCGAACTGTTCGAACTCGGCTAGAGCAACCGCCTTCCCAGCGACATGGTGCAGATGGTAGGTGGAGCACACCCCGGGGAATACAGAGCTGTTTAGGCGACGCATGAACTTTGGATCATCAGAGTCGGAGAGGAGGAAGCCGCCCTGGGGCCCGGGGAAGGTCTTGTGGCTGCTGCCGGTCATCAAGTCAGCACCCTCACGCAGAGGATCTTGAAACTGATCACCGGCAATCAAACCTAGCACATGGGCGGCGTCATACATCACTTTGGCACCGACCTCGTGAGCAGCATCCGCGAGTTCGCGCAAAGGCGTTGGGAATAGGAATACTGACTGACCAAACAGAGCCAGACTGGGTTCAGTCTCGCGAATGAGAGCCGCTGCAGCATCGATATCGGGCTCCATGCGACTCTCTATCCAGGGGTAGGTGATGAGATTCAACCCGCGTAATCCGACCGCGCCCATGCGAGCATGTGAGATGTGTCCACCATCCGCAGTAGAGACAGCGGTGATGGTATCGCCCGGATTAGCGAGAGCCTTCAGGCCGGCGATGTTAGAGACGGTTCCCGAAGTAGACTGGATGTTGGCGAAGCTACAGTCGAATACTCGCATGGCTGCGGCTACTCCTATCTCTTCTATGGAGTCAAAGTCATCGCATCCTTGGTAGTACCTTTTGCCCGGAAGTCCCTCGGCATACCTGCCGTGTAAGTCCGAGTCACAGGCCCTGCGGACCAGTGGACTGAGAATGTTCTCACTGGCAATCATGGGTAGACTGTCACGGTAGTGCCTGCCGGACTCATCGACCGCCTCCAAAACCCTCGATGCTGATTCGCGGGCGCTCATAGCCCTGCATCGAAAGTAGGTCAAAGAGGTTAGCGGAAGGCTTTCTGAATAATTGAGTTGTGACTTATCCGGGGAGAGTATTTTGAATTAGGGCCGGTATGGTGGCCTATGAGCCGCCGCGCTACCCTCGCAACAATCCTGACTGCCCTGCTCCTGCTCGCCGTCCCATATGCCGTCCTAGCGACCGATTCGGACGGCGATGGGACCGACGATGCTAACGATGATTTCCCGAACAACCCTTGTGCCGATACAGACACTGATGGAGATGGTTTACCCGATACAGTAGTTAGCGGTTGTACCTACAATATGGCCGTTGCTCAAACTTCCTTCGAGGACCCATTCACTAATGGTTCGAAGTACTTTGATTACGGTAATGGAACTTCAAACTACTATCTGTGGAACAATGTGGATCAGCCGCATGTAGCCCATAATCAGACCAATGGGACTGAAATGGGATTCACGCTGTTCTACACTTCAACTGGAGGAGTCGGGCTGACAGATGGAGATTACTTCGGTACAGCCAACTACCTTGGCGTAGTTGGTAATTATACAGACGGTGTTCAAGGCTACCAGATGGCCGATGTGGATGGAACTGCTACATTGTCTCTTGACGACGTTACAGCGGATTCAATGGCTTTCGATGTTTTTGTTCAAGGTCAAGGTAGCGGTAGTAGTTCCAATAGTTACGAGGACACAGACAACCTAATCATCAGATTTGTAGGAGGTTCCTCGACACTTGAGCTGGTAAATGTAACCGGCGCTACTGGATCCAGCAATAACGGTGGTTTTTCTCCCTACATGGGAGTTTGGACTAGCTTCACTTCAGACATTAGCTCATTGGGACAAGGGAATTTAGAGTTTGAATTGACGAGTAACTCGCAATCAGAGTCGATTTATGTCGACAATGTTGTATTCACTGCCTCTGCTTCTCTTGTGCCTGATGACGATGATGACGACGACGGTTGGCTTGATGTCGACGAAGTGAACTGTGGAACTGATCCACTGGATGCTAACGATGTCCCGGCAGATACTGATAACAATGGGATTTGTGATGCCCTGGAGGGTGGCGATTTCGATGGCGATGGAATACCCAACGACAATGACCCAGACGACGATAACGATGGCTGGGACGATACTGATGAGACTGCATGCAACACTAATCCGTTGAACTCAGGATCTACCCCTACTGATACTGATGGAGATGGCATCTGCGACTATCTCGACTCGGATGATGATGGTGATGGTGTAGATGATGCGAGTGATTGCGATCCACTCGATCCTAACGAATCCAGTGATAACGACATGGACGGAATCTGCGATGGCGCGGATGACGATGATGATAACGACGGAGTTCTTGACGGAGACGATGCGTTTCCCGATGATTCCTCCGAGTGGGATGACAGCGATGGTGACGGAGTCGGCGACAACTCTGATGACGATGATGATAACGACGGAGTCTCCGATCTGACAGAGGAGGGGTGCCTCTCAGATCCTCTCGATTCTGACTCGGTACCTACCGACACCGATGGTGATGGAGATTGTGACACACTCGACTCGGATGATGATGATGATGGATACTCCGACGATGTCGAACAGGCATGCCAGACCGACGAGCTCGATGCGGATTCAATTCCTGTGGATTCCGATGGAGATGGCGTGTGCGACGTGCAGGACAACGACTCCGATAATGACGGAGTCAACGATGCCGAGGACTCATTTCCGGACAATCCGGCTGAGTGGCAGGACACCGATTCAGACGGAACGGGAGACAACGCCGACACCGACGATGACGACGATGGTTGGTCCGATACAGACGAGGGTGCTTGTGGTAGCGACTCGCTAGACTCCGGTTCAGTGCCAGTGGACACCGACGGTGATGAAGAGTGCGATACCATGGACTCGGATGATGACAACGATGGTGTGGTTGATTCAGAAGATGCATTCCCGGACGATTCCACAGAATGGATTGACACCGATGGTGACGGTCACGGTGACAATGGAGACTACGATGACGATGGGGATGGTTGGACGGATTCATCGGAAGAAGACTGCGGCAGCGATTCTCTAGACAGTGGCTCGGTCCCGGTGGACAGTGACGATGATGGCAATTGCGACCTACTAGACCCGGATGACGATGGAGATGGTGTCGCAGATGGTGACGATGCGTTTCCGATTGATATTTCAGAGTGGGATGACAGCGATGGAGACGGCGTTGGGGACAACGCTGACACCGACGATGATGATGACCAGTACTCCGACTCCGACGAGGATAGTTGCGGCAGCGACCCATTAGATGCTAACTCGTTCCCAGGAGATGTAGATGGCGATGGCATCTGTGATGAGATGGACCCCGATGATACTGATGGACCGGATTACGTCCCCGAAGATGACAATGGGACTCCTGGATTCGGACTGATTTCGGCTTTGACGGTGCTAGCCCTGGCAGCCTTCGCACGCAGAGATTGAAGTGGCGCCGACAGCAGGACTCGAACCTGCGACCTGTGGATTAACAGTCCACCGCTCCACCAACTAAGCTATGTCGGCCCGACTCGCGGCTGTGTCCACCCTTCATCAAAGAATCGGATTACTCCCACTCAATAGTTCCGGGTGGTTTGTGGGTGATATCGTACACTACTCGATTTACCTGACCCTTCAGGGAGTTGGTAATCTCAGTGCTGATTGCGGCTAGAACTCCGTGCGGAATCTCAGAGTATCTGGCACTCATTCCATCCAAGCTAGTCACCGCTCTGACCACCACTGTCTCGCCGTGTACACGCACATCTCCATGGACCCCTACACTGCGGACAGGTAGTAGGGCTGCGAAGTACTGCCACGGCAAGTCGCACTCGCCGCGCTCAGCCGCAGCCTCGAGGTGGCTCTCGACAATGTGGCAGGCCTTTCTGCAGGCTTCTACCCTTTCGGGAGAAATTTCACCTAGAACTCTGACTGCTAAACCAGGGCCCGGGAATGGTTGTCGCTCACTGGATGGTATGTCAAGCTCTCTTGCGATGGCTCTGACTTCATCCTTGTAGAACTCGCGTAGAGGCTCTACGATTTCCAGCTCGACGTCTTCGGGTAGCCCACCAACGTTGTGATGCGACTTGATGACATCTCTCTCGCCGCCTCCTGACTCAATCCAATCTGGTGCTATGGTACCCTGGACGAGGAACTTTGCACCACACACTTCCTGCTCCTCTTCGAAAACTCGGATGAACTGCTCACCGATGACTTTGCGCTTTTCCTCGGGATCTGTCACTCCGGCGAGATGGCTGAAGAATCGTTCGGAGGCATCCACAACCTTCAGGTCGATTCCCAGATCCACGAACATACTTGCAACTTCTTCTGACTCATTCATGCGCATCAAGCCAGTATCGACGTAGACACAGTGCAGCATGCTACCGACTGCGCGGTGGGCAAGGACTGCAGCGACCGAACTGTCGATGCCTCCTGAGCAGGCTATAATCGCTGTATCATCAATCTGAGACTGCAGAGCTTCTACCGCCTCGTCAACGAGGAACTGGGTCTGCATGGGCTCACTCCCTGAGGGACTCGTCGTCCGCGATTACCTGGTTGGTGCGAGAGACGCGCCAATCTGAGAAGCTGGAAGCGAGTTCGGAATCAGACATAGAAAGCATCTGTACTGCCAGTACTGCAGCGTTGTCTCCCCTGTCCACTCCTACAGTCGCCACCGGCATACCAGGAGGCATCTGGACGATTGAAAGCAAGCTGTCGTAGGGGACCTTGCCTCCGACTGGCACACCGATTACGGGCAGAGTCGTCATAGCCGCAACAACTCCCGGGAGTGCAGCGGCCATGCCTGCCATACAAATGAATATCTTGCATCCTTCTTCTATGGCAGCTGAGACCACCTGCTCAAGGTACTTGGGCGCCCTGTGAGCTGATGCGACCCTGACCTGATGAGAGATGCCGAACTCGGACAGCACGTCTGTGCACTTGTTGGCTATTGGTAGGTCAGACTTGGAACCCAGCAATATGCAGATGTCCATGACTCAGCGGGAGGTGGTCGGTTCAAATGCCTGCCGTCCGGAATGTTTCACGAAGGTAATAGCCTCGATGGCCAATCTAGGCCTGTGATAATCACCTGAGGCTCTGACAGAGCCGTGTATGTGTGATTGTCAGCGAACGGGTCATGGACAAATCCTGATGGTCCAATCAGAGTCAGAGCGACGAAACGGTCATCTCCTCTACTGGCCCCGAACAGGGAGATTATTCCTCCTTCCACCTCCAGTTGTGCTATCGGCCCGCTGGTCCAGAATTCCGATACAATCTCCCAGTCATCTCTCAGAGCATCTGCGGTCTTCCAATCTGACGGGTCCACGGGCAGCAGCCATCTTCCTGAGGGGATGGTGACAACGTCTCTAATCATAGCATAGGTGCGGAACCAAGATAGCCAGAACAGGCCATAAGAAAGCCAACATAGGGCCGGGTGGATAAGCACATGCAGGCCGAAGACTGCGGAAGCGAGTGCGAACGAGGGCCAGTCGAAGGGGAGAGTTAGGAGCGAGTAGGCGAGAGTGGGCTGAGATGAACGTATTAGGTATAACGGCACTAGAATCAGGAGCCAGGAAAGGGCGAAGAAGGTAGCTGCAGTCACCTGGTCGTCGACAGGTGTCCTGTCGGGAAGTAAAAGCGGAAAAATCGTGAGAACCAGAAAGAATGGAGACCAAGCAAGAGGCAGGAGTATGCTGGAAGCAACAGGTCTCAGAGTTTGACGTAGCCAGCCCCTCCCTCCGTCAGAGGAAGGAGAAGGCCATGACTCGGGCAGCTCAGCGGTTCCCTCGCCCTCTGAAGTCTGCTTGCTCGAACCAGTCCAACTCGGATCGCCGGAAAGCCAGAGATGATCCTGCCCTGCATCCATGGACTGCGGATGGGCCTGCTGGTCTTGTTTCTTCGCTACTCTGAACCGGGGTGCCTCAAGATGAGGTTACGTGCAGCCCAGACCTCATCCACCCTCCTAACGTCGGTGTTGTGTGGAGCGGTGGTCACCACTTCAGGGTCCTCCGCCAGGATAGCGAGGAAATCCTCGGCGAACTTGTCGAGAACCTCGCGGCTCTCGGTCTCTGTTGGTTCGATCATCAGGCATTCAGGCACAATCATCGGGAAGTATAGGGTGGGGGACATGTATCCATAGTCGAGGAGTCTCTTTGCAACGTCTTTGCCAGTCACTCCTGTTCTCTCCTTCAGTGGTTGCATCGAGAGCGTGAATTCATGCTTCACGACTTCTGCGGGGGCGCCATCGACCGGCATTGCGGAAATTTCACCGAGAGAGGCTGAATCGGGATTCATTATTCGATACCGTAGATAGTTGGCGTTCAAAACCGCGTGCTCGCTCATCAGTTCCAACTCATGCCCATAGCGGCGGTAGAAGGCCCATGCTCGGACCACCGCCCCGGCGTTGCCGTGCCACTGCTGGACCTTGCCGATGGATTTGTCAGGCGTGCGCCAGAAGTAGCGATAGCCATCGCCAGTAGCTCCGCCGTCTTGTGCTGACTCGCGGTCGACGAGAGGAGAAGGTAGGTAGTCGGCGAGGTGCGACTTGACGCCGATCGGACCGCTTCCTGGACCACCACCTCCGTGAGGCTGACTGAAGGTCTTATGGAGGTTGTAATGGACTGCATCGAATCCCATTCTGCCGGGATCTGTCTTGCCGAGAATAGCGTTGAAGTTGGCACCGTCGTAATACATCTGACCCCCTGCGTGATGGATAACCTCCGCCGCCTCTGCTATCTCGGGCTCGAAGATGCCGAGGGTGTTAGGATTAGTAATCATCATGGCGGCGGTGTCTTCACCAACGGCCGCTCTGAGGGCATCTATGTCGATACGTCCGTCTTGGCCGCTGGGAATCTCGATAATCTCGTAGCCGCACATCGCAGCCGATGCGGGATTCGTGCCATGGGCCGAATCGGGTACGATGACCTTGTCGCGTTGATCCTCGCCGTTGCTACGGTGATACTCCTGTATGCACCTGATGGCTGTGAATTCGCCCTGTGCTCCCGCGACCGGTTGCAGAGTCACTTGGTCCATGCCGGCGCATATCTCCAACATATCCTGCATCTCGTAGAAGATCGACAGTAAGCCTTGAATCTGATGTTCTGGCTGTAGTGGGTGAATCATGTTGATACCGGGCAGCTGCACGATTCTCTCGTTGATTCTTGGGTTGTGCTTCATCGTGCAAGAGCCCAATGGATAGAATCCCGTATCTATGCCGAAGTTCCTCTGAGACAGCCAGGTGTAGTGGCGGACCAATTCGGGTTCACTGGCCCTTGGCCATTGAGGTAGGCTGGCCCGACGGAAGGAGACGGGGACCGTTTCAATAGCGTCTTCAATTATTGGCTCTGGCTGAGACCAACCCGATCCGGGGGCACCGTTGAACAGGAAAATATCGCTCATGCGCTCGCCTCCTTGACCCAAGATGACAATGCATTAACGAGCGCATCGATGTCCAACTGACTCGTTCGCTCATCGCAGCCGATTAGCAGGTAAGTGGGCATAGAATCCCACCACTCGCTCATAGATAGGCCACCGAGCACGCCTGCCCGGTCCATGTGTGCCACAGCATCAGCGGCATCACCGGGTAACTTGACGGTGAACTCGCGGAAGTTAGGAGTGTCAGGATTGACTAGTTCGACCCCTGATATAGCGCATACGGCTTTCTTAGTGGCTTCAGTTGCAGCGGCGACGCGAATAGCGAGCCTCTCCAGACCCTCGGGTCCGAGCAGTGCCATGTGCATTGCACCCATCAGGGCGATAAGAGTCTCATTGGAGCAGATGTTGGATGTCGCTCGATGGCGGCGTATGTGCTGCTCACGAGTAGAGAGAGTTAGTGTGAAGGCATCTCTGCCGTCCTCGTCAACCGTCTTTCCTACGATTCGCCCGGGCATCATCCGCAGGTATTCCTTTTGGCAGGCGAATAGGCCGTAAATCGGACCTCCAGCTGTCGGGCCGATTCCGAAAGGCTGACCCTCTCCGACAACGATGTCGGCACCGTAATTCCCAGGTGCCTCGACGATTCCAAGCGAGACTGCATCCACTCCGACAATAAGAGCGGTTTCCTCACCTATGATTCCCTTCAACCGTGCTACTCCCTCATCAAGTTCTCCGAATGCATTCGGCTGCTCTACATACACAGCACAGGCCCCTGCAGCAGTGACAGCGGCTTCAAGGTCCACGCGCCCGTCTGTTCCGTGCTTGAGAGTCCGTAGCTCGATTCCACCT
Source organism: Candidatus Thalassarchaeum sp. (assembly GCA_045559735.1). GTDB lineage: Archaea > Thermoplasmatota > Poseidoniia > Poseidoniales > Thalassarchaeaceae > Thalassarchaeum. The sequence continues at coordinate 44,218 of JBJLJN010000021.1, read as the reverse complement.
CCTTGAGAGTAGTTCTCGATGACTGATAGTCGGTGTGGAGGTACGAATTGCGACACATAAACAACTCTCTTCTGAGTGGCCTTACGATTCTTTACCCTGACTGCACATGTGATTGCCTCGGCAGCAGCGGTGCTGGCATCGTACATCGAGACATTCGAGACAGGAAGTCCGACTAACTCTGAGACCATCGTCTGGAACTCCCACATCGCTTGCAGCATACCCTGACTGACTTCTGGCTGATAGGGAGTGTAGGAAGTTAGGAACTCGCCACGAGTAGCTAGCATCGGCACCATAGTGGGGACGAAATTACGAGCCAATCCAGCAGCGAGGAATGATGGGCGAGAGTCTAAATCTACATTGGCCCCAAGCAAATGCTGGGCATCGGCCCAAATCTCTTCTTCCGACTGTGGTCCACGAAGGGGAAGGGGGTCGGTTCTTCGGACATCTTCGGGGATGTCAGAGAACAGGTCATCCATGGATTTCAGGCCCATTGCTTCGAGCATCTCCTGCTCGCGGCCCAGATTCGGCAACTGGTCCATATCTCCAAACTCCGCCTCGCGGCGTTCCGAGCACAATCGCGCCGGCCTTGAATGTTCGTTGTGAGAGTTTTCACAGCCCGCCGACATACTCTTATTTGCTCATTCGAGCTGGTAGGTGTAGCATGAAGGTCGCAATCACGTCTGCGGATACGTTCGTGGCGCCCTACCTAGGAGAGATGCTTGGCGACTCCGCAGTCCCTGTGCCAGAAGAAGCGCTCTCCGACCCCATGGCCCTCGACGCCCTACTCACCCCATGCAGTGCCCTGATTCAAATCAACTCCCGTCCCGTAGACACTAGTGTTGACCGTACTGATAGGGATGCGTACATCTCGATGCGCGAATCATCGAGACCTATACTAGATGCAGTCGACAGACATGGCGGGCTCCACCTTGTGATCATAGGTACACTCAGAGTCCACCCTCAGTGGGAGCCAGGCGAGGCCTACTATGGAGACGATTCCACTCTAGCCCCTCGAGATACTGCAGCAGAAGGTCAATTGTGGATGGAGGAGAATGCTCTCGAGCGGGCCGAGGCCGAGCGTCCAGTGAGTATAGTCAGGGCGTCCAATGTTCAGGGAGTCCCTCTTGAGGGGCCCCCGGGAAACGGCCTGTTGCACAGGTGGGCTGAGGAATGTCAGATTGGCTGGATTAACATCCCTGGAGATGGCTCTGACATCAAGGACTTCGTCCATGTCCAAGATCTAGTCAGAGTGGTCGATGCCGTGCTAGCTAACCCGCCACCGACCAGAGATAGTATCGCTGTTGGATCCGGCAAGGGCATCAGCATGGAGGAGCTTGCCGGGATCTATAATTCTCGGACCGGATGCGATACAGAGTTCGGACAGAGTGATGCCGGAGAGGTGTTCGGAATGGTGGATGCATGGGCGCTTCAGGAGAGATTCGGATTCAAGCCCGAAATCAGTCTTGAAGAAATGATTGAAGAGGCCTTCGAGGCCGCCGGTCACTGAGCATTCACAATCAGTCTCTTGCGAATTCCGTTCCAACCTGAGAAACTTGTACTGATTGTTGAAATCCTGCCCTTGGACAACGATTCGCTATCGGCCCCGGATGGAAGCCTGACTTCGACTTCGCCAACTTCTGCGACATCTCCAATGATTGTCATACCTCCACGGTATGAATTCTCTATCCCGATACCGAATGTGCGCTCTGGATCCGAAGTCACTTTGATTTCGAATTCGAAGGTCTTGCCTTCCACAGAGACAGCAAGCTTGCGCTGGTCCGATAGCATTCTGGCTTCTGTAAACGCAGCAGCGATAGCGGACATGCTGGAGAGTTCGGAAGATGAGTCGTCAGTTTCCTGAGCAATTGTCGGTACTGGGGATACAGCCTCTGAGCGAGTAGGAGATGTTGTGAATGATAAGCTTCGTCTTGAGCCAACAGTGACTCGGTCCGGAACAGAGACCCTTGTGCCTACATTGACTTTGGTGGTCGCGTACCAATCATCCGGGTCCTCATACTCAGGAATCTCCACTTCAGTCTCTACTTCGACTTGGTCGGGAACTTCAATCTCAGTCTCTACTTCAACACGATCAGGGACATCGACCTGGTACTCCTCATGCCAATCGTCATGGCTAGAATACTCATTTTCTTCTTGGAATGAATCCTGAACAGATGCAGTATCTGAATCCTGCATCTTAGTGGCAGCAGCGACACCGGCGGCAGCGCCGGCAATCGCAGCCCCTGCTGCGATGGTTCCCCCCTTCTCTGCCAATTGAGATGTCAGTTCGATCTGCATCCTATCGGCGTTAGCCCTCCACAATGATCTGGCTGATGATTTCAGCATGAATGGGAGGTTGCCAATCTGTTTCTCGACTTCAGAGTCGGCTATTTCTCTGGCTTGCTCAACGGTGATTTTGCCCTCCATAACATCAGCCTCCAAAGAGGCGATAGTGGACTGGATGTCGTCAGAGAAGTTGTCGAAAAGCAAGTTAGAATCGGAGGTTATGGTTACTTGTTCCTCTGTGAGCATTGAATAGCCACCATCGGAGAACAAACGAACGCTGTATTCTCCCTCGGGCTGAGCAGGGAGTGTTGCATTTTCAGGGTCTATATCCCTTAGCCAACGCCAGTTTTCACCGTGATCTTCGTTGCGTGTTCCTTTACGATACACACCGACCCAAGCATCATTGCCACTAGGGCGATTATTGATCCTGAAGCGAATGGGTTGGCCTGGAGATGCTTCTGAAATTTCGATATTTGGCGCAGGAGTAGTAGTTGGTGCTGATGCTGTGACTGGCATCTCGTAGACTGCAGTTCCCCGCCAGCCCTCACCGACATCGTTCCACAATCCGCTGTGATGGCCGTATAGTTGCATTCTGTTCTCGCCACTTCCGTGGTTGTTCGGCTCGCCTGAGGCCCAGTTTGTGTACGTCCAGGGTCGGCCGTCACTCCAATACCAGTGGTCAGCACCAGGTCCATTGCCCCTGCCTTTCCTCACTCCACCGACCCATACACTTCTCCCACCAGCGATTCGAGCGACCTGTTCGTTCTCCTCGGCGTTGGTGATCGAGGCGAGATGACCCCCCATCTCCGTGGCACGATGGTTGTGCTCGTTCCATGTCAGCTCCTCTGGTGCAAACACAAAATTACGATCACTATCTGAAGAATACTCATCCAAGGTTGTTATTTCTGGATCCGAGTCAATTGCTTGGGGAGATGATGGAGTGACCGATATCTTGCCGACCCCTACCCACCTACGCAGACCAGTAGGGAGTGATTCGTCTGACTTGGGCCGGGCCCAACCTCCTCTATACCAGTCATTGCTGCCGTCCTGCTCTCTGTCGTCAAGGCTCCATGAGGGCGCACCGCCACTGTTGGCGTTGTAGAAGTACAGCCTTGCATTGGCCGGATTCATGTACCAGGTCTTGCCATTGATCTTGCTCGATTGGGCCTCGTAGACGCCATTGTAATGGTCATTCGGGTGATCTCTGATCTCAACGGAGGAGCCTTCTGAAACAGCTTCGGCGGGGCCGCCATCAAGAAGTGCCAATATCTCCTCCAGATTGAGGGTTCCATCGTTGTTTGCATCTACAGCACCGAAAATTGTAGACAAGATTGCGTCGGGAGCCTGCTGACCAGTAATTGACTCCAGTGCGGCCTTGAACTCGGACTGATCGATGGAGCCATCGCCATCGATGTCATACTTAGTGAATAGAGCTTCTGCGGTAATGCCCTTTTTGCGGAGAAGCTCCTGTAGATTCTTGATTGCTACGGCCTCTATGGTCCCGCGGACTCGCGACTGCATGGCACTTGAGATTGGAAGTTGGCAATGAGTATTTTCCCGGCAACTAAGTAATCACAGTTGCCATCATATGAAGGGGGGCCGCTTTACCAACGCCTTGACTCTCCTTCGAGGGCTTGTCTGAATCCAAACCTCGCTTCCCTGATCAACCCCGCTAAGATATGCCATGGCGATACCTGTTCTCTCCTTGCTAGGAGATGGAGCGCCGCTCGTCACTCTGCCGACAACCACTGCATCATCTTCGTCGGACGATAGCACCGCATGACCGGGACGAGGGGCTGGACCTCTATCGAGGCACTCTAGACCGTGCCACCTATCGCCCGATTCAATGGACTGCACAACACGACCTTTTCCGATGAACTCATGCTCCAAGTCCAAGCCGAAAGGTACCGCAGTCTCAGCTGTGTCTCGATATAGGAAATCCTCAGGCAGGGGGGGTTCAGCGCTTGACCCTAGTCCAGGCCAGATGAAGTCCTGCCCGGAAAGTAGGTAGCCCTTCTCGAGACGCAGAGTGTCTCGTGCCCCTAAACCCACTGGCACTAGTCCATGGGCTCGTCCGGTCTTCAGGAGAGCGTTCCACAGAAGTGGGGCCTGCTGATTGGCGACAAATATCTCATAGCCCTTCTCACCAGTGTAGCCAGTTCCTTGAATCCAGCCTTCGATTCCAAGGGCGTTGGGGGCTATCTCTTGGCATGCGAACCTGCTTACAGTGTTGTCTTGGCCGATGACTTTCGCAAGGATTCGTGCTGATGCTGGACCTTGGAGAGCTAGGATACTGGTTCTTGCAGAAAGATTCTCAAGCGTGATTGAGCCATCCTCAGGAATCAATGAGTTAAACCAATCCAGCATCACAGGAACCATCGAAGCATTAGGAACTCCAAGGACTTCAATCTCGGACTTGATAGCGAAGATCATGTCGTCGATGATGAGGCCATCGTGGTCGAGGAAGTGAGTGTAGCCGCACCTTCCGCTTGGGAAGTTCAAATACTCCTGAGTCGCTATACTACTGAGCCATGAACGAACATCCTCACCGCAGAAGCGGAAGAAACCCATGTGCGAGACATCAAAGAGGCCGGCGGATGCACGGGTCGCTAGATGCTCTTCCTGGATTGAGGAGTACCAGATTGGTAGCTCGAAGCCGTGGAAGTCAACCATCTTGGCTCCCGCTTCGGTGTGGCAGTCGAACAATGCAGTCCTGCTCGGCTCTCCGTTCATGGACGATGGATGGTGATTGGGTGCAAGAAGTTACGGGAAGCGAATGCTGACAGATGATAACTCCCGCACTCTGATTTGCATGAGCAAAGAATACAAATATTTAAATAATATTGAGACTACTATACAACTACAGGTTGAGAAGATGGAACGAGACACTGCTAGGCAGGCCGGCAAGGCTGAGAGCAACTCTAAGCAGAGTAATCGATCTTCGCAGTTCAGTCCCGCCAAGAGGCCCTCAAGAGGTCGTGGCACTGATGCCATGGCAGGCCCGTGCAAGGTGTGCGGAGCTAGCTCCTGGGACACCGACGACGTGCGTGGAGAGACGGCCTGTTCTGAGTGTGGTTATGTTGCCACCGAGAACATGATTGACCCTGGTGCCGAATGGATTAACCACTCTGACGGTGATGACCGGAGCCGTGTAGGTGCACCCACCACTCTGACCCTTTCCGACAAGGGCCTCTCCTCTGAAATTCAGAGACGTGACCTGACTGCAGGTGCTGCAAAGCGCCATGGCATGAGCAGTAAGGGACTCAGAGAATGGAGGAGAAGGCAGCGCATAGACCAGCGTAGCAAGACCCGTGACAGTCGCAGCAGGAATCTAGCCAAGGCCATGCAATTCATCCGTGATCGGGGTGATCTTCCCTCTCAAATCGAACAGGAGGCTGCCTCACTGTACAGGCACGCCGTACAGCGTGGTCTAGTAACTGGTAGGAGCATCAGGGGAGTATCTGCAGCCTGTGTTTACATCGCTGCTCGCGAGGCCAAGATCCCTCGTCGGATTGAGGATGTCGCTGAGGCCTTCGATATGACCAAGGCCGTTGAGGAGAAAGAGCTCAAGAGGACCATCAGGCTGGTTGCTAGGACTCTAGGTACCCATCACATCACCGGGCCAGAGGAATACTTCGAGAAGTTCCACTCTGACCTCGGACTGCCACCTCATGTGCTGGGCGAGGTTCGCGGCCTTTGGAACTCCGTGAAGGACAATCTGTCCTGGCAGGGCAAGAAACCATCCGGAATTGCCGGGGTAATCATCTACAAGGCATCTCAGGATAGTTCCTCGCCGAGGACTCAAAGCGAGGTGTGCAAGGTTTCTGGAATCAGCGAAGTGACCCTCAGAGGTCTGCTGAAGATACTAGCTCAGCTCTTACCTGAGTAGGTGCAGACTGGGATTATGTCAAGGATGACTGATTGATGGTGGACGCTGGGGGATTTGAACCCCCGGCCCCCTGGTTGCAAACCAGGTGCTCTTCCAAGCTGAGCTAAGCGCCCTGTGAGGATGCCGACCGAGCGGGAGTTCTTGAGTACAACCGTTGGCAGAAGTCATTCCTGCTCGCTTGTTCCGGTCAGTTTGGGCAGGATTAGCATAATCCCCAGTAACGATGCCAACAGTAGTAGTGCGGCAGGGTCGGTCTCGCCAGAAGTCTCAACTTCCTCCCCCTCTTCTTGTGCAGGAACCTCGGCATTGTTGTGGACGTCATCTGAGAAGGTGACAGTGAATGTACCCTCCGAGATAGACCCATTGTGCTCAATCTGATGGAGCAGGTCTAACGTTCCCGGTAGAAGTCCGTTGGAAGGATCTAGGAATACCAGCGCTGTGACCTCGCATGAGGGATCGGCCCTATGCCCTGTCTCATTGAGCTCGCATGAGGGGGTGAGCCATGCTGTGGAGATGTCGTCGATTCCATCGAAGGCGCCGTCTCCGTCGGCATCGATCAGAATCCGGTGGGATGCGTTCTCCCTGCCATCGACATTGCGGAAAAATAGGGAGTCAGTTGTCACTAGGATTCCCGGAGGTACCCCCTCAGGAGTCATTCCCTCTTCCTTAAGCAGGATAGTGTACTCCTTTGGCTCGTGCGCTGTGACTGGCGCTGAGAGCAGGATTGCCGAGATGCACACTGTCAATGCTGCGACGCCGCGCACGCCCCGCCGTAGCGGGGCGATGGCTTCAACATGACCTGCGGGCTCGCGGGCATCGTGGAATCCGAACGTATGGCTCTGGCCTTCGGTCTGGTCGTCTGCCTAGTGGGTGCATCTGCTGCAGTGATGATGCTGTCTGGTGGCTCAGATGATGTTGTTTCTGGCACTTCAAGCATGCTCGACCCTCTTTTGCAGGACGAGGAGCATGATCACAGGAACGCCAGTCAGCATGCTATGTTCACCGACAATATCCAGCCCGTCTCGTTCAACGAACTGACTGCTCCGGGCAATGCAGAGATCCAAGTGGCCGACTCACCTGATGGCAAGACGTATGCCTACATCGCTGGCTGGAGCGAGATGCATATCGTCGATGTGACAGACCCGACGAATACCACTGTCACAGGTGTATACTACGACCCGAACACTCAGGTCCTCGACGTCAAGTACCTCGAGTACAACGGCAGAGAGTACGTCATCGTGCAGAACCAGCTGGTTGATCCAGGTGCCGCAGACCCCAACGTGGGAGAATGGGAGGATCCCGCCCAGGTCACTGTAACTCTGGTAGATGTCACCGACAAGAGCGACCCCAGCTGGATTGACTCGTGGTATGATGTCGACCACCCGAGTGGCCCGCACAACCTCTACACTCACATGATTGACAACGAGTGGTACATCTTTGTTGCAAACCCTGACTACGAGTCCTGCGACGTGGGCCAGGGGGATGCATGCGGAGGCATCACCCTCGCTCACCTCAACTTCGCCGGCTACGGAGATCTTCCTCGCATAGTCAAAGTAGGAGAGGCTGAGGTTAGTTGGGAGTCGACTCTCGGAGGCTGGATATACATCCACGATATGACAGTCCAGACCTGGCCTGGAGAGGATGGTAACGACCCTCGTTTCGGAAGGACCTACGTCTATGGGGCCTACTGGGAGGCGGGTCTGAGGATCTTCGATGTTTCAGACGTTCCCCATCCTAACAAGGACCTCGTTGAGTACGCTTGGTACGGATCACTGTGCAGACTTTCAGGAGGTACGCAAGCAGGCTGCACCTGGAGGGCGCCCGAGGTAGGTCAGTGGATGGAGTTTGAGGACTTCGATGGTGATGGCGAAATTGACTGTGGTTGCACCAGCAACGAGAACGGTGGGCGGGCCTCATACATCCACTATGCCGAGCCGGTTGATGAGATGGTCGACGCATCGCATCTGGGGTATCCTCCCGGCAAGATGCACCTCACTTTGTTGGCGACCGAGGTGCTTGAGACCACAGTTGGTACAGGTATGGCCTACCTGCTAGACACCACCGGCTATGAAGAGGTAAACGGCAATGTCAGGTTCATGCCCAAGCTAATCCATGGATGGGAAATCCCGTTCGCCAATGACCACCACATCCCCGGAGGTGAGGAATGGTTGCTGTTCAGCCCGCACAACGCCGACACCCATGTCTTCCAGACCGGACTACCGGGACTTCCGGATACGAGTCATGGAGGTGCATGGGATGCTAGGATATACCTGTCGAGCTACCACGCTGGTTTGTGGGTGATCGATGTCGAGACTTTGATGCTATCAGGACTGTCCGAGGGCAATAAGACAGATACTCACATGGATGCAACGGTGGGCTATCACCTGCCACATGGAGTTGATGGTGAACCTCTCGACAGCTCTTACTATGATTTCGGATGGACTCCATTTCTTTGGGCTGCCGAGTATCACAAGGGATACACCTACTTGTCATGCATCACCACTGGGCTGTATATCGTCCAACTGGACATAGACCAACCGTATGGTGCCTGAAGTTGAATCGCCCAAGCGCGTAGCGCTCGGGCGACCGGTGCATTGAACAACCCGTCGTCATCGTCGGCGGGCGGGGTTGGGTATGACAGGCGTCAACGCGAAGATGTTCCTGATGGTGGCACTTGTGGCGCTGGCCCCCCTCTCAGGTTGCCTTTCCATCATCGGAGATGGGAGTTCTGACGAAGATGGATACATCTGGATAGACCCTGTAATCGAGGTAGAGGATGCGAACCACTCACACAACGATCTTCTGGCTCACAAGCTTTCAACTCCCAATGCCAAACTGATTGATTACCACAACCTGAACTGCGATGGCAATGTGAAGCCACCTGCAGAGTTGGATGATACGATGGGCAGGCCATGCAAAGAGGAATTCAAGAATGTCGGACCGACCCCAGGCGACAATTCCGAGATTTCGATTGAAGGTAACTTCCACGAGGATTGCGAGATTCACGGAGATGGAACTGGCGGCTGCTATGCATATGTCTCAAGTTACAACCAGTTCGAGATCCTCGATATCAGCGAGCCGAACAACATCGTACTGCTTTCCACCTACTACGCCGAAGTAGCCAGAATAATCGACATCAAAGTCACTCCCGACAATAACTGGGTGCTGATCAACCATGAACTGACGAACAGCGAATTGGACCCGATTCCCAATGATGACGATGCCAACAGTGGGTTGAACAGACTGGACGTCATCTATGTCGGAGACAAGACCAGTCCGGTCAAGGTCGCCGAGTGGAACAATCCTCCTGCAGGCTTCCACAATCAGGACCTGCATGTTTACTGCGAATGGGATGGAGCCATCGATCCTCGCGAGGAATGTAGCCTGTTCCTATTCGGTGCAGACCCATACCCTGAGATGGTTGAGGGTAGTTCCGGCACATTCTACAAGGGAACTCAGGTGTTCTACGTGCCTCTCGGACTTGAATCGTGGCTGCCCAATCAGAATCAGGAGCAACAGAACTCAAGCAGGGAAATTATTCGATGGGGTGGCTATACTCCTGAGCCGTACACCACCTGCGGCGGCTCAATTTTCAATCACGACAACGTATTCTTCATTCATCCGATTACCAAGCAGAAGCTCCTTGTCGTGTCGTACTGGGGTGCAGGGCTGAGACTCGTCGATGTAAGTGACCCCCCAACGGTAGCAGACCCTATGGGGATCTCATGGCCACCTGAGGTCGGTCGGTGGCTGGGATGTCCGACAGATGACTCAGGTTGGTACGGGCCTGACGGAGGTGGCCATGCTGACATGACTGCGGAAGAGTGGCTTGACGCCAATCAAGGCAACGACAACATCCACTATGCCGTCCCTATGGATAATCTGGTCTGCTCGGGAATCAGCGAGATGGATCCGGCCTCCAGCTGGCCTACCAACTGCGGAACCGGCCCGGATGATGCGGAGCACGGAATAAACTGGAGGCATTACACCTACATCGCTCCTGAGTACGGTTCCAACGCCAATCACACAGGTTACATCTGGACAATAGATACCACGGACCCTACCAAGCCGTTCCTCGTCTCCAAGTGGAGGCTTCCGGGGGAAGGGGTGCTCGCTAACGGCAGCAGCCACCCTCAACACTACATCCCGGGAGGATACATCTTCAGCCCGCACAATGGCGACACGGGTGCGGATGGTCACGTCTACTGGGCCCACTATCACGCTGGTTCATGGGTAACTGACCACGGCCACATCTGGGATGATATTCTTTGGGAGAACGGCTACCCTGAGCCGGATCGAGGGTTCAAAGCGATCGAGTCCCTAGCCGAAACTCGCACCATAGGATACTACCTACCTGCAGGCCCTGATTGGATTGAAGACCCAGCCGGGGAACTGGGTTATGACATGGCCGACTGTTGGGCATCATGCATGATTCCATTCGACTGGGGGCTGCAGTATGACCCACGAGGTTTCGTGATGATTTCTGAGATGGTGAGTGGAGTATACGTGGTCCAGTTCGACGAGGACTACGATTCCAGATACCACTACCCGGCGCTATGGCAGGCTGAGGCTAGCGATGACTGATTCTTGGCTCGTCAGCAGGGTGCTTGTCCTCGGAATCGTTGTTGCGCTCGTGATGCCCACGGCGGCAGCGCATGGAGCGAACACTTTCTCATTCATCCTGAGGAACGAGACTGCCCAGCCGGGCTCTGCACAGGTGCTACAGAACGACACTCTGGTGTTCTACAACATCGCAGGCCACAACCGAAGTGTGCTAGTCGACGTGGATGGTGATGGCGAAGACGATTTCGATTGTGTTGCCGGGCCATACAACTCAACAGGAAACTCAGACGAGTGCTACCTCTGGCTCGACCCTGCTAACTGGAGTGTGGGAGATTACGAGGCCAGGGTGATGTCAAATGGCAGCCTTTGGAATACGATCTCCTTCACCGTGCAGCTAGACAACCACACCGAAATTTTACCTCCTGATGGTTTCGTCTTCATTCCAGAGGCGAGTGAGACTGAAGGAGGAGATTTGGAGAGCGTTTTACTGAGCACTGCAGTCCTGCTTGCAGGTGCGGCTGCTTTCATAAGGATAGTTCGCAACGTAGAGGGGGATAAGGAAGAATGAGGCAGGTAGTCACTTTGCTGATTGCGTGCAGTCTCCTACTCTCTGGATGTCTTGGTGAGGGGGATGATTTCTTTTATGGAGATGATATCAATCCGCCGATTCCAGTAGAGGATTTCATCCTAGTAGACCAGAATGGAGAGTACTTCTCGTTCTCAGAGTTGGAAGGCAAGGTGATTGTGGTGGCTTTCCTGTTCACCAGATGTCCGGATATATGCCCCGTAGTCAGCGCCAACATGAACTTCGTCTCTCAGGAGCTGGGGGACTTGTACGGTACCGAGGTGGCCATGCTGTCAATCACTGTCGACCCTTGGAGAGATAATTCGACGATATTGCATTCCTACGCTGAGCAGCGCGGCCTCGACTGGCCTCATCTGACGACGGCCTCTGAAGATCCCAACGAATTCACCGATCTTTCCGAAGTCTGGTCCAACTTCGATGTCGGTCTTGAGACCAATGCATCCGACTTGGATTCCGATAAGGTGGCGGATCTATTTGACTCGTGCCCGGACACTCCAGAGGGTGAGGCCGTCGATGACCGGGGCTGTGGATTGGAGACCCAGCAGTCAGAGGGTGATGTCTCAGTCAAGCACCATCCGCTTACCTACTGGGTTGACCACACCACTGGGACGGTCATAGTTGACAAGCAGATGCGCCAGAGAGTGTGGTGGGGCGATGCGGATTGGAACCCGGAACTGGTACTAGAGGACATATTACTGCTTTTGGAGGAGTGAAATGCAACGCCATTGTACAGCCATTCTCCTTGCCCTAACTCTCCTCTTGCCAGGCTGTTTGGGAGATTCACAGACTGAACTCATTGGGATTGAGTACAGGGATCCCCCCGAGGCTCCTGACTTCTCTCTCTTCGACCAGAATGGGGACGTGTTCAGGTTCTCGGATCACGAAAATAAGGTCATCGTCGTGGCCTTCGTATACACTTCTTGCCCAGACATCTGCCTCATCATCTCGGCCAATCTGCACTACGTCAAGGAGAACCTTGACTCTCATTCCGGGGATGTGGTATTCGTATCTGTAACAATTGACCCTGCGAGGGACACCGTTTCCCATCTTTCTGAGTGGACTGAGCAGATGGGATATGATTGGTATCATCTGACGGGTTCTGCGAGCACACTGCAGAGTATATACAGAGACTGGAATGTGGTCGTGGACAACGAGCACATCGCTGCCAGCGAGCCGCCTTCGGAAAATCTGGTAAGAGTGGCAGTGCTCAATCCAGACAACACCTCGATGGTAATGGATATTCCCTGCCAAGGATCGACCCTCTCGCGTTGCTTCGAGGATGGCTCGAAATTGATGGATTACGCCATGAGCAGCGCCAACATCAGCTACAATCAGCCTCAAGGGCTCATCGGTGAATGGCAGGCAGACGGCGACTGGACATGGGTCCTGCACCTCTGGGACTCTTCCAACAATAGTTGGGTCGAGGTCGGATCAGACGATACCACCGCCATCGAAGTCGACTCGGATACCCATCTGGCATGGATTGCCAGCGACGCTAATCTCAGCATGGCCCCTCCGGGTGAGGATTGCAATGGCCATGGCTGGGTCATGGGTTCTGGCGGCGGTGCGCACTGCATGTGTGACGAGGGGTACGAGAGACCTTCTGATGACTGGTTATCGTGCGCCCCTAAGAGTAATGACACAAATTCCCATGGTGAGGTGGATCCTCATGAGGAGACCCTAGGGGAGTACGAAGTTGGCCACTCTACAGTGACCTACATCATCGACAAGGGGATGAGGAAGAGGGTCGCATATTCTGGAATCTACTGGGATGCTGACAACTTCCTGCACGACGTCATTGTACTGAGTGATGAATGAGTCTTTCTGTGGTGCTTGTAAGAATATCTTCCGTGGCACTAATCAACTAGAGCCCGAAGGATGAGTCATGAGTGACGATGGTGTAGGACGCTCGTTATTCCTAGCCGGACTGATGATAGTCAGCGTGATGGTGGGAATCCTATTCTTCGACATCCAACAAGAGGGTGAGAACCTTGCCCCTGAGATTGAGGGCGACATTCCCTCCGCAATCATATTTGGAAGCGTAGACTCTCTGTATTTATCCATCATGGACGAGGAGATGGCTGGACTGACTGTGACTGTGACTCTGGACGGAAATGAAATTCAGGATATTTTGGATGCGGATGGTAATCTCGTCATCAACATCTCCGAACTTGAGGTAGGAAGTCACTCACTCAAGGTGAATGCCGTAGACAGTCTCGGTCAGGAGTCGCAGTGGACTGCGGCTTTCACGATTGAATACCCTGATGAAGGATACACCGTAATCGTGGTTAGCACTAACGAGGTATCTGTTGAGCGTGGCAATGGGACTACTTTGCCCGGGATGCTCGTACACCAGAACATGGATACCTGTGAATTAGAGTGGTCCGACGGAGATATCGAGCAATTCAGCCTGAATCTGCCATTTGACGAGGACGGTAGATTCGAGCTCAGCTTCACGGACATACAAGAGAACATGACCATCTCAATCAGGGGGACGTGCGGGACTTGGGTCGATAGCATCGAGATTGAGGCTCTGACAATTATCGTGACTGAGCCCGAGCCATGATTTTGGCCTTACGGGCCTTCAGAGTATTGGCATCCGGCCAAGTCTCTCCAAGTCTGGCTGGTAAAGTTCACGAATATCGTCCAGCTCTAAGATGAGCATTGCCAGCCTCTCGAGGCCCAATCCCCAAGCGCATACTGGCCACTCTGTGCCGAGGGGCTCTGTCACCTCAGGCCTGAAGATACCCGAGCCGCCCAACTCCAACCACTCTCCATTCCACAGCACATCGACCTCCACACTGGGCTCGGTGTATGGGAAATATGCTGGCCTGACTCTGACATCTGGGAATCCCATCTTGGAGTAGAATGTCCTCAGAGTAGAGATTAGCATCGGGAGATTGGCTTCAGGTTCGTGGATGATTCCCTCGATTTGATAGAACTCGGGGAGGTGTGTCCTATCTATCGACTCCTGTCGGAAAACCCTACCAATACCGAACACCCTGCATGGCTCATCTGGGTTCTCGGCGATGTGGCGCACAGTGTTCACTGTGGTATGCGTCCTCAGGAGAGATTTCTTTGATTCCTCCTTGTCGAAGTCGAGACCCCAGCCTTTGCTCCCGGTGTCATGACCATGCTCGTGCACCTTGCTCCAGAGATCCAAGTAGTGCTGGTTGACATCGACTTGGGCGGGTTCAGAGAGGTAGAATGTATCCTGCATTGTCCTAGCTGGGTGCGATTGCGGAATGAATAGCGCATCCATGTTCCAGCCAGCGGATTGGATGAAGTCGCCCTCGATTTCGGAGAATCCCATCTCCAAGAATATCGACCTAATCATTTCGATCAACGCGATCATCGGATGCGGCCTTCCTCCTGAGGGAGTTGGTGCGGGGGCATTGATATCGAACGGCTTGAACTCAGCCCCCCTCCAAGCCTCGCTCTGTAGTAGTTCGGGTGTTACCTCACCGATCATCTCGACATCCTCCAGTTCCGAGGTTTCGATACTCAAACCTTGCTTAGTAAGGGCCCAAGTTCTCGATATTCTCTCTTCCAGCACTATCAATCCCTTTCTACCTGAGAAGTGCGAGACCAGTTCCTCATCGAGCTCTGCCTGCTCCTTTGGACCTTGGGATAAAGAATCGATGAATGCCGACCTCTTCTCGATCTCAGCTGCGATATTCGACTCGTCACCAGCCACCAAAGAACCCGACTCGAGAGTGACTCCCAGTGCCTTCAGCAAACCCACTCCCGGGCCTGCCTCGTGACGCTCAAAATTCGAGGATAGTGTCGAAATAGTCCTGCCCTCAGGCTTCTGAGACACCAGCCAGATCCAAATCCTAGCTTCAAGAAGCCCATCCTCGGATGCCCTATCACCTTCCTCACCAAGGCTCACTGAAACCCCTCTGTGCTCGGTTACCGAAACCAGACCAGCCTCCTCCAAGGACGCTCCAGAGCCGGCGACGTGGACTTGGTCGTCCCAGCCAGTCTTTGCGAGCAACTCATCGAGGAGCCAATTTCTGGACGGTTTGGATAGCATGGCTCGCAGCATCCTGCGCTCGTTGTTACCGATATCCATAGAACCACTCGCAACTCTCGGAATCGGGCAATCCACTTGATGCTTGCCGAATGGACGGATTAAGGATGTGTGTTACTCCTCCTCAGACTCCCATAGCAGAGTGTTGCACCCGCTACAGGTGTGGCCCCTCGGCTTCCTTCCATCAACCCAATCTACCTTGCCGCACCTGCCGCACAGAATCGATGTACGAGTCGGCGGATCCAGCGTGGTATCGACCCTGAACATAACCCTACCAGCGTCGGGCATCTTGGAGGAATCAGGTTCCCATTCTGCGACCGAACTGGAATCAATTCTGCCCTCATCGTCCATGCCTAGCCCAATCATCAACAGAAGCGCCCCTGCTACAGATAGAGGAGCAGCTGTGGCAATGGCAAATTCAGAAGCACCCGAAGTCAGAGCGATTCCACCCCCCAGAATCAGACAAGTCCAAGCGGCGAGCACGGTGTTGAGCTTCTTGCTTCCCGTGCGTACTACCATGATGATGCGAGAGGGTTCTGGCGCATCAATATGGCCCAACTCAAGAAGGAAGCAGATGTAGGGTTCAAGAATCCGAGTCTGTTGTCCCGGGTTGCGCCTCAGTAGCTCAGCCCGGTAGAGCATCTGATTTGTAATCAGACGGTCGGGGGTTCGACTCCCTCCTGGGGCTCCAAATTTCCACTGTGAAAGGTCAAAGGCTGATGCTGCACGCGGCCAGCCATGGGAGCAGAGCTTGCCGATGGGAAGGGGCTCGCTTTGAGCATCGAGAAGACCGTTTCGCGAGGTGCTGCCGAACTCTCTGAGGAAGGAGTCCTTCCCCACCTAGCAGTAGTGATTGTTGGTGAGGACCCGGCCAGCCGTGTGTATGTGCGCAATAAACAGCGGGCCTGTGAGAGGTGTGGAATCAAGAGCACTCTCATAGAGCTGTCCGAAGGTTCGACTCAACAGGAGATCATAGAGGTTGTAGAGAGGCTGAACTCGGATGCCTCGGTGCATGGTATTCTCGTCCAGAGTCCAATATCAGGTGGCGTAGACGAGCTAGCGGTAGCTTATGCGATCTCTCCTATGAAAGATGTTGATGGCTTCCATCCAGCAAATCTCGGTAGACTGGTTCAAGGAGATTTGAGCGGTCTGCTGCCCTGTACTCCCGCAGGAGTGATCAGATTGCTGGAACACAGTGGAATACAATTTTCTGGGGCGAAGGCAGTAGTACTCGGCAGATCGAGAATAGTCGGCATGCCAATGAGTCTAATGCTGGCCAGCAAGGGGGTCGATGCAACTGTGACCATTGTACATTCACGTACTCAGAATGCTGAATCGATCTGTAGGAATTCCGATATCATCGTCGCTGCAATGGGCATGCCCCATGCAGTGAAGCCAGATTGGGTGAAGCCTGGGGCGTACGTGGTTGACGTTGGAATCTCCAGAACCGAAGACGGGGGGCTGGCAGGCGATGTCGATCCGCAGGTAGTCGAGGTTGCCGGATGGATTACTCCTGTTCCCGGAGGCGTAGGCCCTATGACTATCGCTATGCTGATGGAGAACACTCTCTCTGCGGCCCGAAAGGTCTAGAAAACTCCCAAGTCGAACTTGGCATCTTCGCTTGCATGCACCCTAGGGTCCCAAGGAGGCGAGAAAGTGAGATTCACGTGGACGCTGTCTATGCCTTCAGTTGCCAGCGCCGAGCGGTGCACTGCAGACATAATCTCAGGGGCCACGGGACAACCCGGGCTGGTTAGAGTCATGTCGATTTCGGCATGTATCCCTTCATTCTCATGCTCCAGTCTGACAGCATAAATCAACCCGAGTTCGGTCACTGACATCTTCATCTCCGGATCCACGACCTCACCCAGAGACTGCATCACATCCGATTCACTGACCATACTAACCACACAACTTCGAGGCTTCCTCTCTGACTCTCTTGAACATATTCAAGAATCCATTTGCCCTGCTTGGAGTGAGCGAGGACTGGATTCCCATCGCCTCTGCGTAGGCCGGCTCCAAGTTAGCCACTTCATCTGGACTCATCCCATTAACCACCATTGCGGTCACCGACATCAAACCCTGCACAATCTGTGCATCAGCACCACCGCGCATCTTGAAGCCGCCCTGCTCATCGATGAAGCAGGTCACATGGGCTCTGGACTGGCAACCGTGTACTTGGTTCTCATCATTCCACTCTTCGGGGGGAAGGGGGCTGGGGTTTCGCTTGGCGTACTCAAATAGCAATTCATATCGCTCCATCGAGTCGAAACAGGCACGGAACTCTTCGACCACCTCATCGAGATGCTCGGGCCACATCCTTTCACCTTCCATGCTCACTCGCCCCAGTTGTCCGACTTGAACATGACTAGCGGTCAGGCGAAGCGGTCGATGACCTCTTCGAGATACTGCACGAATGATTCGGCCTCACCCATCGTGTTGTATATCCAGAATGAGGCTCTGTTGGTCGAAGGAACTCCCAGGGCATCCATCAGAGGCTGGGCGCAGTGATGGCCTGTCCTCACGGCAAAGCCTCCCTCATCAAGAAGAAGGGCTAGGTCTTGTGACTGTATGGCCTCATGCAGGAACGAGACCGCTCCACTGCTGTCCGCCCTCCCCGGGTCTCCGTAGATTCGTATGCCCGGGATTTCACGCATCTTATGTGCAGTCCACGAGGCTATGTCATTGATATGCTCGTGAACCTCGCTCATGTCGAACTGCTCCAACCATCTCACAGCAGCCCCCCAACCTATCGCCTCGGCGAGACGGGGCGTGCCTGTCTCGAACATCGCGTGGCCGTCTTGGAAGGTCGAGCCTTCGGTGGTCACGCGTTTAATCATCGATCCTCCTGTCATGAATGGCCCCATCTCGGCCATCGCATCGCGCCTCACTAAGATGCAGCCGATACCTGTGGGGCCAGCCATCTTATGGGCCGAGATGGCCACGAAATCGGCTCCGAGTGAGTCAAAGTGTATCCGCTCATGAGGAGCACCCTGAGCGCAGTCTATCAGAACCCTCGCCCCCGCAGCGTGAGACTTCTCAATGATGTCCTCGACCGGATTTCGCACCCCCAGGACATTGCTGGTGTGGACTACGCAGACCAGTGAGGCCTCATCCAGAGCGACTTCGAAGGCGTCCATGTCGAGAGTATACGATTCTATGTCAATGGGCACGTATCTGACCTCGATTCCGATATCGGCTGACATCTGCTGCCATGGGACGATGTCTGCGTGATGCTCCATCTCGGTCAAGACGACAACATCTCCCTCATCGAGGTTCTCACGTGCCCATGCGTAAGCAACTAGATTGATTGCCTCGGTGGCGCCGCTGGTGTAGATCATTTGGTCAGGAGAGGTTCCGAAGTAGGAGGAGATTCTCTCGCGGGCACCCTCCAGAGCCGTAGTGGCCTCGTCTGCGAGAGTATGATTAGCCCTGTGTGCATTTGAGTTGTAGTGCTGGTAATAGTCGCTCATCGCGTCAATCACGCACTGCGGTTTTTGTGAAGTCGCAGCGTTGTCAAAGTAAACCAGCCTCTTGCCGTTGGGCAGTCTTCGCTCAAGAATCGGGAATTCTGCCCGAATCGCTTCGATGTCCAGAGCCATGGCCTCTCCTCAGTCAATTCGAACGCACGGTCCGATATCAAGTAGTGCCCGAACTTGATAGGGAATTCGGGTAAACACAATAACGGATATGTTCCATCTTACTTCGTGAGAAAGGTTCGGGCTTCTTGGGCTCTGGTCTCGATACTGGTGCTCTCTATGTGTCAAACATCGGTAGCCCAGTCCGTCACTCCCCCGGAATGGTCCGACGCGGTTACTCTCGGAGGGTGGTGGGAGGATCAGGTCACGGACATTGCAGTGGACCCCGACACCGGAGACATGATTGTCGTTGGAACCTTTCTGTACGACCTTCACCTAGGGCCATACGTCCTCTCTTCTGTGCCACATGTCTCTTGGGGTAACACAAGTGATATCTTTGTGGCTAAGCTATCCGGTTCACAATGGCAGTGGGCAGCTTCAGCAGGCGGAGGGGATAACGACTGGGTCAGCTCAGTCACTATCGACTCAAATGGCGATGCTTACGTGTCCGGAGGATTCCAGTCCAATAACAGCTCATTCGATTCAATCACTCTGACCAACATGGATCAGACCCCCAGAGTTGGAGCGCAGAGTCAGCCTACCTCGGACGGATTCGTTGCGAAGATTAGCAAGGATGGTTACTGGCTGTGGGCCCAATCCATTTCTGGACTTCAGTCAGATGAGGTCACGGAGGTCTCTGTCGGACCGGATGATAAAGTGGTGGCTGCCGGTACATTCCTTTCCCCCAGCATACAGTTCGGGGGAAATAAGTCACTAACTAACAGCGGAATGAATGTTACTAGGGACATCTTTGCAATCAAATTCGACAGTTCCGGCTCGCACGTCTGGCACGCTCAGGTCATGGGCCTTGGGAGCGAAGAAGTCTATGGCATGGCGATACACGAATATGGCGACGTGATGCTTACTGGCTACTTCACCGAACAGGCGGCTTACTTCCCTCCGCACAAGGCGGTCAACTCGAAATCGGGTTCCTCAGAGGCCTTCGTCGCCAGATTGTCCCCCCATGGATTGTGGTCTTGGGTATCAGTTGCCGGAGGACAAAGAGGAGAAGAGGGGTACGACTTGGACGTCGATTCGAACGGCATGACCTACGTCATCGGACGATTCAGCTCGGATTCCATGGGATTCAGAGGCCCCAGCAACCTTACGGTGACCAAACTAGACAACACGGTTCAGGTTGGCTCGACGGATGTTTTCGTAGCCAAACTGGATGGGACTGGAAACTGGTTATGGGCCGTTCGCATAGAGGGCGATGGTACCGACGATGCAGGAGGCATCACAGTGGTAGAGGAGTGCGAATCCTCTCTGGGGAATGAAGATGGTGAGGTCACAGGAGGGAGTGGATGTGTGACCGGAGCGGTGGTGGCAGGTGGCTTTTACTCGTTGAATTACATCTTCGGCAATACAACTCTGGTTCATTCCTCCGCCTATAGCCATCAGGACATGTTCGTTGCAGGAATCTCCGAGAACGGTAGATGGCAATGGGCCATCTCGGGAGGGATGGCGAAGTGGCCAGAGTACTTCGTACTGGATAATCACAATGGGACAATCAGCATTGCAAGCTCTTTTTCTGTTGTTAAGGCAACTCTCGGAGGCCATGAAATGCACAATTGGGATGAAAACAGTACATATCAGTGGCCCGATGGTTTCGTCGCCTCCCTGGAATATCTGCCGCTTCCCCCCAGAATGGGGTGTACAGACTCTTCAGCCCTGAATTGGGACTCGCAGGCACAGGTTGATGACGATTCATGTGAATATCCGCTGGATACCGATGGCGATGGATTAGGAGATGATGATGATGATGATGATGACAATGACGGATTCAGCGACGAGAATGAGGGATATTGCAACACAGATCCTCTGGACTCAGAATCATTTCCCTCGGATTGGGACTCGGACGGCATCTGCGACCAGATGGACGATGATGGCGATGATGATGGTCTGCTAGATGATGAGGAGGCCGAGCATGGAACTGATTCTCTGGATCCGGACTCGGACGGAGATGGATTCAACGACGGAGATGAAGTCCTGGGGGGATATGATCCCCTGGACGCCGGGGATTATCCTCGGCCCATGTGCTGTCCATCCCCGAACCTTCTGGAGTCGGCATTGCCGGTGATTTTGGTCGGACTGCTGCTTTTACTATTCCTCCTGAGTAGAAAGGCAGGGAAAAATGACTAAACCGCCGTTTTCCAGCGGATGTTTATTGTCCAGTAACCCCATCCGGCCTCCATGACAGGAAGTTCGGGGAAGGACACGGTCGAGCGGCTGGGTAGTCTGGACCTTAACCTCGATGGGGCAATTATCAACCTCGCAATTGTGGGTTCAAGCAGGTTCTACGACTTCATGGCCTTTGAGGGGGCTGTTGAGTCCTGGATTGACGAGAACGGATATCCTGACATGATTATCGTGGGAGGGGCGAGCGGTGTTGACTACATGGCCGAGCGTTGGGCTGACAACAACTCCGTCCCAATTGCTGTATTTACCGAAGAGTGGGGCGATTCCACACGCGGTCTAGTTGACAGGGGTAGGGCTGAGGCCCCTAACACTCTGACTGAGAAGATTCTTGATGGGGCTACACACATACTTGCTATGCCTTCACCGACCAGCAAGTGGACAAGGATAGTTATCGATAGGGCTTCCTCAAAGGGAATCCCTACTGCCGTCATAGAAGTCGACTAATGGTGCTCCTGTCGGGATTTGAACCCGAGTCGCCGGGATGAAAACCCGGAATGATGGACCGAACTACACCACAGGAGCGACGAGGTGACGACAGACACCCCCCCCATAACGATTCGTCACGGAGGATTGCCGCTACTTGCAGTGGTAATAGTCTGAGACTCAGGCGTGCCGTCTTGGTCGGAATCAATGGTGATGACCGTGACGGTGATTCCTTGGGAAGTACCTACGACATAGTCAACTTGGAATCCGACCCAAGTGCTGTTGGTGTGATATGCATGTCCCTGTGAGTTGATGTTCCATTCGAACACTCTGTGTGAGAGGTATGCCTCGTGCAGAACTTCAATGGCACCACTGGATGAGAGTGAGAGGTTTCTCGCATGCCAGATATTGGAGTTCGAGGCGAAGTTCACATTGCCGTCAGCGTTGTCATCCCTCGCTGTCATGTAGTGGCGGTGGAACACCCTGCGGTCTAGGAAACTGTCGTTGTCAGTGTCGGTAGCCTGCCATGTCCTGCCCAGATATGAGTAGGTGTCCGGGCTGCCATCAGAGTTGTTGTCCCATGAAGTCAGCTCATTGACCACAATACGAATTCTATGAGGCTGGTGCAACGAGTTTCGCCACACCTCACTCGAGCGTGTCTCCTCGTTCTGTTCGGTCCAGCCATTGGCGTGCTGATCGAGGTAATTGGCCTCCTTGACCCTCCTGAAAACGTGTTCCTCATAGCCGTCCTCGTTGGCATCCCACCAAATCAGGGTCGCTGTATACGACTCGCGCTGCTCCAAGTGTTGGTCAAAGTCCCAGTCAGTCGCGTTAGACATGTGTATGGTTCTGTGCTTCCACTCGAGAGTCCCGTCTGCATCATCGTCGACCATACGAGTCAGGGAGAAGCGGTGGATGTGATGTTCGACCACCCCCCAGTCCCAATGCTGATGCCAGCCTCGCATTCGGGCAGTATAATCAAGGTCGCCATCGTGGTCGGTGTCGACCTTGCGCACCCCTGCTCGCCAGGTCCACTGTAGCTCGACTACGCCGTTGGAGTCATTGTCAAACTCAGCGGTGTTCTGCTGAAGCGCACGGATGACATCGGTGTTGCCATCTGAGTTGGTGTCCCTAGTCACCACTGCACGTAGATTGTCGCGATGTCGGTCGGCATTGCCGTCCTCAGTCGGGTCCCAGACCCACGAAGTGTGATCTATGGCCATCCAGCGCTCCGGCGTGCCGTCGTCGTTGCCATCGATACGATGGATGAGTCGTGAGTGTGAGAAGTATGCAGTCAGGACAGAGCTGATATTCTGATCGACCATCCTGCGGTCACGATTGAGGATAATCCTGCGCTCAAGATTACCGTCCTGGTCGGCATCGGTCCGGGCATGGACGAACAGGTGAATGTTCACATCCTCGTAACTGCCGTTGTACCATGTCCACACGGTTCGGGTCATGACATCGTGTCGCTCAGGGATCCCGTCTGAATTGTGGTCAACCAGATCCATTCCCCTGAAGTGTGTGAAAAAGACGTCGTCCTGCCCGTCGCCGTCGCGGTCGTACGAGCACTGAGTGTTGCGAACCAGAATTATGCGCTCCGGGCCCGGGATGCCGTCTGAATCGAACCAGTACACTCCTACCGACCTGTGACAGAGGACTTCTGCGACCCCGTCGTTGTCCCAGTCATCCCAGAAGCTGTCGTTCCACCACGTTGCAGATACCTGCGAGATGGAACGAGAGTAGGTCTGCTCCTGCATCGAGGGGTCATCGACTTCACCCCATGCCTCGTCAAAAACTGGATCGACTATCTCGGCTCTGGCCTCATATTCCGAGAGTATGGGTGCAAGTTCGTCATCTGAGGGGGCTTCTCCCTCATCAGTTACGCTGCTCTGGATCATCAGAGGGCTGTTTGGAATAGCATCTGCATCTTCCTCCTCTCCCACCTCGTCTCGTACCGACTCCTCATCAGTTGTGAGCCAGTCGTCCACTTCCTGATCATCATCATAGTAGCCGTCTCCGTCGGGGTCGAAGTCGGATTGCCAGTCATACTCCTCGTCCTCACGCGCATCGGTGATTTCGTCCACGGTGCCGTCGCCATCTGAGTCGAGTTCCCGCTCCACCTCATCGTCCAGCTGCTCTTCGGCCTCACCCTCGAGCTCATCTTGGAGTTGGGCTGCCTCAAGATCGTCAGCAATCGAGACTACTTCGATATGGAATACGCGCTCATTAGTAATGCCTGTTGACCCAGTGGCAATTACCCGGACCACATACACGCCCTCCTCGGAGTATTGGTGCGACTCCTCAGAAAGGGCGGGGTCGGAAGCGGAATCGTCTCCCCAGACGATTGATATCGATACTGGGCCGACTGGGTCCTCGGCTTGGGTGCTGATAGTTATCGACTCTGCTAGATTGAGATGGATTCGTCCCTGCGGAGATGGGTCAGTAGTGACGCTTAGATAAGGCGCCTCGGCATGGTCGATTCTGATTGACTTCTGGTCGATTGCCATATAGCCAAGAGGATCGATTGCCGTGACAGTTACCGAGTAGGTTCCGGGCTCACCCCAGATGTGCTGGCCAGAGAGGTCACGCACAGTGGCTCCATCAGCGAAATCGACTTCTACGGTCAATTCATCACCGTCGGGGTCTGATGCCTCTATCGACCAATCAATGGGAGCTCCGGCGATACCTTCAGCAGGGAGGCTTAGAAGGGCAATAGGTGCTCTGTTTGGCTCAAGCAGTGTGAAGATTACAGCCGCTACTGTCGTGGCCCCCATTGAGTCTGTGAGTTCGACTTCGATAGTGTGGGTACCAATTGATAGGAAACCTGCATCGAAAATCAGGCTGTTTGAGGTTTGGACAAGATTTCCATTTAGCCTCCAGTTGGCAATGTAGGGGGCTGTTCCCTCATCCACCACCGCATTGGCAATAATCTGGTCATTCGTGGTGGTCGGCGTGCCTTCTATGACAACGCTGGCTGAAACCACCGGTGGCTCGGGCTGCTCGACTATTTCGTCAGTGGCGCCCAAGCATCCTGAGCTTAACATCAAGGCGACTAGGAACAGGCCGGTGTGGATTCGACGTCGGGAAATTCTGGCATTAGTTGGCGTTTGCATTATCAAAGGGGCTCTTCTTGCCACCTTAAAGGAAAGTGGGTCATCGGGTTTGTCAAGATGTCTGTGACATGGGTTCGACAAGTGTCGCCCAGAGTCTCATGCCCTCTTCGGTTAGCTCCCTGTTGGTCCTCAAGCCGCTCCTTTTCCGGGTAATCAGACCCTGCGACTCCAACCTCTTGAGATGGTGTCCTACGAGTTGCTGACTGGTGCCGAGAGATGAGGCCATTTCTCTCTGTGTCGGAGTCTTTTGCCCATCCTCCTGCTCGGCAATCGAGCGCAGGACCATTAGAGCCACATCGCTCAGTTGGCGGGCATCGACTGGGCGAGGTAGGTTGGAGGTCTCAGCGGCCCGGTCCACTGCCGAAGTGTAGTACCTCAGCAGCCTTCCGTCACGCCTGCACCATACCTTCCCCTCGTTCTCCATTATCCTCAGGTGATGCACCGCCTGGTGGTTTCCCATCTCAAGTGCGCGAATGATTCCCGAGAGGTGGCATCCTGGATGCGCAGTCAGGAATCCCTCGAGTCGTCCTCGCTGATATGTCCCTGCAAGCGTCCCTGTACCCTCTGTGACTCTGAGTTGCGAGAAGCGCCCCATCGATCTGAACATCTTTGCTCTGGTCGGCTCGTCACCGGTTGAGACCAATGCGATTGAGAGCAGGACTATAGCTAGGAAAGCAGAGGCTTGAGGCAGTACTGGCAACGATATAGATACGCGCTTACTTGTTTCCGCACCATTCTCCTCAGTATCTTCGGACACAGGTGTTTCAGCCTCTATGCCCCAATATTCACTGATGATCAAAGTCCCGTCAGTCGCCATCGACAGTGTGAAGCCAATCATCTCCCCCTCCTCAGGACTTAGAATGAGCCCTGGTTGAGGTTGAGGGTCGAGCAGGAGTCCGTCTGAGCCCTCAAGCATCCAGACTCCAGGCGAGGGCCTTACCCACGTGGCTTCCTGATTGGCTGCTACTGTGGGTGTGAAAACAACCAGCATCACGAGAGTCGTGAAGGCGAGAGTGTGGGCGCGGCTAACACCGGCTGACGCACTTGCCATGGTAGTTCGGAGATTCCTGTATGGGTTAAGGGTCTTGGGTCGTAGTGTTTGTCACCATCAGTTAAGATTGGGTTCTTTATCGGCGAGATTAGACCACCATTTCGCAAGAGGAATGAACAGTGCTAGACCTACTACGCTGCCAAACAGCCAAGCCATTGGATTCTCCATCAGAGTGAGGAACTCGTCCCCCCACATCCCCAACACTAGTCCCTCGAGGCCAAATCTGAGGCCTCGGCCCAACAAACCTGCAACAATAAACAGGCGCAGATCCATTCTTCCCGCTCCTGCCGCCCACGCCAATGCCTTGTACGGAATCGGCGACACTGCGGCAAGGAAAATTCCTGCTGAGCCGTATCTGATAGTCAGATTCTCAAGTCTACTAACTGTCTTCTCACTGGCAAATCTCTCGAGCAGTGGCCTTCCCGCATAGACTCCTATCCCATATCCTCCAATCGCTCCGAGAACACTTGAGAGAGTAGCCACTAGCACGATTGCCAAAATCTCAATTGAGCTGTCAGCACCTAGTACCATCGGCAGGACCAGTAGGTCGGGAGGGGCTGGTTGGAATGCCGCTTCGGTAGCCGAAACTATGGCGAGACCCAGCAGTCCGAACCCGTCGGCCCAGTCGATAACAGAATCTGTCAGGTCTTCCAGCACGCCCCGGGCTCCCCTGTGTTCGGGATATACGTTGCTTTCCCACGGCAACCGTAGTACTCGTAGACGACCCTATATCGCTGTTTGCCGGCGCGAGAGCATGGCTTCTGGCGAGGTGTTGGATACCGCAGCTCTTCTGGCATGGCCAGTAGAGCGTATGAGAGGAGGTTTTGTGGTCCCGGGACAGAGATCTGAATTGGCCCGTATATCGCCTGACAGAGAACTCGATGTGGAAGCGGCCGATTTGAACTGGGAGACGCCGAGCAAAGATGCACTCGATAGAGCAAGAGATCTAGCTACCTCGACTGGCGACATGGCAGGCCTCTCAAACGTTGATTTCGAACTTCTGGCCCTCACTGTAGAGAGGGGGGCCATTCTGGTTACAGACGACTATAGGTTGCAGAATCTGTGCGAGTTGGGGGGAATCGCATGGTTATCGGTGACAACAGAAGGAATCCGCTCGATGTGGTCATGGGAGTTGCGATGCTCTGGCTGCGGATTGGTTGTTGACGCACCGAAGAAGCCCTATTCAGATAGGAACCTCGGGAATTGTCGAGAATGTGGTTCCGAACTGGTACTCAGACGTCGGAGATGATTATTGCTCTTCGGCGACTTCCTCGGTTATCCCGCCTCTGTCCATATCTCTCTCTGCTGTAGAGGGGTTCGCAACCTCGCTCACCGCCTTTTGGTACTCTCCCTTCGCCAATCCCATGGCTCGGGCGAAATCAGGTATGCGCTTGGCTCCGAACAGAAGTACGAAAGCACCGACCAAGATTGCGATTTCAGTTGTCCCTATGGCCATGCTATCGAATCTAGGCGAGGGTTTCATCGTTCAAATGCTTCGGCTGTTACGTGCATCATCCACCAGATACTGGAGGGAGCAGGGCCACTTCCGAGGTATCGGCCAAAACAGTGTCTAAAGGGGCTCCAATTTGGCCATCTATGGCCACCCTGAGTCCCGATTCCAGATGTTTCGATAAATCGAATCTCTCAATAAGTTGCTCGGCAGTCGTTCCCAACTCTAACGCCACTTCGACCTCTCTTTGGCCCATGCTCTCGGCCAGGGGTCCGAAGAACAGCATCCTAACCTTCACCGCCTTGCCCGAGTCTACCATGAGTGCCGCAGTCAACTCATGGACATAAACCTCTGACTCGCAGGGACTATACTCCTAATGCCACGCGCCGATGCATGGCCGAGGTCAGAGCGGTGGTGTTCGACTGCGATGGTGTGCTCACTGACAATGGCTCATCGTGGCAGAATATACATGACTACTTCGGCACAGAGAACTTGGAAACTCTGGAGAGGTTCCTCAATGGTGAGATTACGGATGATGAGTTCATGGCTGACGATATCAGGCTGTGGACTGCCGTACAACCGCGCATTCACCGGGACGATATCATGCGCTGCTACTCGGGCATCAACCTGATGGAGGGTGCACGAGATGTTGTGGAAGAGTTGAATCGTCGTGGCATCTTTGTGGCTATCGTCTCTGCTGGTGTAGATGTATTCGTTGGCATCATAGCCAACATGCTGAGCGTCGACGACTGGGCGGCCAATGGCTTCGAATGGGATGATCAGGGATGGCTGCGTGGTCCAGCTCCAACTAGAGTCAATTCGCATGACAAGGGTGTGATGGTGGAAAAACTATCCAGAATCAAGGAAATTGAACCTTCTGGCATTGTCTCTATTGGCGATTCGAGCACAGATCTTTCAATGATGATTCCAGAGTCTCGATTCATCGGATTCAATCCCGCTCGAAAGAGGGCCAGAAACGCATTCAAGCAGGCGGGTATTCCCCTGGTTGACAGCAAGGACCTGCGGGATATTTGGGAGCATATCTTTGAGGGCGAGTCCTTTCCGCATTCAGGCAAAGGGGATTGATGCTGTAGCGTGAGTGTGCAGATTGACCACGGTCAGGATGCAGGGCTTGGGTTGGAATCCCAGCATCCGCTGGTAGTCAGTCTGGTCCTGCCAAGTCGAGCTATGGACCATCGTAACACCCTTGTGATTGCCAACATAATGGCCGTGCACATGCCCAGTGACAAAGATGTCAGGCACTGTAGAAATTACCAGTCGGTCCTCTGGTTCGGGAGATAGAGGTGTCTTTCCACCCCAAGAGGGTGCTAGGTGCCTTCGTTCCAGCATCGCCCTCATGGCCAACTCGGGGGTAGAGTAGGTCACAGATCGCAGGCGTGCGACGAAGTCGTCGATGCTCTTGCCATGATACGATAAGACTCGGACCCCGTGCAGACTGAAGTCGCATGGATTCCCTACGAAAACAGCATCGGAGTAGTCCTGCTGAATTTCAGGATCCAAGGCTGGCTGGGGCTCAGCAGGTCGAACCGCGTCGTGGTTGCCTGGCAGTATAATCAGGTCAACCCAATCTGGGAGGTCCTCAAGCAGACGTGCCAGTTCGCCGTACTGATCAAACAGGTCGGTTATGGCCAAGTGGCGCTCCTGCCCGGGATAAATACCGACCCCATCAACTCCATCACCGTTGATTACGAAATACTTGACAGTCCTAGCAAGAGGGTCGATCTTGAACCACTCAACCATCTTCTCCCACTGGGGGGCCAAGAAGGTCTTACTGCCGACGTGAACATCCGATAGAAATGCTGCTGAGACTGCTTCGTCGGCGCTTGCGGCAGACTTGGAGTGCCTCCCCATTGGAGGCAGATGTATGTCGCTTGCAGTGAATAGGGGGTTTCCCTCGCCGATGATGAAGTGGCCACTCACACCGACAACGTCGTCATCCATCAGGCCATCCAGGGCAGGGTGAAGATTGGAGGCTCCTGAAGGGGGTTTCAGAGAGCACCTAATCTGCATGGTTTCATCCTCGATTACGAAGTTGAGATTGCCCATCTTCGACCATCTAGATTCCCCTACCAAGCCAACTAGCGTAATCTCGTATTCTCTGCTGGAATACCTCTGCCTATTCCTCCAAGCCTCCGCATTACTGATGGGTCTGCGCGGTAGGCAGTGCGAAGTCATCATCATCTGACGAATTTGCCTCAGGCGATCCGAGAAGCATGACTGCATATCTCCCATCTTTCCCTCTGTAGTCGAATTACCGGTGATATCGAAGTGAATCTCAATCTCAGCATCTACGTCCTTAGCCAGCAGGGGGAAGTCATCCAAGCTGAAATGTTCCAAGCCGTACCTTCGCGTGGGTGGGCTCATAGTGGGACTCGAGGCGGGTGCGATGATACGGCCAATAGCAGAACCACTCTCGGGGTCGGCTAGTGTGGCCTGTTGCGGTGCCGAGACAAGAGTTTCAGAAGACTGCGACTGCTTGGGTACCAGAGAAAGCATCTCATCCACAGTCTGCTCGTTCAGCAGAACTACACTGGAGCGTTGCGCGGCCTCAATCAGAGGAGATACTTCGCTAAGGTTCTCAATCTTCGCCTGGGCCCCCTTTCCGAGCACTAGCAAGCCTGCAGCAGCCAACTTACGCTGTCGCTCTGCCCAGTCCTCGCCGACCATGTCCAACCGAAGTGTTGGGGACGCTCATGATGCTATCGCAGTGGGGGCTCTGGAAGTAGGTCAGTCTTCCCATTCAGTCAGGGAAGCTAGGTCCACCGAGGATATCTCCTCGGCTACTGTCTTCTTGTCCTCCTTCCATGACATGCTGCCCTCCCATTCCTCCTCCGATGGGTCCAGTTCTGAGGTGTCGATGGACGTAGCCTGACTGTGAGATCCTTCTTCTGAGTCTCCCGAGCTGGAGATTCTATCCATGGCCTCCAATCCCAATCGCAGTGCAAATGCCGCGAATGAACGCTTGTTATCGAGACGGTCGTTCTCGCCGAAGTCCATTCGCCTGACTAGGAAATATTCCTCGGTGACCACCGCCACGTGTACTCTTCCGACTTCCTTGTCTTCAGTAGCTCCTCCGGGTCCTGCTATCCCAGTGATTGAGATTGCGACATCGGAATCTGACTGGTATCTCGCGCCGCGGGCCATCTTTAGTGCGACTTCGTGGGAAACGGCTCCAGCCTCCCCGTCATCAAAAGCTGACTTCTCGATTCCCAACTCTCTCATCTTGGATTCATTAGAGTAAACTACCCATCCCTGCTTGAACCACTCGCTTGCGCCTGAAATGTCGGTAATAAGAGATGCAAGTAGGCCACCAGTGCATGACTCGGCTGTTGAGACGGTTAACTCCCTCTTGCGCAATCGGCGGGCGAACCGGGACGCGAGCCCTGCAGTCTCCTCTACCACGATTCGTCGCCAAGGCCGACACTCTTGAGAGTTTCACTCTGAGAAGAGAGGTCAAAGATGGTGGGCCCGACCGGAATTGAACCGGTGATCTTCGCTTTGTAAGAGCGACGTCATAACCCCTAGACCACGGGCCCCGGGAGAGCGCAGAGGCGTTGTGTTCAAATCCCCTCCGGCCATATGGGATGTCAGGAGATTGTGCATGAGGGAGATATCCGACTTGCTGATGAGGCTGCGAGATTCGGGGGTACCGATGAACGAAAGCATAGCTGATGCGATGCAATCAGTGGACATCGAGGAATTCACCGACTTCGACATCACTCCGTTCCTGATGGACAGGCCGATACCGTTCCTGTCGGTAAACAGCGGAACTACGAAGACTATTTCCGCCCCGCACATGATTGCCACACTACTACACCATCTGGAAGTCCTTGAAGGGCATCATGTTCTCGTGCTGGGCTCCAAGGGGGGCTACCTCGCCGCTCTTCTTGACAGCATGTTAGGTCCTGCAGGCGCAGTGACAGTAGTCGAGCCTCATCCCGAAGTCAGGAGGTATACTAGCGATCGGCTCGACATATTCGAGTCGATGGGAGAGATGAGAGTCGTGCCAATCGAATGCCTAGAGACACTCGTAGAAGATGCTCGTCCGATCGACAGGGTCCTCGTCACAGGAGCAATCAGGGAGCTTTCGACCGATTTTGAGAACCTAGTGGGCCAAGGGGGATTCGTTCTCGGCCCATTCGGTGGCCCTGTCCATCAGAGGCTGCTGAAGAGAGAGAGGCAGGGCGATGAGTGGCTTGACACAGATTTGGGGGGAGTTGTATTCGGGCCGATGGACCTCGAAGAGGCCGAGAGATCACCTCTCGAACCTCAGAACCTTGCCGAGCATCTTGAGGACATTTTAGGGCTGATTTCTGAGATTATCGAGATTGAGGATGAAACTGTAAGAAGGATAGAAGGGCTCATATCGTCGCTCAGGGAATTACCCCGCGACATACCGGACCTCGACGAGGGATCCACTGAGGATGAAATAATGGAGCATCCTGTGATAGAACTCCTGCTTATGGAGATGGACTGGCTCGGGCCTATGTGGCCTATCTTCGGAGATTTCCTATCGGTTGAAATCGCCTCGCCGGGCTCGCCGGACGACGAAGAGTACGGGATGTCAGGTGGGCACGAAGACCTAGTTCCCTAGACTACTGTATGGCAGGCTGCTGCAGCCTCGCAAGAGGAATCGAGATTGGAGGGAGGTGGTCGGAGATCATATGTCTGGATGTCTTTGGTTCAAACAATTTCCCGGAGAGGGCGGCTTCGATTACTTCTTCCTTGTGCAGAGACTCTCGGCCGCTATTGGGCCAAACTGACAGGGTTACGCCATCATCATCAAGATAGTCGACAAGTACACACGGGAGACACAGGAGTTCCAATCTGAGAGCTACCTTAGTCCTGTGATGTCCGTCGAGTATTGTTCCTGTCTTTCTATCTACGAGCAGTGGCTTGGTATAAGCACGCCATCTGAGGGTCATTTTCTCAAGATTGTCGACTCTGTGCCCCTCTACCTTCTCGTGTGGAAGCAGGGTCTCAACGGGAACTAACTCGACCTTCATACCCCCCCGAACCCTTCATCGGGGATATGCCTAACGCCCGAAGGAATCATGACCACAATGCCGACGGCCAGTCATGGGAGATCCATCGGAATATGCCAGCGAAGCCGACCGGCTGGTGTTGTCAGGACTTCATTCTAAGGGTGAAGCCTGGGTTGTCGGCGGATGGGTCAGGGACTCTATGTCGGGCGAGCCATCCACTGATATGGACATAGCCACCACACTACTACCTTTAGAAGTCAAGGAGTTGTTTCCGCTTTCCCTTATGTACGGTGCCGAGTATGGCACCGTGGTCGTCAGGCTGGAGAGGGATGGTAGGACTTGGGAGGTCACCACTCTGCGTAGTGAGGGGGGATATGAAGACGGCAGGAGGCCTGATAGAGTCGATTTCGGGGTCGACATCAATGATGACCTCTCTCGCAGAGATTTCACAATCAATGCCATGGCATATGACTCCGAATGGAGACTGATTGACCCCTTCAATGGTTATTCAGACTTGAAAGATGGCATTCTGAGGTCCGTGGGAAATGCCGCTGAGAGGATAGAGGAAGATGGGCTCAGGGTCATGCGAGCATATCGATTCCTCGCCTCTCAGAAGGTCGTGACCATGGATTCTGAACTAAGAGACGCTGTCAAAGCCAATATCGGCATGCTGGGGATGGTTTCCAAGGAGAGAATAGGTGAAGAGCTGGGGCGTACACTCGTTGCACCGAAAGCATCCACAGCAATTTCGATGATGCATGAGGATGGTGTGATTCAGCAGATTCTACCTGGGCTTACTACTAAACCTCAAGTTGTGCTTAGTAACGATCCAGTGGTAAACTTGGCTTTGTTTTGTAGCGCTGATGAGCGCAGTGGCGTGGATTTGGTAGCGTTGCTGAGAGAGTGTCTGAGAATGTCGACAGATCAGCTTCGCGAGATTGCTTTCTTACACGAAGCGAGAGCCGTGCCTCTTCCGTCAACGATATCTGAGATGAGAGTGTTCAGAGCATATCTGCCCGAACTCCGTCAGACACGGATAATCGACTACTTCTCTGGCTTGGGCCGGGATGTCTCGCAGTTTGAGAGTTCAATCAATAGACTCTCTCCCCTAAAGGCAGGAAACGCTCCGCTAGTAGACGGAAACACTCTTTCAGAGGCCACTGGAATGGAGCCCGGACCCAGAATGGGGAGGTTGAAGGGACTGTTACACAGAATCCAAGTAGAGAGGGATCTAACCAATCGGAACGATGTTCTAGCACTGCTTGATGAAATAGACTGGAAGGATTCCGAACACGAGGACTGGTCTACCTTAAAGTGGCCTTAGGGTAACTCGTTTAGCATCTCAATGTACTCTTTCATATCGAGAAACTGGTCCTCGTCGAAACCGTAAGGCTGCACTATCATGCACCATCCGTCCCCATAGGCGTCGTCATTAATCAGGTCCGGATTGTCCTCAACCTCGCCGTTGAGTTCTAGTATCTTGCATGGGAATGGGGCATTAATCAGAAGCGTCTCAATTTCTCCATTGAAATTGGTAGTCAGAGTCATCATCAGGTCTTCTATTCCGACCTCGTCTCCGCTTCCCATCATCACAGGAGAGTCGTCATCGGATTCAGACTCAGAATCGTTATCTGGGTCGAACTCGCTGTCATCCTCCGGTCTAGTGAGGACCACCCTAACTATGTCGCCATACTCTGCGGGGACGAATTCACTCACTCCTACCTTCACAGATTCTGCCTTATCGTCCAGTGCTTGGACCCAAACATGGTCCAGAGTGTACTTGCGGTCATGGGCTATGCTGTACTCGATGTAGTCCCCGTTTGCCATTGATACCGAACCGCGCGTTTACAAGTCTGATTTGAACTATTCGATTGATAGTGGCCTCCTGAGGCTCCACGAGGGATTAACTACGTAGTCCTACTCTCAATTGTCGAGGAGAGAGAGTTGGACTTCGCAGAGACCGAAGAACAGATGATGATTCGCGATATGGTTCGCGATTTCGCTGAGAGTGTGTTGGCTCCAACTTGTCTTGACAGGGACCGTGAGCAGAAGGCTCCACTCGAAGAGTGGACTGTATTCTGCGAGCAGACCGGTCTTCAAGGGATTACAATCCCCGAGGAATATGGGGGCAATCCTGTAGACGATATTTCGGAGGCGGTAATCGTAGAGGAGCTGGCCCGAGTAGACCCTTCTTTCTCTGTGATGTTCTGCGTGCATGTGGGCCTGTGTTCAAAGACAATCGCACTCCATGGCAACGAGGAGCAGAAGCAGAATTACCTGTCCAGACTGTCCCAGAACGAAATCGGAGCATACTCTCTGTCCGAAGCCGGTGCTGGCACTGATGCAGCAGCCTTGGGATGCAAGGCAAAACTGAGTGATGATGGTTCCCACTACATCCTCAACGGCGAGAAGATGTGGGTGACCAATGGAGAGAGTGCTGACGTCTATGTGTTGTTCGCCAAGGACGTCGATCACCCCGAATTCGGAGTGAAGAGACACGGCGGGACTACTGCCTTCATCGTCGAGAAGAGTTTTGAGGGATTCTTCATAGGAAAGAAGGAGGATAAGCTCGGAATTAGATCCAGTGATACCTGCTCTCTGTTGCTGGACGATTGCAAGGTTCCTGTTGAGAATGTACTGGGAGTTCCCGGAGAGGGTTTTCCTATCGCGATGAACGCTCTGGACAATTCAAGAATTGGAATCGCAGCCCAGGCCCTTGGAATCGCTCAGGGGGCTTACGAGTCAGCTCTAGGTTATGCTCACGAGAGAGAGGCTTTCGGTAAGCCGATAGCTTACCATCAGAGCGTTGGCAACTACCTCGCCGACATGGCTACTAGGACAGAGGCTGCCAGGATGATGGTGTACAAGGCTGCATGGGCCAAACAAAGGCACTACGAGGACGATGCCCCTAGGCATACTATGGAGGCGAGCATGGCCAAACTTTTCGCAGGGGACACAGCGATGTGGGTGGCTGAGAGAGCTGTCCAAGTCCTCGGAGGATATGGATACACAACTGACTTCCCGGTGGAGCGTTTCTTCAGGGACGCTAAGATTACTCAAATCTACGAGGGCACGCAAGAGGTCCAGAAAATCGTGATTAACCGCTCCATCGCTCCGGAGTGATGGTATGTCAGATTACCCAATAGACGAGATACGCTCTCGGTTCCCTGGCCTTCAGCGTGAGGAGAATGGTAATCGGGCCATCTTCTTCGATGGCCCCGGAGGCAGCCAGTCTCCCGAATCAGTAGGGGATGCTGTCAAGCACTACTTGCTACATCAGAACGCCAACGTGGGGATGTCATTCGCTACCTCAAAGGAGACTGATTCGTTAATCGAAGAAGCCATGCAGGCATGTGCAGACCTAGTCGGCTGCAAGGATCATCGTGAGATCGTGTTCGGACAGAACATGACTAGTCTGACGATACAGCTGGCTAGTGCCCTCAGTCGAACTTGGGGACCCGGGGATGAGGTCGTAGTTACGCGTTCAGACCACGATGCTAACGTTCGACCCTGGGTACTTGCAGCGCAGTGGTCAGGGGCGGCGGTAAAGTGGATAGATATCGACCCGGAGGATTGTACTCACATAGCAGAGACGATCGACCAGAACATCAACAAAAGCACTGTAATGGTCGCAATAGGGGCCGCATCGAACTTCTCAGGCACAATCAATGACGTCAGAGGAATCTGCAGAAAGGCACATTCGGTCGGAGCCGAGGTATTCGTAGATGCGGTGCATTATGCACCTCATGCCCTGATTGATGTGCGAGCTATGGGTTGTGATTATCTCGCTTGCTCGTCGTACAAGTTCTTCGGCACGCACCAAGGCATCCTTTGGGGTAGATTCGACAGGCTGGCGGAGATCCCTGTGGCTAAGTTGCGTGTCTCGACCGAGAAGGTTCCATTCAGGTGGATGACAGGAACTCAGGGGCATGAGTCGATGGCGGGGACTCTGGCTGCCATAGAGCATCTGGAATGGCTGGGCAGGATGCTTTCTGAGGAGAACATGAGTCGTAGAGGTGCTCTAAGAGTGGCGTTCTCTGCGATTGAGGAATACGAGAGAGAATTGTGCTGGAGGATGATTGAGGGGCTCGAGAAGATTGATGGAGTCAAGATTTGGGGAGTAACTGACCCATCAATGAAGAAGCACAGAGCCCCAACAGTCTCCTTCACTCATCATTCCATGACAGCCGAGGAGATAGGAGGGGAGCTTGCGGAGCAAGGCATATTCGCTTGGGCCGGGAACTTCTACGCTCTGGAGCTTTCTGAAACGCTCGGGCTGGAGCCAGAAGGTGCCCTCAGGGTTGGCATACTGCACTACAACACCTCTGAAGAGGTAGATAGGTTCCTCAAGGTGCTCTCTGACATCCTAGAGTAATACTACTCAACCCAGCGGTACTCTCTCTGACCCTCTAGGTTGCCTTCACGGCCAACTCCAACTAGGGCGAACTCACCATCAGGACTGATTACAGATCTCTTCCTTGAGCCTCTGTGAAGAGCCTCATAGATCGTATTGTTGATTGGATGGCGATTGGATAGCCGCTCGAACAGATGGAATCTGGAAGCAATCTCGCGCCAATCAGGTTGCACGATGCCCTCGAAGACCTTGGCCTTGGCTCCCGAGCCATAGCCGCACAGGCCGACCCTATTGCCGGTCATGTCGATATTATCGATAAAGTCTGACTCCATCGTGGACATCAGTGCGAGGAAAATGGATCCAGTGTATTGATTTCCAATAAGACTGGATGCTCTCGTGGTCTTCTCGATTCTCTCATCTACGAAGGTCCTGAATTCGTCGGTCTTAGAGATGAGTCGTCGATAGGTGTCATTCGACTTCTCGAACTCCTCAACACCCTCTGAAGTGTCGGGGAAGTCCTCTGGCAGTGGTTCAGGACCGATTTCATCGACGATCTTAGTCCACATTGGCAGAAGCCTACGATCGTGCCTGAATACATCAGGGAACATCCGCTTACCTTGGAATGCGTATGGCAGATGGACGATGATACGGCTCCACTGGTTGGTCAGTATCTCGTCCTCATCGGGATCGTATCTGCCCTCTCTGATGGCCTTCTCTCTGAAATTGATGAATGCCTGCTTGACTGACTCCGAGTAGCATCTGTTGGAGAACTGGCCATCGAAGATTGGTGTGTCTTTGTGGATCTTGAGCTTAGGACTCTCAAACATCACGTCGTCCTTCTTTGAGGAGCGTGGTAGGTGCTTGAGGATGCGTTCTGCGAGACCTTCCTTGATCTTCTCGCCGCTCTCTCTAGCTAGATCAAGTACATTCTCGACAATAGTTCTGGTATCGACCTCCCTCCTTGGCTTGAAGAAGTCATGAACGGGCATGGTAGAAATTCCCCAGATGTCTGGAATCTCCAGAAGTCGGGGATTGTGACGAATCAGTATGGCACCTCCGCCTGCACCTTGGGTGTACTCGCCTGTCGAGCCGATGTCGTACTTGGCGTTGTCAGCGAAGACGACTATGCCCATCCTGTCCTTGCCCTCGCCTCCTCGGGCAACCCAATCTAGGGTGTTGTGCATGGCATCGACTGCGCCGATGCAAGCGAAAGTTAGGTCGACGACGTCGCAGTTTCGGAAGCAATCCTTGCCATGAATTGGAGCGTACCTCTGCTCGAGCATGTCCATGATGTATGTGGCAGTGGGCTTGGACCCATCTAGGGCAGACTCGGTCCCCAGATAGATTCTGCCGATTGTAACCGGGTCGATGCCGTTCCTATCTATCAGTCTACGAACAGCATTGGCACCCATCGTGGCAGTATCCTCGTGGACATCGGGAATGGCCATTGCTGACAGCCCCAAGCCGCGATTCAGCTTACCGAAATCAGCTCCTCGCAACTTGGCGAAGTCCTCCATATCGAAATATAGCCTCGGAAAATGGATGGCGATGTCATCTATGCCTACGCTGGGCATCGGAATAACCTGTGCCACGCCGGTGGGGGGTGGGTTATGAGTCCTCTCCCTGCGAGATAGCGTGTAAATAGAGTGCTAAATAAATCACTGAGAGCCGACAAGGCCATCCATAGCTGACATCAGTTCTTCCTTGCTTGCAAAGTGCCGAGATAACGGCTCTAGGATGTCTGCAAGTGCGTCTGCGACCGCCATTTTCGCATCGAGAGGGTGTATTGAACCGTCCGATACAGCCGAAATGAATAAATCGAGGTCATCCCAAGTAGATGTTTCTCCATACTTCGGGTCTGGATTCACTTTGATTGAACCCGTACGGGGCAGGATAATCAGTCGGGCAATCTCGAACACCGGAGACTCGGAATTGCCTACCTCGAGGAATGCCCCGCGCATCTTACTCCTGAGCGATTCTCGGTCATCGTCTAGCAGGATTGAATTGCCGGGATCAGACTTGGACATCTTGTGGTCGAACGAGTCCATTCTTCCCCCAGGGCCCTTGAGTCCGGACATCATAGGAGTATGGATGCAGGTGGCCTTGGGCCAGTCGTACTTGTCAGCGACCTCTCGCATGTACATGTGCGCCTTGCGTTGGTCCATCCCGCCGAATGCTATGTCGACTTCCAACTCAAAGATATCAGCAGCCTGCAAAGCCGGGTAGTAGAAAGCCGCGAGATCGTGGTCTGAGGAGTCTTCATCACGACCCATGATACTGAATGTCCTGCGCACTCTTGAGAGGCTCATGTTCTTCGAGCATCTCAGAACCCTTTCCCAGTACTTACCGGATGCCATCAGCTCTGATGCGCTAAGGAACCTGATTTCTCCAGGCCCCTCCCCTTCAGGAGGATTGTCCAGAAGCCCCCTGAATGTCTCGACCAAGTATTCTCCGGCAATCGTGATCTTATCCATGTCTCTGTCGAATTTGTCGTTGACCCATGCATGCCAGTCAGCAAGCAGGATAATCACATTCACTCCCTCGTCGAGCATATCACGGATGGCGTCTGCAAGTAGCACATATGCGACATGGGCCTTACCACTGGGCTCAAGTCCGATGTATGCGACCAATTGGCCGTCTCCGGAATGCGTCGACCCTCCTGCGATGGCTGATGCTACATGCTCGACACCGACCACCTCGGCGCAGCTTGCGAACATCCTATCGATGCGTTCCCGATCCTTGTCACCCAGTGACATCAGCGGGTCGTTCTCCTTCATGCTCACCTCAATCAAGCAACTTCGTCAGCTTCGCGGCCCTGCCTGCAGCCTTGGTATTGTCACCCTGCTCGAGGGCCTCCTCTATCTCGGCAATGATAGAGTCTGCCTGTGAAACCAGTTCTTCGGGGATGTTATCCGACATTGACATGAAGTGGCGAGCGGCGGAGATAGCAGAGTTCGCCTTGCTGGCCTTCTTGGCCCATTCTTTCGCCTTATCCCCTCTCTGCTTGGAGTTGTAACCAGTAGCAGCATCGAGGAATGAGGTCCACCTCTTTCTGTCGTCCATGGCGGCCTTCACCGCCTCAGTGTCCTCGAAATCCGGGGCCACATTGGTGACATCAACAATCAGGGCACCCTTCTCATTGTAATGGGCATTAATCGAGGTCATTACTCCGTGAGAACCACTGAACGAGTTACCTCCGGAGTCCTTCGCATCGTCGAAGAACTCTCTCGCTAGAGTCACTAGGCCACCATTCTCCGAAACCTGCTTCACAAGTCCTCGCTTGACATCCAATCTCTCCATGCCACGACGCCGGCTGGGGACTTCTTGAATGCTGTTGCCGTTCGTGGGTCTGGACTTGTCGAACGGGCTAAACAGAAGCCACCCGTCCGCCGGGCATGGCTACCTCCGGCGTAAGGGCCTTGTCCGCGCTTCTGATCTCAATCATTCTGCTACCGCATGCGCATGCCGATTCAGCTGTGAAACTGGATTCGGTAATCAGCCTCGCACCTGTTGATCTCGGTATCGAGGGGGCTGCAGTCGATCCAGCCGGTGAGAATGTGATTGTTTACGGGGCCGAGTCGTACATCGAGCTGCTAGATGCATCTGACCCACTAATTCGGATTGAATTGGTATGGAACAGCGAAGATGACTTGCATGCGGGAGACTTCCATCCAGGCGGTCAGACTGCCTTGATCGTAGGCGAATCTGGAGAGGTGCTGAGGTATGCTCAGAGTGATCATTCAGTGACTGATGCGGGAGGTGATCTCGAGTTCGGTAATGTCGATCTTCATTCCGTGGCTTGGAACCCCGGTGGATCTTGGGCGTATGTCGGAGGTTCTGACGGCTGGCTCTGGAAGATGAGGGCTGCAGCCGATGGGGGTGCCGAGGTACACTTGCTAGATGGAAGAGGAAGTGGTGATGTCACCGGGATCGACTGCCATGGGACCCAGATGCTCTGCGTAGTCACGAGTGTGATCGACGGCATAGGGGTAATCGACAGAGACCACTCTTTGTATTGGATAGGAGGTACTGGCCATGCTTGGCAAGATGTGTACTGCCCTCCTGTAGACGATGGTCAATGCATTGCAGTCTCGGACGACAGGAACATTGGAATGATTGATCTTAACTCTCAGTTTCCAGGGTGGTCCGTCCTGACAATGAGGCAGTTGACAGGAGTTGAAGGTACATTTACTGGCCTAACGGGGCAACACTACGATAGGTCGATTATCTCAGTTACTCCATTCGCACTTTTAGAGAATGATCTAAGCGAGAATGCTACATTCCCTTGGCTTGAGAACTCGGATGTGGTGGACTTTGATGTCGGTATCGCGGGGCAGAGAGTAGTATCCACTTGGTCGACGGACCGGGACAGTGGTTGGATTCTGACCGATAGAGGAACTCTGATTCATTACCATCCACCCTCTCAATCGATTCCAGCCGTCCTAGGGGCGTGGATTCTGATAGCCATCCCGGCTGTGGTCGTTCTGGTTATTCTGAGCGTGACAATGAGCTTTTCACCAAGACTTCAGAATTGGTTCACACAGAGATTCGGAACCGTTGAGGAAAAACGTTCTGCGAAGCGCGAGGCGCGCAGGAAGAGAGGGCGTTAGTCGGCAACGTTGATTTGGGCAGCGTAGTCGCGATAGGTGAGAAGCATGGCATACGAGGCATTGGACTTCTACGACATCGATGCCCTCCTCACTGAAGAGGAGAGGATGGTTCGCGACATGGTCAGGGACTGGGTGGACAAGGAAGTCATTCCCAATATAGAGGAGGCTTGCCGCGATGGGGTATTCCCTGACAAGTGGAGAGTTGATCTCGGTGAGATGGGCATTCTGGGCGCCCCTCTGAAGGGATATGGGTGCCCGGGCCTGTCCTACATCGCCTACGGGCTCATCTGCCAGGAGCTAGAGCGCGGCGACAGCGGAGTGCGTTCGTTCGCCAGCGTTCAGGGCTCTCTTGCGATGTACCCAATCTGGGAGTTTGGTAGTGAGGAGCAGAAGAACCACTACCTTCCGGGGATGGCGACCGGCGAGCTAATCGGCTGCTTCGGGCTTACCGAGCCTGACTACGGCTCTAATCCTGGTGACATGATTACTCGCGCTGAGGACAAGGGCGACCACTATCTACTGAACGGAGCCAAGATGTGGATCACTAACGGCACGATTGCCGATCTGGCCGTAGTATGGGCCAAGCTCGACGGGGTGATTCGCGGATTCATCGTCGAGAAAGACGATTCTGGTTTCTCGGCTCCTGAGATGACCGGAAAACACTCTCTGAAGGCCAGCGTCACCAGCGAATTGGTGCTTCAGGACTGCAGGATTCCCAAAGACAGAATGTTACCGGGAGTCAAAGGACTGAAGGGGCCATTTAGCTGCCTCAACAATGCTCGCTACGGGATTTCATGGGGCGCAGTGGGGGCAGCGCAATCATGCTTCGACTCGGCCAAGGAGTATGCATTGAGCAGGATACAGTTCGGTCATCCGATAGCCTCGTTCCAATTGGTCCAGAACAAACTGTCTTGGATGCTCAGGGAGATTACCAAGGCCCAGTTACTGGCATATCACCTCGGCAAGAAGAAGGATGATGGGACTTGGACTCCAGAGCAGATATCACTAGCTAAGATGAACAACGTCGACATCGCGTTGGAGATCGCTAGAATGTCGAGAGACATACATGGTGCCAATGGAATCCTCGACGAGTACCCAGTGATGAGGCACATGGCCAATCTGGAATCTGTCAAGACCTATGAGGGCACTCATGACATCCACAACCTGATTCTCGGACGCCATATCACCGGCATCCAATCATTCACCAGAGAGCCCTAGATTCGACACACTGGGATTTCCGAAAATTGATAGCGGGACTGTCGTTCGGGGTGCTGTTGCTCATGCCCATAGGAGTTCTGCTCAAGCAAGTCCCTGACACTACCGCCAAGATCGGAGTATCCGGAGATAGAGTCGACGAATCTGCAGTCAGCAAGTGGTCGATGAGCCCCTATGACGAGTACGCTCTAGAGGGAGCTCTGCGGCTGAAAGAGGAAGGTGGGGGCGATGTTGTGGCCATCACCTGTGGGCCCGCGCGCGCAGCCAAGATGCTGACCGATGCCGCCGCCGTGGGTGCAGATTCGCTGCTTCATATCCTAGTCGAGGACCTCCACGCGCTTGACAGCACTCAGATACAGTCGCTTCTGGCTGCTGCACTGGACCGGACCGATTGCGATGTAGTGTTCTGTGGCAAGCAAGCAGCCGATTCGAATTCTGGTTCAACGGGGCCCGGAGTGGCCCTTCTAATCGGTGCCAGTTGCGTCTCTCATGTCTCCGAGGTCTCTGCGGATGGAGGGAGTTATCTCGCATTGCGCGCCAGTTCGGGCGGTGACGAGCGAGTCCAAATCTCAGCACCCTGCGTATTCGCATTCGACAAGGGCTCGGATGAGCTTCGTAGACCTAACGTAAGGGGGATCATGATGGCCAAGAAGAAGGGCATAGAAACGATATCATCAGGCGATTTGGGAATTTCTTTGGACAATTCAAGGGTGACTGTGATGAGTCATTCAGCCCCGCCCGAGAAGCCACCTGGACAGAAGTTTGAGGGTGCTGATTCGGTAGCTACGGTAGTGGGTAAGCTCAGAGATGAGGCCAACATAATCTAGGTGATTTGAATGAATGTGACTGTAATTGCAGATTCTACTGCAGATGGATTGACTCCGGTCACTGCCCAGATGATCGGGGCCGCCACCTCGGTGGGAGGAACTACCACTGTAATCTGCCCTGGAGGAGTCGGAGTCACTGAGGCTTCGATGATTTCTGGAGTTGCCAAGGTTATCTCAGTAGAAGGCGACTGTTTCGCGACCTTTGAAGGGGGGGCTTGGGCTACTGCGCTCGACTCTCTCGCTACTGGCGAACTCGTCCTCGCAGCAGCATCTCCTCGGGGAAGAGATATTGCGGCATCATTGGCTGCAATCAGAAGAATCCCAGTGATTCAGGATGCCACGGGTTTGGATGCAGGCATGGTTGTCACTAGGCCTATCTACTCGGGCAAGGCAATCGAGACTTTGAGCGTCTCCGCACCCTGCGTCATCACACTGCGAGCCAATGCTTTCGATGCCGCACCCGATGGAGGCAGTGCTGATGTTGGCACGGTCAATCAAAGCGCGAATGTGAGTCTGGCGGTGAAGGAGGCAATCGCCAAGGCCAACGAGAGGCTGGATGTCAGCGAGGCGAACATAATCATCTCAGGGGGCAGGGGGATGGGGGACCCGTCCAACTTCTCGCACCTGAATGAGGTTGCAGACATCATCGGAGCTGCCGTTGGCGCCAGCAGGGCCGCTGTGGATACCTGGGATGAGATTCCGCACAGCATGCAGGTCGGCCAAACAGGTAAGACGGTGACGCCAAGTCTGTACATAGCTGTGGGAATTAGTGGAGCGATACAGCATCTTGCGGGTATGAAGACAAGCAAGTACATCGTTGCAATCAACAAGGATCCGGATGCACCTATCTTCGGGGTTGCAGACTACGGGATAGTCGCAACCTGGGAGGATGCTCTGCCTGCTCTCAAGTCAGAGTTGGCTAAGCTCTGATTATCTCACACGGACCGTGATCGACGACTTTGTCGCAGATCCTCT
>JBJLJN010000020.1:0-60699 GCA_045559735.1 Candidatus Thalassarchaeum sp. | reverse complement strand
TACTCGAGGACTACCTACTTCCGGCCACTGATCAAGAACCCATTCGAATAGAAGACGATTTACGAGACTTGTTGAAGAGTACGGATAGAGAGTCTGCTGCTATCGAGATAGCCTTGGATGTCTCAAAGAGAATGCATGCTAAGACGGGT
The DNA here is from genome assembly GCA_045559735.1 of Candidatus Thalassarchaeum sp. Classification (GTDB taxonomy): domain Archaea; phylum Thermoplasmatota; class Poseidoniia; order Poseidoniales; family Thalassarchaeaceae; genus Thalassarchaeum. The sequence goes on along the minus strand of JBJLJN010000020.1, from coordinate 60,550 downwards.
GATATCACCAAGGCGATTGATTCTGGCCTCAGAGTCGGCCTTGCTGTACTTACTGAGGCAGTTCTAGTTGCTCCGCTAGAGGGGATTGGTGGTGTTCGGATAATGAACAACGCAGATGGTTCTGAGTTCCTGTCCATCGACTTCGCCGGACCTATCAGAGCTGCAGGCGGAACCGGTCAGGCTCTGAGTGTACTAATCGGTGACATGCTTCGGCGTGAATTGGGCATAGGAAGGTATGTTCCAACGACTCCAGAGGTGGAGCGTGTAAAGGAGGAGTTCGGACTCTATCGTGTTGGCCTCCAATACAAACCGCCGCCTGAGGAAGTGGAAGAAATTGTCAGGGCTTGCCCCGTGATGATCAATGGTGAGGAAACTGAACGGCAGGAATGCGCTGGCTACAAGGAGGTTCGCAACATAGTTAGTTTGAACAATACCCCTAGGACCAGAATTAGAGGTGGGGTTCTACTGGTCATAGGCGAGGGTTTGTGTTTGAAAGCCCCAAAAATTCAGAAGCATACTGAGCGTTTAGAAATTCCTGGTTGGGAGTTTATCTCTAAATTCACCTCAAAGGGCTTGGATGAAAAACAAGACAGTGGAGATTGGCAGGAATTCATAGGCAGAGCTATTCCGAAGAATGACAAATTCATGCAGGATGTAATCGCGGGTCGGCCAGTATTCGGAGGACCGGGGGAGCCTGGCGCATTTCGTCTGAGATACGGAAGGAGTCGTGCTACAGGTCTGGCAGCAGCAGGGATAAATCCCATATCTATGGAAGCTCATGGGAGTTTCATATCTGTAGGAACACAAATGAAAACAGAACGTCCTGGAAAAGCCTGCGCAGCGACTCCATGTATCGATTTAGATGGCCCTACTGTATTGCTGAAAGACGGATCATACCTTCGAGTATCAACTGTGGAGGAATGGCGTTCCTGCTCTGTTGATGTGTTAACCATATGGGACTCAGGAGAGATCCTATCCGGCTTTGGCGAATTCCTAGAGAACAACAAGAATCTCGTTCCATCTGGCTACAACAGAGACTGGTGGGCAGCAGATCTCTCCGATGCATTGGACCATCCCGACAAGGTCGAAGCGTTCGCTACTATGTTGGGATTGAGTAGAGATTCTCTGCCACTAGGGATTCCTTTCAATGGTGCCATTGAGCGAGGAGGTGAGCGCGAGATTGAGCGTAGCCTGAGGAAGCGTGACTGGCAACTGTACCTGCGTGACATGGAGTTGACTTGGGGGCAGGTGTGCAATGCAATCAGAGAATATGGCGCCGCCGTGCCCCCACCGTGGAACCTTTGGTGGTCCGACATGCCAATGTCCTTCGCACCACAACTAATCGAGGCATTATGCCACTCCGAAATAGAGCAGGGTGGCTTGAGAATGTTTGGTGCAGCGACCGGCTGGTCTCATGATTCCCACTTCGAGGATATCGGACTACCTGCGCCCTCGACAGGTGAATGGCCGCTCTGGACAATGGTCCACGAACACGGAGTGGTCAAATCATCCCTGATGACATTGGGTGTGGAACATCATCACGATGGTGATGACATCGTAATCGCCTCGGCTTGGGAAGGTTTGTTGGATGGTCTTGGCCTAGAGCACAGAAGTGAGGGAGTTTGCGTGGCTGTCGATGCCGCTCCACACATCAACGATAGAGTATCTAGAATCAAACAGGCTACTGAGGCTCTATCGCGAGAGAGGGGGAGGCTGGAAGAGATTGAAGCGGTAAGAGCCGTAGAGAGGATGCGTGCGGAAACGGCTGCACGCCAGAGGGGTCTGGGAATCTCGGAGACCGATGCAGAAGGTAGGGCAGCGGCTGCTGAGATTGAAGACCCTGGGGCTGACGACCCTAGTCTGCTCAAGGCCGCTATCTCGCTGCTTGATGACCATGAAGTTGAGAGATCCCTCTGGCTAGTCAGAAGACTGTCCGGTTTGAGGTGGGAAGATTCTGTCCCTTGTAGGGTCGGATCAAGGATGGGGCGCCCGGAGAAAGCCGGTGTTCGTGAGATGAAGCCGATGGTTCACGCCCTCTACCCCATAGGCGAAAGTGGTGGACCCCAGCGACTTCTGGGTCAAGCTGCTGCCAAGGGGTCGATTCGGGTCGAGTTAGGTCCACGAATATGCGACAAGTGCGGCAAGGACTCTCCTCACCTGAGGTGTCATCATCGGCTCTCTGAGAAGATCGAGGAATGCGGTGGCAGAACCAGTATCAGAAAGAGGAGAGGTGATCAAAACAGGAGGAGGAGAGGTCAGAGGACGAGTATTCCCCTAGGCAAGGTTGTCGAGACTAAGAGGAGAGCTTTGGGTCTCGACAGGATACCTGATAGAATCAAGGCAGTCAAGGGACTGATTTCAGTAGACCAAACGCCGGAGCCGATAGAGAAGGGGATACTGCGCGCGAAGTACGGAGTTTCTGTTTTCCGTGACGGGACATCTCGCTACGACATGAGCGATGTTCCCCTGACTCATTTCAGACCGAGTGAGATAGGGACTCCATGGCAGCGTCTGGCTGAGCTCGGCTACTCACATGATGTCTTCGGAGAGTCTCTTGGCTCAGACGAGCAGATGCTGGAGCTTCTGCCGCAGGACTTCGTTGCATCGAGGTCTTCTAGACAGCACTTTCTGTCCACCTGTGCCTTTGTGGATGATTTGCTGGTGAGGTTTTATGGCATGAAGCCATTTTATGAGGCGACAAATGAGATAGACATAGTAGGGCATCTGGGGATTGGTTTGGCACCACACACCTCTGGTGGAGTTCTGTGCCGGATAATCGGCTGGACAGATGCGTCTGCTGGATACGCGCATCCACTCTTCCACGCCGCTAAGAGGAGAAATTGTGATGGAGATGAGGACAGCCTGATGCTACTACTCGACGGGCTCCTGAACTTCTCCAAGTCAATCCTGCCCTCCGGCAGGGGCGGAAGGATGGATGCACCTCTGGTTCTCAGCACTAGAATCGATGCGAGTGAGATTGACAAGGAAGCACTCAATGTGGATTGTTCTTGGTCTTACAGTAAGGCGTTCTATGAAGCTACGAAGTCACAGCCTCATCCTACGAAAGTAGAGGGCATAGTTGACCTGGTCAATGGTAGAGTCGGAACTGTGGGAGAGATTCGGGGCTACGGATGGACACATGACTCGGGAGAACTAGACTCTGGTCCTGTGAACTCCTCCTACAAGACTCTCAAAACGATGGAGGACAAGATGCTAGCACAACTGGCGATAGGTCGGCGGCTAAGGTCAGTGAGTGCTGCAAGAGTGGCCTCGCAGGTCATAGAATCTCACTTCCTACCTGACCTAAGAGGGAACATGATGGCTTTCACTAGGCAGAAGGTGCGGTGCGTAAAGTGCTCTCACTCATATCGCAGGATGCCTCTGGCGGGCAAGTGCATCCAGACTACCAGCAGCAGAGGCTTTGGGCTCGGAACATCTCAGGAAGACGGTGCTCTATGCGGTGGAAATGTGGTGCTGACAGTCTCTGAGGGTGCTGTTCGCAAGTACATCAAAATCACAAGCGATGTAATCGAGAGGTATGGCGTCGATGACTACACAAAGCAGAGAGTAGGATGGATGACTGATAGCGTAGACTCGCTGTTCAACGATGATAAGGTGACGGTGATGACCCTTGAGGACTTCATCTAGACTCAGATCCCTAGGATTCCCAATACCTCACTCATCCACTTCAATTTCTCCAATTTAGCTTCCTTATCGGTGACTCCCGACCAACGTCCGACAATATCCATACGAGTGCCCAACATGGAGATTGATTCAATCGGAGCGCCGATGGAGCGGACGATACACGCGGCCCTGTCACCATCTGTGAAGCCGCCTGGATTACTCATCCCCTCAATTGGTGAATCGGTCTGATGGGTGAGAATCAGAGGTGGTGGAGTAGTTAGTTCGGAAGCATGCTCTAACAGTGATGTCCAATCGGGTCGGTTGTCACCATGAGCGTGTAGGAAAACCGGCTTCCCACGATCTACTGCCTCGTAGGTCCCATCCCCTCCATCTGCATCGCTGACAACACAAATCAGCCTTGACCAGGCTCTCTCAGCAGTCGAGGCTGGAAGCATGGAGAAGACTCCAGCAGATCCGTCTGCAGCAACCAATAGTGAGGGTCGCTGTAGGACGTTTTCCACCTCTTCAGGCTCGACAGCAGCCCCCATTATTGCGACTTCGGTATCACGCAGAACCAATCTTCGGTAAACTGTCGCAACGTTTGCTGCACGATGTGGCCTCTCCCATGACCTGATGTCGAAGGACTCCACAAGATCCATCATATCTCGAGCACTGGAGAGGTCTGAGTTCAAATCCCACCCGAAGTGCTCTCGCACATCCGATTGGATATTGACCAACCTAGGGTCCACCGGGCGTAGTTCGGTCGGCTTGTCCATGCACACTGCTCCAGTAGAAGGGTATGGTGAGTGTTGAATAACCCTCGCGACTATCTGCTTTCATGCCAATGCCTCTGGCTCTCCCTACTATCGAAGACGGGAAGCTACTGGCGCGATACCCCTTCCTGCCACAAGGTAGGGAGTACATGCGACAGGTCCTTGAGGATAATGGTGTCACCATAGAGGATCTAATCGAGACTCCTTGGCTTGAGGATGTCAGGACTCGAGGGAGGCTCAGGCTTCTGGACAGCGTGATGCATAAGGACGGGGCCGATACTGCGACCACCGTTGATTTGTCCACCGAGATAGGAAGGATGACCGAGGTGTTGTCATTCCTACACGCTATGCTTGTTGTATGTGCTTCTTTCAACGAGAGATTGCTTGCTCGCTGGGTCGAGGGTGAGGCTAGTCGGGCAGACAAGCTATTTGGGAGGGACTCGGGTAATTTTGAGTTGTTAGCCTCATCATACCTATCGGATTTCCGTACTGAGCCGCAGCAGGGGAATGAGGACTTGGTCTATTGGATTCCCATGGTTGACTTCATCGAGCTGTGCCCGAGAATTTCTGGCGCCTACTGGCATCTGCCTAACCGCCCGGTTAAGGATGGGTGGGTGTGCATGGACCCAGCCGTGGGAGAGAACAGTAGAAAGCGTACTGCGAGGCTGTTAAAGGAGCGTGTCAGAGAGAATCTGACCGATGCTTGCCTAGAGCGGATGAGTCGTATGAGCGAGGAGTTTGCCGCTTTGTTTTCGGAGCCAGTAGAGAGGATTACCTCACTTCTCTCAGAGCAGGTAAAGGCAGAGATGCCTATGTCAGCGGCCATCAGAGAGGACTGGCCGCCGTGCTTCGAGTCCGCAGTTTCAGAGCTCAATCAAGGTGTCAATGTCAACCACGTCGGCAGAGTCTTCCTCGCCGCCTTCTCGAAATCGATAGGCCTGAGTCAGGAGCAGACCTGTTCCTTCTTCGCCAACGCTCCTGATTACAATGCCGAGACCACGGGATACCAAGTCAACCAAATCTACGAGCGTGATTACACACCACACGGGTGCTCTGCGCTCAAGACTTCGGCTCGCTGTCCGGTTCAGCCTGGAGACGACAGACTGTGTGACCAGGAGTGGCTGACTCACCCTTTGAAGTACATACGAGCCAAGCAAAGGAGTCGTTTCAGAGAGGGTTCGCTGGACAGTAAGGAGCCTCAAGACGCTGAGAGCGAGCCCGAGACGGCCAATTCTTGATATGGGCAGGGCCGTATCGCTGTCCAAATCGGATGAGTAGCCATGGTGAGGACTCTCGTACTGACTGTCGACCGCGACAACGACCTCGGGGTCAAGGCTGGCATCAGAGGTCCGGTGGTCAGCCGTAAGGACGCCATGCGTGCTGCCGTCAAGCTCGGTATAGCAGACCCTGAGGAATCAGACACCAACGCAATTCTTGGGGCACTTCACCACTATGACAGAATGGTGGAAGGTGGTCAGGGCAATGACGAGATTGAGATTGCTCTGCTGACGGGGGACGTCAGGGTAGGTCCGCGAAGCGACCGCGCGATAGCGATGCAGCTCGATGAGGTGATTCAGGAGTTCCAGCCTGATTCTGCTGTTCTGGTTACTGACGGAGCCGATGACGAGGCTTCGCTCCCCATCATCACATCGAGAGTCAGGGTCGATCACGTGGAGAAGGTGATTGTGAGGCAATCAAAGGGTATCGAGAGTACATACTACTACATCGCCAAGGCAATTGATGATCCTCGATGGAGGGCTCGTCTACTTGTCCCGGTCGCAGTTTTCCTGATGATTTTTGGTCTGGGTCTGATCCTGCCCAATGGGGCTGCTCTCATCGGGGCCATGCCTCTATTCATCGGTATCTGGCTGTTCGCGAAGGGACTGGGCTGGGAGAGACAGCTGGACCGTTTAATGATCGACATGAGGGAGAGCGCCACGGGAGGCATCTGGTCCTCACTGCTCTGGGGCTTGTCGATTGTCTCGGTTCTGCTATCTGTTCTAACAGGATATCAGGTGTTCTCGTCAAACAGCTCAGAGATTGCTGGCTATGTCGCTGGTTTGGGCTCGGACTTCAATGTCGATGCGGTTAATCGCGATATTGCAGTGTGGGCGATAGCTATCAATGAAGCATTAACTTGGATAGTCGTCGCTGCATTCTCGTTCATGCTGTCTCTGGGTGTCCTGCGCTGGAAGGAAGGTTCGTTCACCGGTCGAAGCGTCCTCCTCTTGGGTCTGGGAGCAGTGGTGTACACCTTCGCCAAGGCTGCTTTGGTGGTTATTCTGGTAGAGATGGGTGGGTCCGACTTCAGCCTCGACTACCAGAGCGTGAGCGATACTTGGGGGATGCCTGTGTTCACAATAGCCCTGTACTATCTGCTGAGAACCGCGGTGATGTCAGTCACTGAGGAAGATGGCCTATCCGGAGAGGAAAGGTTCTGGGGAGTTTAGTCAGGCCTCGAACGTCGATTCCATCATGCATGCGGGGCATGTCACATTGATTGGTCTAATCTCAGGAATCGCCAGCGCGGCCTTACAATGAGGGCATGAGATAGCTTGAGTAGCGTCCTTCTGACGATTCATACCGGCTTGGCTGGGATCATATCTGAAACGATACTTATGAGAGTCATCTATGAACTCAGGCCCTCCTTCGTCATTCTTCTTTGGTCGTCTGAATATCGGCTTCCGCTTGGGGGACTCTCGCACTGGTTCTTCGGCGACTGGTGTGTGCTGATTGAAGGGCTCGTCCTGGAAGGCGTCAATCTCGGCCTGTATCTCATCGACGCTCATCGCAAGCTCTCTCGAAGCCTTGTCGATAGCCAACATCCTCTCGTATTCCGAAAGGCCGACGAAGTGCTGCAAGATGACTGCGGGGATCCTCGACATTTCTCTCACTCGTCGCAACGCAATCACCCCTTTGAATGCCGCCGTCCTGAGTTCATGTGACAGTATGCCTAAGAGCAATCAATTGCGATTGCCTTCCGATGTTCCCAGAGTGCATCGACTGCCGAGGTACCAAGGGCCTGTGTGGCATATCCCCCTGCCCGCTTCTTGCTGAGGTCAGATTGAGGCTGCCCACTAATGATTCAGAGAGCCTGAGTGAGCTAGTCGGCCCTAGCCCGCCATCTATGTTCGTCGGCAGGTACGGCTACCCAGACGTCAGGGCAGGTCCGAGTGCCACATGGATGGCCGAAGAAAGTGATTCGCAGCAACTCGTCAGCGGAGATCCTGCAGATTTGTTCGGAAGGCCCCTGGAAGAGGTGGCAGCAAGGCATGCCAGCCTGATTACCGGGGGCAGAGTCATGCGAGTACGCAGTGCGCAGTCACCCGACCAGATGCTTGAGACTACGCAGGAGATAGCGATGGCTGACAGGAGTGTCGATATCGAGATGAGTTTCGCACGCCCTATTATGGTGGGCGGCAGCCCCACCTTCGACAGCATGAGTACCCCGCTCGGACCGTCAGGAGAGGTCCTTCGGGCTGAGGTCGTCGGACATGCAAGCGTCCCTCGCAAGGTCGATTCGATTTCCGATGAGGAGGACCTCTTAGCCGCCGATGCGATGGAAGAATTGACCCAGGCATCCGTCGGCGAGGCTCAGATCTCCCGTTTGCTCTCTGCAGGATTGCTCGGAAGAGCCGGCAACAGGAAGCTGGTTCCCACAAGATGGGGCATAACGGCTACAGACGATATGCTGAGCAAGCAACTGTGGGACAAAGTCAGGCACTACCCCTCTCTCGACAAGGTTCAGGTCTACGAGGCCACCTATCTGGACAATCGATTCCATGTCATCCTCGCGCCCGGACTATGGGCTTACCACATGCTCGAAGCTTGGACTAGAGGGAGTGTCTGGACAGGTACTGGCAAGGTTCTTGGTGACTGGGAGGACCTTGAACCTCGAAAGGAGTACGCGCACTGCATAACCGGCGCCTACTACTCAGCGAGACTGGGTGTGCTTGAGTACATGGATTCAATTCGTCGCTCCGGAGCCTGTATGGTCTGGAGAGATATCGGTCCGGGTTACTGGGCCCCGGTAGGAGTATGGCTGATCCGAGAGACGGTCCGAAAGGCCATGAGTGGATCCTTGAAGGAGTTCGACACCCTTGAGCAGGCAATAGAATACGTCGCCCCTAGGGTTTCTGCACCCGATGACCTGCGAAACAGCTGGTTCGTCAAGAGGGGGCGGCAGATGAGACTGGATGCTTTCGCAATCTAGCGCGAGTTCTCAAGAAAGCCGCCCACTATCTCGCTCTCGGCTTTGACCAATTGCTCTGCCACGGTTGACTTTGACAGGCCCAACTTGGATGCTAATCCTCTGATCGAGATTCTCTTCGGGACCTCGTACCAGCCGTTTCTGTGTGCCACCTTGATTATCCTGTGTTGTTGCAGTGTCGGGCCCTTTTGGATGATCCCTTCCGAGGACTGTGCAGAGGTAATTCTCTCTACCGGTACGGATTCTCGGAATGCTCTCAGAAAGTTAACCATCGAGGATTGTCTGCCCGCTACTTGGATGACCAGCCCATTGGAAGTTAAGTTAGTCCCGGCTAACAGAGTCAAATCTCTGGATTGGAAGAAATGACCTACCATTTCCTGTTCGAACTCAAGAGAAACCAAATGATGAGTAAGGTACTCAGTACTCCATTCTTCCAATATCTCGACTACCTTGATACCTCCAATCTCGAAACCGGGTGGAGGGCAGTTACCGTCTGTGGTAATACATTCGCACAACACCCGCAGACAACCGTCAATTTGGTCGAGTACTCCGCGATAGTCCCAGCTGACCGCCCGCAGGGCTGCTTGGACTCTGTGGTCGTGCTCTATTGATGGGATGGAACACTCGACCCTTACCGCCCTCATCTCGACCCTCCTGTCTCTGAGGCATCATGTGAGGTTAAGAAAATGATTCATAGATGTTTGATCTGATTCAATTCCTGCGCCTTCGCGCTCTCTCCTCATTCTCGACAATGGCCTGAGCTACCTCGGGAGAGTATCCCAAATCAGAGAGATCCCTGACCTGCTGTTGAGTATCTTCCACGGCCTCAACTGTGTCTCTCATGGTCTCCTCCACAGACCAAGTCTGGTCCTCCATAAGGATGCGTGAGCGTCCTTTGCGAGCAGACATCATCATCCCTGCGAGCAAAAGCACTGCAGAGCTCGCTATCATCAGCGTCATGAACGCATTGCTGCGCAGAGTGTGTAGTATTCGCCCGGTCACTCGATCATCCTCCAACGAATCCATACAGCCGTCTCCATCAATGTCGGAACCTGATGAGGAATCCCAATTCATCAACCCTAGAGGGCATCTGTCGGAGGAATCGGGGACTCCATCGCCATCGTCGTCCCAGTCCTCGGTTGAGTCGTCGCAACCATCCCTGTCGAAATCGGAAATCACATTTACGCTCAGGGGACATTGGTCATACTCGTCGTACACCCCGTCGCCGTCGTCGTCGAAATCGACTGAGTCAACGCAACCATCCGAGTCATAGTCCTCCTCAGATGTTGATACCCAAGTGGAAGATTGATCAAATTCACAGTTGTCATAGGCTGTTTCTATGCCGTCGTTATCGAGATCCGTGTCTTCGGTGTAGTCATCGCAGCCATCACCATCTCCATCGATATGCGATTCGGCAATCACTGAGCTCCTGATGCATGAGTCTTCCCAGTCAAAGAATCCGTCGTCGTCGTCGTCGAGATCTTCGTAGTCGTCATGGCAGCCGTCGGAATCCCAATCATTGAGAGGTGTGGAGATCCAACCGAGCATCCCAGTCGGGCAGTTGTCGTCCAAGTCTAGAACCTCGTCGTTATCTCTGTCATTGTCCTCAGTAAAATCATGACATCCGTCTGAGTCGTAATCACTGGCAGGCTCTGAGATCCATATTGTCATGCCCAGTGGACACAGATCGTCGTGATCCAGAATCTCGTCGTTGTCGTCATCGGGATCTTCCAAGTTGTGGCATCCATCGCCATCGTGGTCGAACAGGATACTGTTCCACCAAGAGATACCTGAGGGGCATTGGTCGACGTCGTCCAGATAAGGGTCGTTGTCATCATTGTCATCCTCATCGGCGTCTCGGCATCCATCGCCGTCGTTGTCCTCGGCGAAAGACGCCCAGTATTGGGCCCCGTTGGGGCACAGGTCTAGGTGGTTCTCTACTCCATCACCGTCATTGTCTGGGTCCTCATGGATGTCATCACAGCCATCACCGTCGAGATCTACGTGCTCTCCCATATGGCCTGACGGGCATGAGTCATCAACGTCGACATAGCCGTCATTGTCGTCGTTGAGATCCTCGGTGGAGTCCCTACAACCGTCTCCGTCGTGGTCGGTGTCAACGTCTGAGGTCCAACCTGAATCACCGAACTGGCAATCATCCTCATAGTCTAAGATTCCGTCTCCGTCATCATCATTCCAGTCTCCCAGATTTACCAAATCGATATGGAATGACTTGCTGGTCGTGGCTTCGGCCTTGCTTGAAGAGCTGACGATAACCGAGAGTTCGAAGCTCTGGCCCTCATTCACATGTTGGAGGCTAGGAGCTCTGATGAACAGGTCCAGATCAGCGGTCGACCCGTCCACAAGAGTGGTAGTACTCTGGTATGTCTGAGAGAACCCGACCTCGATGTGCCAATGCTCAGGAGCTTCCGAAGTGTCAGAAACTACTATGTCGCTGCCCCCGGGAATTCTGATTCCTCTCAACAGCATCCCGATATCCGCAGACTGACCTGGCTGGAGTGAAATCTCATCTTCCGAACCGGGGTCTAATTCGATTGCCATGTTGTAGACGCTCTCAGACCACATGCAGACGTCCCACTTCTCGCGAGAAGTGGTGTCCTGAGCGCAATCTGGGGTAGTCCAGATGATGTCGCGGTTGGGCCAGTCGAAGTTCACTATAGGCTGTGAGCTGGTGTCCAGACCTGTCCCGAACACACCCATCAGGTTGTCATTGCTTGTAGCGATAATTCTGGTGTTGATGACACCATATGCCTGTTCTAGGGTCCTTCCCAAAGGCAATTGGCCGTCGATTAAATTGGGAGACAGGATTCTAGTCCATCTCAATTCCACGCTGCTACTTTCTTGATTGGTTTGCGGTGTAGATTCAAACCATGTAATATGGATGGAGTCGTCATTGTCGAAATCGACTCTCGGATTCGATCCCCAAGTCATATCAGAGCCTACGACTGCTGAATCGGATACCACTGCGACCTCGCTCATGTCCAAGCCATCGGGCTCACCATCTAGTGTCCCGGCTCTGTCAAGATCGATCTGCATGTAGTGCAATTGCGACGGGCCGGCCTTGCTCGGGATAGTTGAGCGGCCATCGACCCAGACGACGTGGATGTTGCCATCGTCATCGACATTGACGTCGGGGCTAGAACTCCAACCGTGCCCATTGGTTAGCCGGGTGTCGTTGACCAACACGAAGTGGCCGATTGTACCCCAGCCGCCACCGTCCTGCCAAACATAGTCCAGCGAGGGGCCAATATCCTCGACATATTGCCCAGTATCTGGGTTAATCGAGGTGGCTGAGTCTCCTGGATGCCAACTTGAGCGTGGGTTGTTCAGTAAGGAATAGGGGTTGAGTACGGTGAGGAATGTCTCTGTGGAACCTGTGGCCGTGGTCAGGGTGATGATCGACTGAACTAGGGCTTGCATCTCCTGTGTGTAGTTAGCTAGTGGAATCACCACATCGTCTATCCAAGCGGCATCGCTTCCCGCGCTGACGCTGCCGTCCTTCACATAGGTCCACTTCAGCGTGTGTTGGCCCAGAGAAACAGGTGTAGAGAAGTTCCCGCTTTGAGTTCCGGACCACTGTCCGACCTGTACTCCATCGATGTAGAATCTTAGGAAGTCGAAGTTAACCTCAGACGAGACGTTGTAGGCGAAGCTGACAGTTCCGTTGGACATCACCCCAGTGAACTCAAGGTTGGTGCTATCACCATCGGATATGTCCCCGGATCTGGCGGAGTAGGTGCCAGAGATTGGAGTCGAGGATGGATTCGTGGCAGAGACATATGTGTAGTCTGCAGAAACCGATGTTCCACCGTCTCCATACGAGTCGTTTAGGTAGATTGTGTAGTTTCCTGCACCCGTTAAGCTGACCAGAACCCCGCTGTAGTGATTGTATACTGAACTGCTATTGAATGAGGCCACGGTTCCATCGGGCAGGACGACGTCCATGCTGAACTCCGAAGCCCAAGCGTCCACATTCACGGTAAGGTCGACAGTTTCTCCGGCCGGGTGGGTGTAGTTGCAGGACAAGGAGTAGAATGACGGGTTGCCCGTGGTGCCGCCGATGTCACATAGGTTCGCCTGAGAGTATACGATTCCATCATTCGCCGCTTCGACAAACCAAGTGTTCGAGGATGTGCCTGACACTCCCCATCCATTGGTCAGGTGTCCCGACTCGAAGTCGCCCTCAAAGTTGGCCATGTTATCTGTTGGGTACAGGAACATATCCCCCCCTGCGTCAGTGGTGTTGACTGCTGAGTCGTCGCAGGTCCGGACTTGGATACCCGTGGTGTTGCCCGCACATTGAGCGAGATCCATCATGTGTGATCGAACATGAGTGTCGTTAGCCCAGATAGTGCTGGCACCGTAGGAGGTAGTTCCAGCAACAGGTATCGGGATGATTCCAGCGCTGACACACGCATCATGAGCTTCCCTGATGCTTTGGTAGTCATCGGCCTCTTGGGCCTCTGCCCCGTTGCCTGAGCCACCGTACGGGCCCTCATCGGAGACCGGGATAATCAGCTTAGTCGCGTTTGGGTTCCACTGGTGGTCAGCTGTGGTCGCCGGATTGCCCGGAGTCATACCAGAGTTGTCACGCCATGAGAGGCATGCCCAGGTAGACCCGGGGCCCCACATCTCGCTGTAGAAGCCCCAGTCAGAGGGTATTGTGAGCGAGGTGTTGTTGTACATCACAGCGTCCAACGAGCGGATTCCGCCTGTTGTGTCCGAGGTGTTCTGGCCAAGGTATGTCGACCTTGGGCCCTCGGTTCCGTTGCCGCCAGCGAAGTAGCCGTCCTCGCAATTCTTGTGGTTTGCAGCGTGCGACATTGTACCGCTCAGTGCATATAAGGTCTCGAGAACCGTAATACTGGCGGCTTCAAGCATCGGCTTGACGCCTTGGAAGTAATCGCCACTGGTCAGATTACCTCCATAGAAAACCGCGCACATGTCCTCCCATTCAGTAGTCATCGAACCGGAGGTGTCCAGAAGGCCCACGTACTCAACTAGGCTTCCACGCGTGTCCTCCCAGACTACGATTACCGTGTTGTTGGCTCCGATAGATACCGCTGGGTTGCCCTTGAACCCGAGAGCCGGGGTGATGATTGAATTGTTGATTTGTACGTCGAAGTTGCCCGACGAGTCGTAGGTCAGCATCGTGTAGTAAATCAGTGGCGTGCCAAAGTACAGACCCTGTGGGTCGTATGTGTCGACCCATACCACATGTGCTCCATCATAGGAGTCGATGGCGATGTCAGGATCGTTGCGCACGCCGGAGCCGTCGGCCACAGTGTAAGACGCCAGAGTCATATTGACAATATTGCCAGAACCCCCGTCGAGGTCATCCAATGATGGGTCTAGTAGGATGTATAGGATCTCGATATCTGTAATCGACCAGACGATGTGAGCTCGCCTGTTCGAGTCAACAACCAAGGATGGGCTGGAGATTGCAGTCGAGTTGTTTGCGCCGATTAGAGTGTTTGAAATCAGCACAGTATCGATTCCATTTGTTGAGATTAGAGCATACTGAAGCATCGGCTGGGAGCCGTTCTCAATCCAGACCAAATGTACCCTACTAAGATCGTCCATAACCCCAGTAATCTCGGTAGGATTAGATGTGTTCAGGTTCGACATGATGGTCTGAGTTGCCGTGTTGTTGAGCGTGTTATTTGCAGTCTCGTGACGGGTCTCGGCTGGTTCGAGGAACGAGACATCAGTGGCCAGAGAAGGGGCAAACAGGGACGCAACCATGACGGATGCTAGGAACATAGTCAGTTGCTTCTTGCGGGTGTCCTCGTTCCTATCATGCCTGATTGCCGGGCTGTATCTGTCTTGGGTGAGCTGTCGAACCATGCTTGGGCAGGGTGCAATTAGCGCATAGTAGGGCCACCGGACATGTCCGAAAGGGGGCCTATTCTGACATGATCAGGCTAAGTTCAACAGCCATTAGTAAGAGCCTCAATACGATCCCGGTGAATCCTCTCCCACGAGAAGTGGCCGTCCTCGGTAGGGATGCGACCGAAATGGCCACCTGATGCAGTGGCTCGATAGATGGGCCTCTTGAGGTCAAGATCTTTGATCATCGCTGCGGGCCTCCAGTCGAATGCGCTCTGAACCCTTCTAGAGAGTTCCAAGTCCGAGATAGTCCCGGTTCCGAAGGTGTTGATGAGCAACCCAACGGGGCGGGCTCTGCCTATTGCATAGGAGACCTGTACCTCACAGCGGTCAGCCAATCCTGCAGCGACCACGTGCTTGGCTGCCCATCTGGCGTGATATGCTGCTGTACGATCCACCTTAGAGGGGTCCTTTCCGCTGAAAGCTCCTCCTCCGTGTAAACCTCCACCGTATGTGTCGACGATGATCTTGCGGCCAGTTAGGCCTGCATCCGAGTAGGGGCCTCCAGGATCGGGGAACGAGCCGGTGCCGTTGACAATCAGTTTGGATGGATCAAAACCCTCTAGCCAGCGGTCTGGGATGGCATGCTTGACGACGTGTTTCCAAACCGTGTCTTGGATGAACTGCCTCTGGGCGTCCTCGTCATGGGACAATCCTCCTGCGTCCTTTGCGTGTTGTACTGCGATTACGATTGTGTCGACAGCCTCTGGGTAGCGTCCTCCATCACCTTCCTCAATTCGCTTGCTGTCCAATCGCACCGAGACCTGGCTCTTACCGTCCGGGCGCATCCAAGGAAACTCTCCAGTATCCTGAATCATGTCCAGTCGGCGAGTCAGTCTCTGGGAGAGTGTGGCTGCTATCGGGAAATAACGACCCTTCAGCTCATCGGTGTCCTCGGTCTCATTACAAGCGAACCCGAACATGATGCCCTGATCGCCGGCTCCTTGCGAATCTATGTCTCCATCAACTCCCTGGCTGATGTACTTTGATTGGGTGGTGATATAGGTGTGGACTGCGCACAAGTCAGCCGAGGTGGCATCCATGCCGATTGTATGATCGTCATAGCCGATTGAAACAGCAGTTTCCCGGGCTAAGGTCTCGTAGTCGGGGGCTTCCCCGTTCAGACTGACTTCACCAGCGAGCACTATCGCCGCCTTCCCTTCCATGCCCTTGACAAGGGCCTCTACAGCCACCCGTGCATTGGAATCGATGCTCAGACACGCATCGAGAATAGCATCAGAGATTGCATCACATAGTTTGTCTGGATGTCCCGATGCCACGGATTCCGCTGTGGTGATTGGAGGAATCGAGTCAGTCATGCGTGGGCCAAAGGGTTCCACTTCAAGAAGGCGGCGACCGCAGCAGCGAAAACCGATGTGCTGATCGCGATGCATGAGCGGGATAGAGGCTGAGATTGTCTGGTGTGGCAGCGAGCAGCGTGCCCGCAGCCTACTGGCGGCCATATCTCCGGATGATCCTGCCTCGTTCCAAGCAGAGATTTCAGGTGAAGGTGATTCTGCCGAGCTGAAGATTACGGTCACCGGCAAGAAGTTGGAGACGGTTCGCTCGACTGTAGATGATTTGCTTGCATGTCTGGCAGCGGCTGAGTCGAGTCTTGATATCAGCGACTCTTAGTCAGAGCTTTGGCAGCGGCTCTGCCCGTATCCACTGCAGCATCACTCAGGTGATGGTTTGAGATTACATGCGCTCCGGCCAGACCAATACCTGCCTCGATGTACTGTGACTCATCTAAGCGCTGCTCGTGCGAGCATGGGTGAAGCATCACTGATTCGGTCGAGCGCCTGGATGAGGTCATGTTCCTCCAACCGGAGCAGCGCGAGTCGAGCAGTTGCTTGATTTGTGCAAGAGCATCGCGTCCATCTCCAGACAGATTGACTGCGTGGATGATGGTGCATGATTCAGGATCTATTCCCTCCGGAATTCGGTCCGGAGAGGTCATGTCCACCGCAACGACCCCGGATTCCTCGTCGAACAGCCCGGAGTATGGCCTCATCGGCCTTCCCTCGAGTGCGACATCCAGAGCGGCTACCCTGTGTTCGGTGCACGCGGACAGAGTCGTTGCATCCAGTTCTGCCGTTTCCAGCAGTCTGGCACTGATGCTGGGAGAAGTAGCGAGTACGACCGTATCGCATTCGATTTGCTTGCCGGAGATTCGTATCGAGGATAACTTGCCAGAGGAGTCCAGTGAAAGTGATTCGGCAGTACTGCCGGAGCCGAAAGTCACGCCTACTTGGTTTGCAGCGGCTATCATCCTGCCAACCAGACTGGACCAACCTCCGCGGGGGATTACGAAGTGTGGGATCTTGTCGGGCGCGAGGTCTGTTGACATCGTTGTCAGTGCTCCCAGCGCCCTTCTCTTGTCACATCCTATCGGATTGAAATTGTGGACGTTCCATCGCGGCCCGAGTACTCTGGGCGCGCGCAACTTTCTGAGTAGTTGATTCATTGCCCCCTTTCGACGCAGTAGATGTAAGCCAGGGTCTAGGAGCCACCTCGACTTCTCTCTAATCCTCACACGTCCGCCTAAGGTGTCTCGCTGCTCGGCTAGCATCACCTCGTGGCCGTCAGCAGCCAGCTGTATGGCTGCGGCCAAGCCAGCGACTCCGCCTCCTACGACAACGCTACGCATCGGATTGGCGTAGCGGTGTGGTCAAATGACATTTCGGACCCTTCAAGGAGGAGTTTCTACACGTAGAGATGTGAGCGAGCTGCCGCATGACCGTTCCGAGATGCTCTGGTTCGAGGGGGGGCCATCGTCAATGCTCGTAGATTCGATGGACAGATGGATCGGTTCGATGTTAGCGGACGAGCATGGTGGAGGGGATGGTCCTGATACTCAAGTTGAGGCTGATCTGGTATCGAAGTCTTCTGGAGTCATGTGCGGTAACTCAGTAGCGGACAGGCTACTTGAGTCACACTTCCCTGACTGCTCGGCTGAGTGGTTAATCGATGAAGGAGGGAATGTGTCTCCGGGTGATAAGGTAGCATTCTTGCAAGGTTCTGCTCGTAGCGTACTTAGACTTGAGAGAATACTTCTCAATCTCATTGGAAGGATGTCGGGGATATCGACCAATACTTCTCAATGGCTTCTAGATGCAGGTACTATGCAAGTGGCTGCCACTAGGAAGTCAGCATGGGGTCTACTCGACAAATGGGCCATACATGTAGGAGGAGGTCTGACGCATAGGTTGGATCGTGGCGATGCTTTGATGCTGAAGGAGAATGACATGGTCGCCATGGCCGAAGATGGAGAGGAGGGGGCCGATGCCATCGCGCGAATAGTCTCAGGTCTCTCTGCTGACAACGAATTGTTCACGACCGTGGAGGTTGGAGACGGCGATGAGGCTATGGCAGCAGCACTTGCATGGAGTTCGGGCAGAGACCACAGAGTGGTTCTAATGCTTGATAACATGGGCCCTGCAGCGGCGGGTGATGTGGTTCGCTCCCTAGTCAAAGAGGGTTTGCGGGAGCGCTGCGTCATCGAAGGCTCAGGAGGAGTCACTCTAGAGTCACTGTCCGATTGGGCTGACAGCGGGGTCGATGTGGTGTCCTCCAGCCGTCTCAATCTTGGTGTTTCCCCGCTGGATTTCTCAATACTATTCAGAGGTGGTGAGTGATGGCTGAAATTCCAGAAAGTCACCCACGGAAGGTATCCCTGATGGCTAGGCAGAGCCTAGTCGATGCAGCTGCTGAAGGGCTTTTGGCGGACTCTGCGATGATAGCACACGGCAGGGGCGAGGCCTTCGACTACTTACTCGGTGAGGTCACGTCTGACTCAGCTAGGCTTGCCATTCGAGAGGTGGCCGCTAGGCTGTTGGACGCGAGTAGTCCCGCCATCTCGGTGAACGGTAACACAGTAGTTCTAGCGGGTCATGACCTGATTCGTGTGGCAGCCGTAGTAGGATGCCCGATTGAGGTTAATCTGTACTACCGCACTCCTGAGAGAGTGAGTGGTTTACTGAGCAGACTCAAGCAGCAAGCCGCAGAAGTTGCCCGTGGACCAGCACCAAAAGGATGGCAGGGCGACTGGGGGGCCGCAGTCGCCTCGGTTTCCCTCTTGGGAAGTTCGCCCGACGACACCATTCCAGAACTGGATGGGCCGAGGTCGGTCTGCTGCAGTGAGGGGATAGGCGGGGCCGATGCGGTTCTAGTCCCTCTAGAGGATGGAGATAGGTGCGAAGCTTTGGTCAGGATGGAGAAGCAGGTTCTCGTGATTGACCTGAACCCATTATCCAGAACTGCCAAGACTGCAACCGTGACTGTGGTCGATGAGGTCTCAAGGGCTGCATCAATACTACTGTCCGAAGTAGTTACAGGAGATGCGTTGCCTACCGACTGGGATAATACTACAGCCCTCGAAGATGCTCTAACTATAATGGCCCAAGCTTCGGGTTGATTAGGCAAAACGCTCATTCAGCATGGCCTCGAAACGCTCTGAAATTTCTGTCCCGACGGTTGCCGTGCTCGCATCGCCTCCCAAATCATAGGTCGTAGCACCTCCCTCTGAGAGATGTGATGCTATGGCGGACTCAAGAATCTCTCCACAGATTGTGGCGTCCTCATCATCATGACGGACTCCAAGGTTTTCGAGCATCAATTGGACTGAGGAGATTGCAGCAATTGGGTTCACCTTTCCCTGACCGGCGTACTTGGGGGCGGAGCCATGCACTGGCTCAAACAGCATGTGATTGTCACCGATGTTGGCACTTGCGGCCATGCCTAGGCCACCTTGCAGAACCGATGCCAGGTCGGTTGCGATATCTCCAAACATGTTCGGCAGTACTACAACATCGAAGTCTTCGGGATCCCTCACTAGCCACATCGTGAATGCATCTATGAATGCGTGGTTGGTATCGATGTTCGGATACTCCTCAGAAATCTCATCGAATACCTGCCTGAACAGTCTGCATCCGCGTAGCACGTTGCTCTTGTCGACACATGTCACATTCTGACGTGTACCGAACTTATTCTCTCTGCGAGCAGCAATCTCAAATCCAAACCTTATGACTCTATCAGAGCCGTTGCGTGATATGGGTCTTGGATCCCAAGCTACTTCACCCTCAAGCCCAGGGAACTTTTCGATTCTAATTGGTTCGTCCTTGCTGCCAACGGCTGCTTGTGCCGATCGTCTCAGTAGGCTATGATAGAGGCCCTCGGTGTTCTCCCTGATTAGAACGATATCGACGAGATCAGACTCCCATATATCCGAGAAGATGCCGTGAACCTTGTGTTGCACTCCATGGTAGAGTTTGACTGGCCGGACATTGGCGTAAAGGCCGAGTCCAGACCTCAGGCCGAGTATGCACTGGGCTCCCGCGTTGTCACCATTTGGCAACTTGGCATCGGGCCATCCTATCGCTCCCAGCAAAATTGCATCGGAATTATCCCTACAGTGCTCGAATGAACCCTCAGGCCACTCCTCTCCGGTCTCAAGATAGTACTGGCCGCCGCATGGAATCTCAGTCACATCGAAGGACAGCGGGCTATTGGCCTCCAAAGCCTCGACTATGCGCATCGCCTCTGCGATTACTTCTCGGCCCGTGCCATCGCCGGGGAGGACAGTCAGACGGTATCCGCTCACGGCCTCGGCACCTGCTTTTCATTCATCAATCCAACCCTCGCATTCTCTGCTGGTTCAAGGCGATACTTGATAGACGGTCAATACGAACAGATGACACATGGACCATCAGCCCGAGGATGGAAGCGGAAGCCCACGAATAGACGTCAGGTGTTTGCCTGAATCTGTAGCGAGGCTCTGGGAGACCATGCTCAGACTGGATCCATCATGGGACCTTTCCGAGTGGCTCGATGAGAAGGCAACCGAGGAGTTGGAATTGGTAGAGAGTCATCTGGGTAGGGAGCGATTGCGACTGGAGCAGAGACTACACCGAATCGAAACTTTGGTCAAGAGGCTTCGGCGCCAACGTGAAGTCGTTGAGCGTTCGACATGGATTGACCCCCATCAGAAGAACCTCTTCGATGTCTATGGGAAGAGCACAGAGGAGGTCAGTCCCGAGGAAGAAAATTCAGACGGTGAGGCTGCCGTCGACTTCGGCTCGCTGGATATTGACGACGACCCGTTCCTAGCCATCGTCTCGGAGCACATACTCGGACTGATTGAGGAGTCCATTGAGAAGGGAGAGGAGCAACTGCATTTCGACAGACTGGTGGCCGAGTTGGAGGGTTTCGGAATAAGAACAGATGAGATTGATGAGGCGGTCGCTTGGCTGCTTCACAGACGGGTCATCATAGAGTTGGCAGAGGATTCATTCGGCCTGAATAGTTGAGCCGCTGAAAAGCGTTGCCAACAAGCAACCGTGGGCTTCAAAGAAGGGCGGCATCTCGGCCCAACGTAGTACCATGTCAAGTGTCGCCTCGGGATGGTATGCACGCCTCGATCATGTCTGTCCCGATCGTGTCGAGCAACTCAAGATGTGGCTAGACTCCTGGGAGGAAGCGGTGCTCCACAGACTACCCATTGCTGCCACTATGCCAGGCACTTGGCCAACCCTTCCTGCTGGTCTTATTTCAGACCCGGGAGCTGTCCTCGAGCATCTCCTGTCTCGCTATGAGGCTGTCAGCGACGGACGCTCACCAAGAGGAGCCTATTCGACTCCTAACAGGCTCGTTCATGCAGTCCTAGCTGACGAGCTGAAGGGTCGCGCTAAGAGGACTAGGGAGCCCCCTGCGACTCTATCGCTCGCCGCCATGCCGCCCGGATTCAGGGCCTATGCTGAGAAACTCAATCAGAACGCACTGAGCGGGACCGAAGAGGCCTCTGAGGGCGCGATAGAGAGAGGTGAGGTGACTCGCACTGGGATTCCCCTGCCTCTAGCTGACCCAGCAGTGGCCGGTGGAGTCGTACCCAGCCGCATCATCAGAATTCATAACTCCAGAAGAGAAGAGATGTCTCCTGAGGAAGCCCGCGGGGATACTCTGAGGTTACTTCGCGGGCTGCAGATGGCTGCCCCTTCAGGAATCGCAGTAACCTGCGCTCGCAGACGTGTTCTGCTGGTTCTGGCACACTCGGGTCTTGTCGATTTGGAGGGAGATGGTGACCTCGAGCGTATCGGACGCCAGGAGGCGGAAGAGATTCTGGAGACCAGTGTCAGGGAAGTGGATGCCCTAAGGGACGATTGGCCTTGGAAGGAGGCCCCTCGGCTTCTGATAAGCAGGCCCCCTTGGCTGCGCATCAAGGATCGATTTCGGGGTCACCCAGACGGCAGCAGAATGAGGAAGGAACTATCGAGATCGTTGCGCGATACCACCGAGACAGATGGGGCCAGGAGATTCTCTGCGCTCAGAGGTAATGTGAATCTGTACAGGCTGTTTATCGAGAGAGCCATCCAACTGGTTAGGGAGGGCGGCAAGGTCCGCATGATTGTCCCGGATACCGTGTTGAGGGAGAAGAGTAGTGTGGCTCTGCGAAAGATGATTGTAGAACATAACCAGTGGGTCTCCTCCTGGTCCTTCCCTGAGCCTCAGAGGATCTTCCCTGGGACCTCACAGGGTGTTTCGGTAATCGGCATCGAGGTCGGTGGTAAGACTGAGATGATGATGAGTTTTGACCCTCTTCAGAGCGATGACATCTCTACTAAGACAGGTCTGGATAGCAGCTCACCGTTCATCGAGATGGAGCGCGGACCGTGGTCGGTCTGGACGGACATGACCTGGGCGGTGCCTCGCATGCCGCGTGACCCGTTCTCAAGGCGAGCCATTCTCAAGGCGATTGACGATCTCGCAGACCAGCCAAGACTCGGAGAGGAGGGTAACTGGCTCAACCCCAGTGAAGAGCCCATACGGGTCAGAGTTGGCGAGGTCGATCAGTCGAAATGGTCCTCGGACATCAACAGCTGGGGCGAAGACGCGGATGGTGTTCCATTCATCAGAGGAAGTCATTTCCTGCTTGAAGAAGGTCGAGTCAGTATTCGGCACCCTGCATACGACGATAGTATCGAAGAGGGCGCAATAGAGAGGGTGCGTGCGCTCTGGGCTGGCTCAATCGAAGCCAAGGGGGTGTCGCGAGTAGCTTGTCAGGCCATCGTGAACGCCCAGAAGGAGCGTCGACTGCGTTGGGCTGTCGTCCCACCTGACTGTGTGCTGGGCAATTCGGTCAACTATCTCGAGTTGCCAGAGGTCGTTCTAGATAGTCTGGCTGAAGAGCATGGGGGTGTGGACCAAGGTCTACTGGCTCTCGCAGAGCAGCTCAACTCGGATGTTCTGGACCTATGGTCCAGAGCTTGGGCGGCAAACAACAATGTCAACAATTACGAAATCGAGAGGTTGCCTCTCCCTCCGCCTTCTACAGACGGTACCCTGAATTACGAATTGAGGCAGTAAAATCGGCTCTTCGGGGCATTTCTAGGAAAAACAATTCCATTTACCTGCCAAATAGCAACATTTGACCAAACAGTCTATTATCCGAAGGCTCAGTAAGCGGAGCGTTCCATCGCGTGAGTTTTGGCATAAGAGGCAGAAGTAATGGGAATTAACCCGAAGATTGGGATTACCGGTCTGCCGCGTTCAGGCAAGTCGGCGGTACTGGACAAGGTTGCCAGTATGCTGCTTGAGGATCGTAGTGGGAGTTCAGATTCGGACGTCATCGGTGGGATGAGAAGCGAGGCGATAATCGAGAATGGTGAGAGGGTCGGTTACGCCTGCATCGACATTTCGACCGGTGAGAGTGGAGTTATGGCGCATCGGGAGATAGACTCGAGAAATCGGATCCTCGGATACGGAATCGATCCAACTGAAATCGATAGGGTTGGTGTTCCTGCTATTCAAAACGCAGTCGGCAACTGTGAGGTTCTAGTCATCGACGAGGTCGGCAAGTTCACTGTAGAGAGTGAGGGTTTCGTAGACGCGGTAAGGGAGGCACTGGATTATGATATGCCGACTCTGCTGACGCTGCACAAGAAGAGTCGCCACCCCCTATTACAGGACATTCGCAGACGCGATGATGGTCGCATCTTGGAAGTGACGCCGGTCAACAGGGCTCTGCTTCCATACAAGATTCTCAAGCTGGTCAGCGAGAAGCCTTGAATCTGCGGTCAAGTTATGCGTGGAATGCCGTTGGGCATCCATGGGTTCCCCAGCTAGTCGAACTCGACGAGTTCTGATAGGGTTCGCTGTGCCGTTGTACCTACTGACTGCTCTCTCGCTGGCCGAAGGCAGATTTTCGCTGCTCTCAGACGAATCTCCTGTAGATACTTCTCTCGCACCGCTCTTCGCCGGACTGGCTATTCTTGCCACCTTGCTTCAAGCCTACATCGGGTGGCTGGGGGATAGCCCTCACGGCTCATCCAGACTGGACGCATTGGTCAGCCGTGAGCAAGAGGATGAGATGCTCGAAAGGCTGCGTCAAGAGCAGCGAGAAGCTGATGTTTCCAGTATGGGATCGGCATGGGCAGAGATGGAGAAGGAGCATCTCGAGAAGACCATAGGGGAGGAAGAGTGAGGAGCGAAACCTTCACTCCCCTAATGCAGCACCGAGGGACGAGAAACATGAGCGAAGTACCAAGCGGACTGCATTACACAGAGTCACACGAGTGGATTAGAGTCGAAGGCGATAGGGCTGTAGTTGGCATCACCGATTATGCCCAAGAAGCGTTGACAGATGTGGTCTGGGTTGAGTTGGCCGAGGTAGGTGCCAAGGTCGGTGCCATGGAGCCATGCGCCAGTGTCGAATCCGTAAAGTCGGTCAGTGAGATCTATGCGCCAGTCGCCGGTGAAATCGTCGAATCTAACGAAGCGCTCGAGGATGTGCCCGAGGTAATCAATCAGGACCCATTCGGCGAGGGTTGGATATTCACACTCAGCATGGATGATGCTTCTCAGGTCGAAGATCTGCTCGATGCGGCCACATACTCTGGCCTGATTGGAGACTAAAAATGTCCAATTCCTCACTACATATCTACGTCGATGGCTCTAGTGCTAGAACAGGAGAAGAGCTCGCAACCTCTGATACCCCCGCAGGGTGGGGGTTCTGTGTTGTCTCAGGAGACAGTGGACTCGGGCGAGGCAGTGGTGACGTCGTCTTCGAGCGTTCGGGGCCGGTAATCACAGACCCTTCGCAGCCCGATTACATGGGTGCCGAAGTGGGCTCAAACAATACTGCCGAGCTTGCTGCCATAGCTCACGCAGCCAGATGGGTTTTGACCCATCCTGATGGAGGAGGAGTGGTAATCAGAGGAGACTCGCAATATGCTCTCAAAATCGCTTCGGGAGAGTGGCGAGCTAAGGCTAACCAAGAACTAGCCAAGTCGGTGAAGGCGTTGTGGGAAGAGGCTGATTCTGTACGCGGACTGAAAGGCGAGCATGTGCGTGCTCATCGTGGCCATAGGTGGAACGAGAGGTCTGATCATCTCGCTTTCAGGGCAATGCAGGGAGAATCACCTCTGCCATTGCAATTCTGGAAGCCCGGAAAGCGGTAACTATTCCGAGTCCGACAGAGCACCCACGCTGAGATGGACGTAGATTCCATTGAGCAGAGTCAGTAAGCCGACTAGAGTCAGAATTAGACCGGCTGGTTTGGGCAGGAACTCCTGCAAAGGATTGCCGGCCAGCCATGCTGCAGCAATGATGGTTAGTCCTGCTGCTATCGCCTTCCTCGACGAGGCTTCCGGGTTCTGCCAGAGGTCCATCCATGGAACTAGGCCTTTGCGTTGGAAGGTTAATCTGTACCAAGCCACGTATAGCAGGGTAAGACCTGCCAGCCCAATTATACCGAGTGTAAACGACACCGAGTTCCACGGGCCTGCCGGAGCCAGTTTGAGAGTCAGGGTGTCGAGTAACAAGATGCTGCCTATGCCTGCTCGGGCCTTCCATTCAGGGGTGGGCCGCGTCTCCATGTCCCGACGAGGTGGTATCTGCGCTTGAAATCCGCGTAGCGATGATGTCTTGAGTGACTTCTCACAGCGAAGTTCGTGGAGTACTCAATCAGTATCGATGATGTTCTCGCAGCGGCCGGACGACTGGACGGCATTGTGAAGCGAACTCCAGTGGTTTCGGCTGAGGGAATCGATAAGATCGCAGGCAGACAGGTTCTGTTGAAGTGCGAGAATCTGCAGCATATCGGGGCCTTCAAGTTCAGAGGAGCCACGAATGCAGTGATTATGCTGGGCGATGATGCTGAGAGTGGAGTTTGTACTCATAGCAGTGGGAATCACGCTCAGGCTCTCTCGATGGCGGCCAAGAATCGCGGAGTGGATGCCTACATCGTGATGCCTCGCTCCGCCCCTAGAATCAAGGTACTAGGCGTCAACAACGAGGGCGCGGAGATTACTTTCTGTGAGCCTACTCTGGTGGCTAGAGAAGCTACCGCTGGAGATATTATGGACAGGACTGGCGCGGCGCTGGTACACCCGTATGACAATCCGGATGTTATAGCAGGCCAGGGAACGGCCTCTCTCGAGTTCTTCCAGCAAGCAGGAGAGTTGGATGCGATTGTATCACCCATAGGCGGAGGCGGTCTGATGTCAGGCACCTGCATTACCACCAGAGCAATATACCCCGAGGCTCGGATTTTCGGGGCTGAACCAGAGGGCGCTGACGATGCTGCCAGATCTCTCGAAGCGGGAGAATTCCTGCCTCAGACAGGCCCGGACACAATCTGTGATGGGCTTCTAACCAGCATGGGCGAGCATACCTGGCCGATTATCAGGGACCATCTTGAGACTATCATCAGAGTCAGCGACGAGCAGGTGATTGAAGCTATGCGATTGATTCTTGATAATCTGGGAATGGTTGTCGAGCCCAGTGGGGCTGCGTCATTGGCCGCAGTTCTCACTCCAGAATTCAAGGCACTAGAAGGAATAGACAAGGTCGGTGTGATTCTCTCAGGTGGGAATGTAGATTCGCTTCCGTTTTAGTCCGCCCATTTCTTTTTGGTCAATGTGCAATTTGAATTACTATGGAGAAAGAAGGAGATTGGTGGGATGAGTAAGTCAACATGCGCACGCGAAGGATGCCATACACATTCTTTCAGAGACACAGATTACTGCTGGAAACACCAGGACGAACCCCCATCCGAATTAGGTATGAGTTTAGACGAGAAGTTAAACGATAAAGCGGAAGAATGGGGGAATGAAACATCGCCCGTGAAGGGTTTCGCCATTCTGAGCTTGCTCATACTGTTATTTGTGGCTATCACCTTCCTGTACGTGTCAGAGCAGGGTATAGGCGGATTGGTGGGTGGCTTATTGACGCAAGCAATCATTATCTTTTTCATTTTCATGCCATTGACTTGGCTTTGGAACAAAATCAAATCAAACTAGGGGATTAGTATGGTCGATTATTCTAAGTTACTCCTCTTGTTAGCCGCTGGAATCGCTGTCTTTGTTGTTCAGACTGCAGGCTTCGTTATTGCTGTAGACTATTTTGGCTATTTTGGTGCTGTAGCTATTCCTTGGTCAATACTCATTTTGTATATCATATGGAACAAGGACTCTTTGAAAGCCATCTTCGCAAGCGATGAAGAAGAGGAGTAATCTGAATCAGAGGGTACCCTCTGAGTCTCCGTGAATTCATCCGTCGGGTAAATGTTAATGGCCAAAACTTGGGTGAAGTGGATTATGGACGTTCCTATTGTTCCTAAAGTAGACAAAAGGAAAGCAAAGGAAATATTACTCGGAACAAGTGTGTTGATCATGGTCATTGCAGTGTTAATTTTCCCGTGGAATGATGCTAATCACCAGATGGGCACTTCTGACTGGAAAGAAGTTCAGGCAACGGTCAATGTTTCAGAGATTAGGTTAGACCCATACAGCGAGAGTGACGGGGAATTCCCTTACATCAGTTATTCTTATTCAGTTGATGGCGTGTCTTTTTCAAATGATGATATTGTTCTTTTTGATTTGGATGGCAGTTATGGGTTTAGTACATCAATTGTTGATGAATATCACTACGGTTCAGAAATTACTGCTTACTACAACTCAGAAGATCCAAATCAAGCAGTCCTGATGAAGGGTTTTTCGGGAGTGTTACCACCAATTATTCTCATACTTCAGTTTGTTTCTGTAGTATTTGGTGCAGTAGTAACTTTCCTAATGGGTTGGGGGATATTATTCCACATTCAACCGACGGCAAATAGGGAACTGGCAGAAGCCAAGGGGGCAGAAGCCACAAGAAGGGAAGTCGAGATGGAGGAAAAGGAAAACGAATTCAATAGAAGACTGAACAGCGGGGAGTTTGGGGAACCTCCGGACCCACAGTTGACCAGTGATGCATGGGCGGAAATACTGGGAAGAAAAGAAATCACAGATGAGATAGGAGAAACCAAGTCAGCAGCGAACACAGAAGATGGAGAATGGTGGAATTAGCTCATCGTTCGGATCCTCTGAGAACCCACAGACCCGTATACGCTTCAGAGAGTACCCTCTGAAACAGGAAATTATGGAGCACGGGCCGGGATTTGCACCCGGGTCCACGGATCTGCAGTCCGTTGCATAGCTACTCTGCCACCCGTGCAGCGACCTCCCGAGCCGCGAGCCCCCCTTGAAGGGTATGTTCATCTCCGTTGGGCCTCCCGCAGACGGCATGCCTAGAGTTTCATCGCGTTATGATGGACTTGGTGTGGGCTTCGCCCCATACCTTCAGCCACCCGGGCCTGGAGTAATCCGATGGACTGTCGGAGAACCAGGATTTGATACTCCAAAGGAGGTCGTTCAGGAGGCTATTGCAGCACTCGAGGATGGAGAGACGAAGTACACTCGAGGTGCCGGTTCGATGGAGTTGTGCCAAGCGGTGTCTGGCTATCTCTCCAAGCATCACGGTATCGAGGTCGGGCCCGAAGACGTGGTAATTACACCGGGAGCAAAGCAGGCTCTGCTCTACTCCTTCCTCATGACCACCATGCCTGGTGACGAGGCCATCCTACTGGCTCCCGCGTGGGCCTCCTACGAGCCGATGCTCGAGCTGATTGGCGCCGTTCCAGTCAATGTGCCAGTCCGTCGTGACAACTTCCATCCAGACCTCGATGCAATCAGGGAAGCTATCACGGACAAGACACGAATGATTCTCATCAATTCGCCTTGTAATCCCACAGGTGCCGTATTCACTCCCGAGGAGTTACAGGAAATTGTCGACATAGCGGTGGAGCATGATTTGTGGATTGTCTCTGATGAAATCTACGCAAGGCTGGTCTGGATGGACTACCCGCACGTCTCACCCTATGCGTTGCCCGGAGGAAGTGAGAGGACTCTGATTGTCAACGGGTGGTCAAAGTCATGGGCCATGACAGGTATGCGACTGGGTTTCCTGACTGGGCCCCCTGATGCGATGAAAGCGGCGATTAAGAGCCAAGCCAACTCGGCATCCCATGTGCCGACCTTTCTGATGCGTGCTGCCGTGGTCGCTCTGGACTGCGATGAATCCGTTGAGATGTTCAACGAGGAGTACCTCAAGCGCCGTCAAATAATGATGGATGGTCTCTCCGAAATCCCCGGTCTTAGGGTAGTTGAGCCTGAGGGCGCGTTTTACGTATTCGTCGATGTAACGGGGACTGGGATGACTGATATCGAGTTCGCTGACGGTGCTCTCGAGGCCGGGGTTCAGCTCATCCCAGCGTCCCTCATCTCTGGTGGAGAGGGTTTCGTGCGTATCTCGTACGCTGCTGACGAGGAGGCCATTCATGAGGGTCTACGCAGGCTGAAGGTCTGGCTGGTCGATTAGTCACCTTGAAATCGGCAAATCGACGAGGTCTCCCTATGAGCGGCACGGAAGCGCGAGGCAGGCACGTGGTCCTCGACTACAACGGATACTCTCCTCCCGTCGAGGATGATGGTGAGTGGATGCTACAGGTGCTGCGTCGTTGCGTGCATAAGGCCGGGGTGAGAGAGGTCCACTCACATGTCGAGCAGTTCGATGGAACTGAGAGTCCTCCTGGGTTCGCCGCTGTCGTGCTGATCGATGAGAGTCATGTTAGTGCGCACTGCTACTCAGACAGTGGTCTGCTCGCAATCGACATCTTCACCTGCGGAGGCAGTGACCCTTCTGCACTTGCAGATGATATCAATCACGAAGTTGCAGAGGCGGTACCCGGAATCGAGCTTGCGGGACGAAAGATGCTCGATAGGTTCTGAGGTGAGTTTTTGCCGGTGCGTGACTTCATCGAGAGCAACTATCGCCACTTCAACTCCGGAGCCTTGGCTGACTGTGCTTCCTCTCTACGCTCGTTCCTCGGACAAGATGGGCGATTGATGGTGACTCTGGCCGGGGCGATGTCGACTGCTGAGATTGGTAGAACCCTTGCACCGGCAATCAAAGCACAGAGGGTGCACGCGATATGCTGCACTGGGGCTAATCTCGAAGAGGACTTGTTCAGTCTAATTGCCCGCTCAAGCTACGAGGGTGTCTCTGGCTGGAGGGAGTTGAGCGCCAAAGACGAGACAGAACTGCTTGAGAGAGGAATGAACCGGGTTACCGATGTGGCGATACCTGAGGAGGAGGCGATACGAGCAGTCGAGGGCCCCCTAATGACTCTCTGGGAGGATGCCGAGGCTGCTGGTGACAGTAGGTTCCCGCACGAGTTCCTGTATGACCTGTTACTGCATGGAGAGATTGAGTTCGACGGTAATCCTAACCAGTCGTGGCTGATGGCAGCAGCAGACGCCAACCTGCCCATCTTCACCCCCGGCTGGGAGGACAGTACTTTGGGTAACATCCTAGCTGCCAGAGTGCTCGACTGCTCGCTGAAAGGGCCTGGGATTGTTAAGGGGGGGCTCGAGGGGATGCAAGCCCTTGCTGACTGGTACCGAGAGGATGATTCACCCACCGGATTGCTTCAGGTTGGAGGGGGGATTGCTGGAGACTTCGCCATCTCTGTGGTTCCCATGCTGAGGCAGGATGCCAAGGTCGATGTTCCTCTATGGGCTTGGTTCGCACAGATCTCAGAATCTCGACCCTCGTACGGCGGTTACTCCGGGGCTCCTCCGAATGAAAAGATCAGTTGGGGGAAGATCTCAGAGGATACGCCTCGATTCGTAATCGAATCTGATGCCACCATCGTGCTGCCACTGTTACTGGCCGCACTAGAATAGGTCAGCGTAGTTCTGGCACTGCTCGCTGAGTCGAATCAGTTGGTTATACTTCGCAGTGCGATCACTCCTCGCCGGCGCCCCGGTCTTGATTTGGCCTGCGTTACTTCCAACGGCGAGGTCAGAAATTATGTGATCGGAAGTCTCGCCGGAGCGATGGCTGATTATGATGGCAAAACTGGCTGAGCGAGCCATCTCGATGACACGCATAGTCTCGCTCACTGTGCCAATCTGATTGAGCTTGATGAGAATTGCATTGCTCGCGCCCTCGGCGATTCCCTTCGAGAGTCTACTGGGATTGGTCACGTACAGATCATCTCCGACCACTTGTACACGGTGGCCCTCTCGGGCAGTGAACTCAGACCAGGCCGCCCAATCATCCTCGCCGAAGGCGTCCTCAAGTGAGACGATTGGGTATGTGTCTAGCCAAGATGAGTATAACTTACCGAGTTCGGAGCCCGAAAGCACACTTCCGTCAATGTGGTAGCCATCGTTGTGGCAGAACTCTTGAGCGGCGCAGTCAAGAGCAATCGAAACCTGCTCACCCGGATTATAGCCTGCACCGCTTATTGCGCTGAGGACCAATCTCAGACCATCCTCATTGCGAGGTAGATTGGGGGCGAATCCGCCCTCATCCCCTATTCCTCCGAGAAGCCCCTCATCCTTCAGCACGGACTTGAGTGAGTGATAGATCTCCACTCCCGCTCGCAGAGCGTCAGAGAAGGTCTCGAAACCGTGCGGGACCACCATGAACTCCTGGATGTCTACGTTCGAGGTTGCGTGTGCGCCGCCGTTGAGGATGTTCATCTGTGGTACGGGGATGCTGCTAGGGCCGTCACCTGCTATGTGCTTCCAAAGCGCTCCTGGAGTGGCTGCTCTCAAGCAAGCCATTGAAACACCCAGCATCGCATTGGCTCCCAATCTGGCCTTGTTCTCAGTTCCATCAAGCGAGATGAGGACGGCGTCGATACCTTCCTGATTGGACACATCCATGCCCATCAATGCCTCGCGGATTTCGCCGTTGACATTCGCGACTGCTGAGGAAACACCCTTACCAGCCCATTCGTCGCCCCCGTCACGCAGCTCAATCGCTTCGTAGCTACCAGTACTAGCGCCCGATGGTACTGCCGCACGGCCTTGCAGTCGGCCGTCTACGAAGCAGTCGACCTCGATTGTGGGATTGCCACGAGAGTCGAGAATGGCGCGGGCCGAGAGGTCGCTGATAGCGCCACTCATTGATGCGGCGACCTGCCGTCTACCTCTCAAGGTTGCGCTATCCCGCAATCATGCATTGAGCCAGCCTAACCAGCGTGCGACACGGCTCTGGACTTCGGGGACTTCCATCTCGGAGCGGCAGCAGTGTTCCCAGCATAGCTGCTCCTCGGTGGGAGAGATTGAGAACAGTTCGGCTCGGAACAGCACACCGTCGTGCTCGCTACACTTCTCACGGTTGTCATCGACAAAGCAGTGCAGCAGATGCTTAGGGAAGTGTTGCATCTTGCCGCTTGAAGGAGAGCACAGCATCGCACTTCTCTCTAGGAACAGAAGTGAGTCGCCAGTGCACCTGTCGACCTCGTGTCCGAGAATCTTGGTCGAGGTCAGAAGCGAAGCGACATCGACGTTGTACCACTGAGTCTGAGACGAGGGGATGTCCAAATCGGAGACGTCGTCGAGGTACTCCTGAACACGGAGTTGTCCCGTTGCCTCCTCGCCCGACATCGTACTCGCATTTTCGCCATCCCATTTGAACGCAACTTTCGATTGGTGGCGAAATATACTACAGAAACCGGAAATACTGGAGGGTGGGTTTTCACACATAGAGCAGTGAAAGTACAAATAATGGTCTATTTTCGGCGCAACCCATGGTTGAGGTAGACAGTCTTGACAGAGCCATCCTTGGGGTATTGCGAGACTCAGCGAGAGCACCTTTCGTTGACATCGCAAAGCAAGTCGGAGTGACGGAGAGAACGGTCAGGACTCGTATGCGCAGGATGGAGGATGATGGTGTTGTCCGAGGCTACACAATCAGAGAGGCGGGCATCGGTCTGACTGCCTTGGTGAGACTCAAGATTGGACCGGGGACCGAGATAGGGACATTGGCTGGAGAGTTCTCAACTTGGCCTGGTGTCGAGTGTGTCTATGAGGTAAGTGGAGATGCTGACCTAGTTGCTGTTGTGCACGTCGATGATACGGTTGCGCTGCGAGGTCTGCTTGACGAGATGTGGCTCGCCGCACCCGGAGAAATCAGTTCAACTCAGACTGAATTAGTACTCGAGCAATACTGAGTTTAGCACTTCCGCATCAGATGTCGATGGTAGGCCATAGAGCCGCTGACGAATCCTTCGTAGACTGGAGTGCCCTTGATCCCTGCGAAGGTCTCGAAGCTCCTTCTGACAGATTTGGGGACATTTTCCTCAATGGCTTTCATTTTCGTCTCGTTAATCTCATCGAGGGCTTTGATGACCTCTTGCACCACGTCAGAGGACTCCATGATTTCGAAGCCCCTAGATTCGAATAGTGAAGGGAGTGTTTCCATCGTTTCCGCGTCACGCAGATCGGTCCAGCAGAACATCCCGCCCGGCCTAAGAACACGATGCGCCTGCTCGACGAATGCGGCCATGTCGCCATAACAATGGGACGATTCGACGTTGTACACCACATCGAAGGTCTCATCACCAAAAGGTAGATTCTGGGCGTTTCCTTCAACGAAATTGAGATTGGTCTGGTCAGAGTACCATCGGTTGCAATGCCCTACTGCCTTGGGTGAGAAATCGACTCCAGTCAATCTGGCTGGGGAGTGGGTCTTAGCAATCCAACTGGCTCCTCCTCCCCGACCGGAGCCGACCTCAAGGACATCACGCCCTTCGAGGTCTATGCCTCTGATATTCATTGAATAGAGTTGAATGAACATCCTGTTGGGTTCATCCTCGGCTTCGAGTTCTGGCCCGTTGCCGTCCTCAAAGCCGTAATTCATGAATCTGAACTCTGAGCGGTCATTGGCATTGGCAAGCTTCTGGTACCACCATTTCCACATTCGGTTCTGGATTATACCAGGTGCGAATCGTAGCATCGTGACGAAGAATCTGGCGGGCAGACCCATTTTGTTCGGGGACGCCACACGCATGGGTCACCTACATCTTCCACTTCACAGAGCAACCGATGCTGTCCGTCCTCTGGACGGAGACCGAATTACCGGCTGCCATCTCATCCATAGCATCGGACAACTCCGAGGTCGATGCGTGAGAAGGATCGCGGGGCGAGTCATCCAAACGGCCCCTGTAAACAACAGTTCCAGTGGAGTCGAGCACGTAGAACTCAGGGGTTCGTTCTGCACCGTAAGCGCTGGCAATCTCCTGGCTCTCATCGTGCAAGTATGCATAGCCCATACCGCGGTTGGCTCTCTTGACCATGTTATCCCATGAGTCTGACTCGTAGTTCACTGGGTCATTGGAGTTGATTCCAACGAAACCCATGCCGCTCGAGGCTGCCTTTGAGGCGATATTCTCGATCCTAGATTCTGAGCCAACGACATAAGGGCAGTGATTGCAGGTGAAGGTTATGATGGCCCCGTTCTCTCGCATGACATCACTCAGACTCATCGATTTGCCACCCATCGCTGAATTGGCATTAGGCAGTTCGAATTGTGGCGCTGCATCTCCTGGTTCTATCCCTCTTTGTCCCGGCATGACCCGCGGGTGTGATGGGAAGCAGTTCAACCCTCTGTCTGCGGCCTCGTTGTCGGTGGTTCCACCGAGCCTTTGCATTCCTCAAGTCTGCGACGAGCTAGGCGGTGTTCAGGATCAACATCGAGTGCTTTTCTCCACGCCGCAGCAGCCTGCTTGCCGTCGCCAGTCTCGTGCAGTATTGCAGCTATCCTGAGTCTAGCATCAATGTGGTGTGGGTCATTATCAGCAGCGTTCTCAAAGTCCTGCTTGGCATCGTCTATCCTGCCGAAGTCGAGGTATAGTAATCCGCGTTGGTACCATGCGTCTGAGTGGGTTGAGTCGATTTGTAGCGCGGCGTTGAGAGGTTTCTCTGCCTGCTCGGGCCTGCCTCTGGCAATCAGGCATGTACCGAGGTGGACTAAGGCCATCGTGTGCTCGGGCTTGTATTCCAACAGTGTTCGCAACTCACTCTCGGCGTCCCCCCAGTCGCCGTTGCTCATCTGAATCTCAGCGCGCCTAAGGCGGGCTATGTTGAGTTCGGGATAAGCGGAGACCAGATGATCGGCGTCGGCCAGAGCTGAGGCTAGATCCCCCTTCAGCAGCAATGCTGAGCAGCGGTTGAGCCTGGCTCGGACATGTTCAGGCTCGCTGGCAATTACCTTGGAAAACAGAGATATCGCCTCTGAGAGTCTGTGCTGACGTGCCGCGATGAGTCCTCTGACAAATGGAATCGAGTTGTGGTCATTGAGAAGGGTCGCTGCCTCTGCAATTAGCGTATCCGCCTGTTCGAGGCGGCCTAGGTCGAAACAGAGTTGGGACTCCTCGAGTGGAATCGAAGGGTGTTCGGGAATCAGTCTGCGTGCTCGGGTAAGAGCGACCTCGGCCTCGTTGGGTGCGCCCTGATAGCGCAGCGCTCTGGCTCGGCCCAGCCATGCAAGGCCGTTTTCCCTGTCTCTCTCTATCGCAGCATCGAATGCCACCATAGCATCGAGTAGGATAATCTGGTCATGGTTACCCATGCTGTCGCGGTGATTCTCAGAATCCAATAGATGTAATCTACCATCCATGACATGCATCGCAGCACTGTCCCAAGCTTCCGGTGGCGCTTCGTCCAGTACCTTCCGAGACCAGTCTGGGGCTCCTGCTCTAAGCAACACTAGACTCAGTCTAGCACGAGCCTCAGTGTCCTCAGGATTGGTCTCCAGTCTCTCTTCGAGCACCGCTCTAGCAGCATCAAGCCTACCGCTATTCTCGAACACCTCGGACTCCAGCAGTACGCCGTACTCACCGAGCACTGTGGCCCTACGGATGCTCTGCAACGCCTCCTTAATCCTCTCTTCATCGACTGAGAGCAGCTTGGCGTGAAGCATCCAAGCCTCGCCATTGTCGGGGTTGACCTCGACTGCCTTCTCGACTGATTCAAGAGCCACTTGTATCTCGCCGATTAGCAGAAGTCTTGCTGCGCGCTCGAGCCAGCCCGACGATGTTTCCGGCTCTACTTTACTTGGGTCAATATCTGAATTTACCTCTCGAGCTCTGTTGATAATGTCTGAGATGTCGGTTCCGGATAGCGATGTATCGAACTCCACACCCAGTGCCTCAAGCCTGAGTTTGTTGCGATTGGTTCGCTCATCATCGGTTCCTGTCAGCAACAGTGCTTGTTCCTTGAGCACGGCCACATCATCAGGCTCTACGGCGAGCAGCCTCTCAAGAGTGCGGTCAAGTGCCTCAATCTCGCCCTCCTCACGGTGAATCGCGGCAAGAGAACGGAGGGCCTCTGCGTCCTCGGCACTGAGGCTGTGGGCTCTCTGGTAGAAGTCCGAGGCTCGCATCTTCCGGTCTATGGCATGGAACAGTTCCCCCATCCTGCGATGTTCAACCCCGTTCAACTCGAGGTCCTCGGAGCGCATCTCGGATTCGTTGAGTATTGCGTCGAGCCGTTCGACCAGTGGCAGTAGGCCTGGAACGACTTCCTTGTTGCCCTGATCGTCGGCAAGGCCGGGGTAATGGACAAGAATCGTCCTGGCGGCATGAGTTGCTATCGCAACGGACTCACTGGAGCTGACGTTGATTCCCTGCTGGAATAGTAAATCTTCTGCAGACTCGAGGGACTTGTGGGCTTCCAAGAGTCCCTGGACCCCGGGAGTCTCACTGAGTACGGTATCGACTCCTCTGGAGAGTAGGTCAAGTCGCTGTGAAGTGTCAGACAGATCGCCCTGAAGATTTCCCATCTTCTCCCTCATCCTCTCACGCTGTCGGAGTACAGCTTGGTGCCTGAGCCATAGGGTCAGTAGAGCTATCCCCAGTAGGGCATAGAGTGCTAGCACACCCATTGTGGAGTCTTCCATCTGGCCGCAGCGGAACTGCACGACTTTTGATGGCTTCTGCGGATTCCAAGGCTGACGCGGTCATTGTTGGCGGGACTATGTCCCGCCGGAAGACCGGCTATTATTGTTCAGAAGTTCTCAGTCGAGAAAGCCTGCACACCACTCTTGCGGGTGACTGTTCCTACGGATGTCCCTAGCACATTCTCAATGCCGGCTCCTGAAGCCAGATCGAAGATTCGTGCAGTGACTTTTCCAGAGAATACCAGTCCCTGAGCGTTCTCAGAGGAGTTGAGTGCATTCTCGAGGCTGCGTGCCCCAATTGGGTCCGAACCAGAACCGTCCTCTTGGACGATGACGGCTTGGTTGCGCTTCAGACCTTCGAGCATTTCCGCCCATGCCTTAATCTCCTCAGGGGCCTCAAGGGCTTCCTGACCACGACCGACCGAGCGGTCGTCATCAATATTGATTTCCTTCTGGATTCTCGCGACGACCTTGCCAGCGGTTTCCTTCTGAGCCAGTGCCTTCGTCACGACCTTCATCTCGAGGTGCTCGACCTCTCGACTGGTAGGTGCGAAAGCGACGTGCGTCAGGGATTTCCCGAGCGTGCCGCTAATCTCCATGAGAAGTAGCTTTCCGCCACGGTCGCCATCTAGGAAGGCGGTCACCGTCTTCTTGTCCTTGGCAAGTCCAGCGAGATCTGGATTGATTCCAGACCCCATTGTCGCTATTGCGTTCTTGATGTCGTACTTCAGTAGGTTGCGTACGTCGTTGCGTCCCTCGACGATGATAATCGCCTCAGACTCAGTAACGTTCGGGCCTGCTGTCATACCCTTGTATTCTGATTCCTTCTCCAGATTCAGGACTGAGCGGACCTCATCGAGGATGTTTCTCGACTCGTCGGCACCTGAGTTGACGATATCTAGCAGGAGCTGCTTGGCCCTGTCGATTACCGTATCCTTCTTGGCTGAGCGGATGTTCTCGATTCGCTTCACCTTGATGCTTGCCTTGCATGGTCCAATCCTGTCGATTGTCTCTAGCGCGGCTCCAATCACGGCGGTGCTGACTTGATCTATTGACGAGGAAAGTTGAATTTCCCCACTCACCTTGCCCTTGTGCTGGCGAAGTATCACGTCGACGTGGCCGATTCTTCCGGTGCGCTGCAACTTGCGCAGTTGCAGCTCCTCACCGAGGAGTCCCTCGGTCTGGCCGAAAACCGCCCCCACGACGTCCTTTCGTGCGACTGTTCCGTCAGTGCGGATAGTCGCGTGTATCACATATTTTCCTTCGTTTGTCATTCTATTTTCTCCTTAGGCTCTCGGCCCCACTTTCGGGGCCTCGCTCCCGGTTTTCGCCAATTGGCGGTTCGGTGGATGGGCGCAAAACGCCCGCGAGTGTGGCAGAGTACCTGCAGTTCGTCCGAACCGGGTACCCTTCATGAACGCTACTGTTGAGTAAATGGATGATTATCGGTAGAGTGTGGTTCGCGAGGCATTAAGGGACTCGGCGACAATCGGAGCCCATGGAGGCGGGCTTGAGTGATTGTCTGGAGGTCTTCCGTGGAGCCACTAGATTGGCCCTGCGAGATGGTCACCTCTCCAATGGCGAAAAGCGTCTGCTTGTCAAACTGGCTCACGCCCTCAGATTAGAGGAAGATGAGCCTCGGATGGTGTACGATTCCGTTATCGAAGACACTGTCTTGGCGGTAGGCAGAGAGTTGAGTGTTCAGGAGAAAATCATGGTGTACGGGCAGGTGCTCGAGGCCGTCCTCATACATACTGACAGGTCTGAGGACGAGCTGATGATAGTGGCATATCTCCGTAAGGCGTTTCAAATCAGCGATGCTGAACATCGGGCCATTACTCGCAGCCTAGACAGGCAGTTGGAGCAGATTATACATCGCAATGTGCTGCAGGACTTCCGTATGCGTCTCGACGACACTATGGAGAAGATTGGTGGTATCTTCGACCGGATCGGAATACAGATTTGAGGTTTCCATGACTCAGACAGAGGCACTTGATGAGTTTCTTGAATCCCAATCTGCTAGGATCCACCGCTCCGATCGCAGATTGTTGAAGATGGTGCGCGAGGCCTATCCTATAGGCGTCCCAGCTCTGATAATGAAATCGAGTACAGACCGCCTCGGTGAGTCGGCCGGATACGAATTTCATTTGGGCACCCCTGACGAGCTACTCAGAAGGTTGGCATCCTGGCTGCTGACCGGGGCCGGAGCAAACCAACGCGCAATCCTGCGTCTAGTTGGCCGCCTTTGGGCGCGCCATGGGCGTGAAGATGTTGCTCTGGCTGCATTGCTTCTGGCCAACTTAGATCATTCCTCCTTGGGCTCGGACCCATGGCAGGTCCTATCTCTGTCAATCCGGGATACTGAGCCCGCCGAAGCCCTTCTGCTGAGCATAGAGGAGTTGTTGCGAGCTGGTCGCGCGATTCCTTCAGACGAGGTTCTGATTGGGTGGTGCCAGACGAGGCCTGTGGATGGTCATCTCGCGATACTGGTGGCCCATGCTGGTTCACTCAAGGGGCATGCAACTAGTGGTGTCGTGTTCGATGCGTTGTCCTCGGTCGAGATTCCGTATGAGGACTCGCTAATGGGTAGAATAATGCACAGAATGGGCGAAGCACGAGGGCAGGACTGATGTTGGTTGACCGTGGCGGGCTGTCATGAGTAGTCGTCTGTTGCCCTCTGATGACCCGATTGCTGAGCAAGTGCTGGAGTGGACCATTCAACGCGACGCTCAAGACATCAGACAGCTGATGAGGTGGATGGAGACCAAGCGGTCAAGGAAGGATAGAGCAGCGCTGCTGAATCGCTCTCTCGATTTGATGGACGAGTTACAGCACGCACTGCGTCGGCTAGACGAGCTGCGGTGATTGTATGAGATCCTTGGTTCTCGCTGGTGGTCGCTCATCGAGGATGGGTTGTGACAAGGCCCTGCTCGAAGTCGATGGTGATGCTTGCATCGCGCGTATCACGATGGCTCTGGCCGAAGCAGGGCGTGAGCCGATTCGAATAGCGGTCGCCCAGCCCGAGGACATCGAATCCTACGGAGCAGTCATCGATCCGGAGATAGAGGTGGAATGGGTGTTGGACGCCGAGCCTCATTCTGGACCAATCGAGGCACTCGTGGAGGCTTTTGAGGACCCGTTGGTTGAGGCCGGGACAATTCAACTCGCTCCGGTTGATGTCCCGTGGGTCCAGTCGGGTCTGTTCGTAGCTCTCGAGGATGCTTTAGATTACTCAGATGCCCTCGTTATGCCCAGTGATGGAGTGTGGAATCACCCACTATTGGCTCTTGTCCGCCCTGAGGCGGTTCTCAGCAGACTGGTATCGGGTGATCGTAGGCCCTTACATCTTCAGTTCGCGGAGATGCCTCATTCGATTCTGCTTGAGGATGCTTCACAGCTCAGGAATGTCAACCAGCCTGAGGACCTAGAGTGAAATCTGCCCAGAGCACAGCCTATCGAGTGTTTCAGGATAAAGGACGTGCTCTACATGCTTGACTCTTTCTTGCAGCGCCTCCTCGTCATCTCCCTCATACACCTGGACTTCTCTCTGCGCGAGGATTGGGCCTGTATCCACGCCCTCGTCGACCAGATGCACGGTGCATCCGGTGACATTCACGCCTGCGGCTATGACATCTCGGTGCGCATGGGCGCCTGGGAAGTCCGGCAGCAATGAGGGGTGGATATTGACCAAGCGCCCCTTCCAGCGGCTCACGAACCATGGTGTCAGGATACGCATGTAGCCACTGAGGACCACCAGGTCGATATCGTGCTCCTCGAGCACTGCGTTGACCAACATCTCATGGGCAACCCGTCGCTGTTTAGAATCCACATCCATTGGTATAGGGACACTGATGCTCGGTACGCCAGCATCGATACCATGCTGCAGACCGCCCGCGTCAACCTTGTCAGAGAGGACAAGTGTGGTTCTGTGTGGCCTCGGTGTGGCCTGGTATCGCAGCAGGGAAGCCAGTCCTGAGCCTCCTCCTGAGATTATCACAGCGACCCTAATCGGGTCCTCGGCTGAACCCTCCCTCGGAAGCACGTAGCCGTCACTCATGACCACTAGGGGGGCAGGTAGGGCTTGAGAATTGGGGAGGCATCGGCAGGAGAGCGAATGCTGAGATTTATCTCCAGAATACCGCCGCATGCTGCTGTGGACCGCTTGGAGACCATTGACGAGGTGGTGGAGAAGTATTGCGTCGCCAGCAGTCCGGCGAAGAGCAGGGTCTATGTCGGAATGGGGATGTTATTCCTTGGTTTCGCCGTTATTGGCATCTGGGTGCCGGGATGGCCGACTGTTTCCTGGGCGGTCCCTGCCGCCTTCCTGTTCTCGATGTCCAGTGAGAAGATGTTCAGGTTAACTTTGACTAACCGTTACTTCGGTACTGCCATGTTTGAGTACTACGCCACGGGCAAAACCATTCCCAAGCACGCCAAGTACGGTACGGTTGGACTCATCGCTCTGATGGCCTCAATTTCGGCCTACTTCGTGTGGTTCGTCTCCACTAGAGGCGACGGGATACTCTCCGATCCTTCCTCATGGAACGGTGCGGACCCAGGTTTCGGCGCTGGTACTGTCATCCTTGTAGGCCTGATTGGCATGTGGTATGTCGGATTCCGAGTCCCAACTAGAAAATAGATTGGTCCCGTTTGGCGTTACAATTGTCCAATCACCGAACCAAGTTACTTATGTTTAGCACAACGATGGACTCTGCTCATGGACCGAACAATGGACCTAACAATCGCTGCGCTGATCTTTTTGGCTGGCACAGCAGGCCTCGTCTCCGGTGAGGACATCGGAGGCGTTGAAACAACGACCGACATAGATGGAGAGTCAGCCGAGGCTGCCCCCGTCCCCGACCGTCACCTTCGT
This sequence comes from Candidatus Thalassarchaeum sp., assembly GCA_045559735.1. GTDB lineage: Archaea > Thermoplasmatota > Poseidoniia > Poseidoniales > Thalassarchaeaceae > Thalassarchaeum. The sequence goes on along the minus strand of JBJLJN010000020.1, from coordinate 19,092 downwards.
GGTGACGCTAATGACGACGGAAGCGTGGATATCGGCGACTTCATCGTGATGGCACAGTACATCACCGGCTACGGCAGGGAGCCTGCCTCGATGGCACAGGCTGACATCAACGGAGATCGTTCCGTGGATGTCGCTGATCTAGTGCTGCTGGCTGACTACCTGTGGGGCGAGGATGGGTCTGACTCAGGCCCTCACTCCATAGACAGTCGCGTCTCCAAGGCAAGCGAGTCTGACGCGGCGGAAGTGGTGTCCTGCTTCGAGAGTTTTAGGACTCTACGTGGAGACGCCAACGACGACGGAATCGTCGACATTGGTGACTTCATGGTGATGGTGCAATATATCCTCGGTTTTGGGGATGCACCTGCCTCGATGCAAGGCGCTGACATCAACGGCGACCGTGCCGTCAATGTGCTGGATCTAGTTCTGCTCGCTGACCACCTCTGGGGTGGCCAGTGCGAGCGCTGCTAGAGCCGTTAACCATACTGGGCTGAGCCCAGCTGCAACCTACGCGAGCCCCTCGTCCCAAGCGGGGCGGGGGGCCGCCAACTTGCTCACTTGGGGCCCCAAGGGGTTATCTGACGAGTCAGGCCGAACCTGTGAGTGAATAGGAATCTCAAGTTGAGTAGTCCGTCCCCCCAGGTGTTAATCTCGGCCTCACCCACCCGTGGGCGGTAAGGCACACTGACCTCAGCGGTCTTGTGCTTGCCGATATATCGTCGAGCGCGTATCTTAAATTCCTGAGAAAGTGGCATGCCATCGTGCTTAGGGCGAACACGCTCATCGTTGAAGATTGACTTGCGGAACACCCACATGCCACTCTGTGAGTCGTGTATCCCATACCAGTAGAGTATCTTGGCGGTGGTTGAGAGAACCCAGTTACCGAAGCCATGAATCCCGGGCATCGCCCCCTCTTCTGCTCTGCGCAGCCTGTCACAGGTAATCCACTGCAGATCCTCATTCAGCAGCTTGCGGACCAAGTCAGGAACCTCTTCACCCGGATAGGTGCAATCAGCATCCATGGTGATGATGACTTCTCCTGGAGCCATCGCGAAGCCGGTCTTGTAGGCCCTGCCGTAGCCCTTGCGGGGCTCTAGGTAGACTGTAGCGCCCTCAGACTCAGCCAACTCTCGGGTGCGGTCCGTCGAGTTTCCATCAATAATCAGAAAGTCAAGCTTCTCACACCAGCCATCGTTGGGAACAGAGCGAATTGTGTCTACGATGGCTGCCTCCTCATTGCGAGTAGGGATGACCACGGTGACGTGCACAGGCAGGCTTCCAGCCATACTATCGGAGACGCCCACCGGAGGTTTCGTTTTGAATAATGCGAATTGCTGCCCCGGGGTCGTGCTCTTGAAATGTGGACGCTGGGCCGCGAATACGGTGATTACATGCATATAGCGATGCTGTCAGCCGAATATCCGCCCCGCTGGGGTGGCATGGGCTCTACTGTGTACCATCTCTCGGCATCGCTGGCCGCCCAAGGACACCGAGTCACTGTGATTACACGCTCGGGCGGGGGTGGGGGACCACCCAGTATAGAGGGTGTGGAAGTCGTTAGTGTCGGTTGGGCACCTATTCCCATGGCATTCACCCGCTCTTACGGTCGCAGTGCTCTCAGGGCTCTCAAACGATTGCATGCTCGCGTCCCGGTAGATATCGTACACCTACACTGCCCGATGATCTCCTGGTCGGCCAAGCAGTTCCGCGACTGCCGTGAGTCGATCGCCCCCGTCGTCTCATCCCTGCACGGGTCTTGGCTGGGCGAGCGGGATGGCCTAATCGAGGCTTCCCGGAACAAGGAGGCTGCTGTCTGGGCGAATCCCAACGATCTTGCAATTCTGATGACTGCTAAGCACTACGCTGGATACGAGCGCGCCGCAGTCAGGGAATCGAGTATCTGCGTCGCTAACTCTCAGGCTACGAAGCGGGACTTCATGGAGCGCTATTCTCCTCCCGAAGACTGGAATTGTGAGGTAGTTCATTGGGGGGTGGATACCAGCATTTTCGTGCCATTGCATGGAGATGATGAGGATGCTATGGCATCTCACCAGTCAATCCGAACGAGATACGATGCGGCCTCGCCCGAATCGAGGCTCCTTCTGGCTGTGGGTCGGTTGGCAGCAAGGAAGGGGTACGCATCGCTGCTCAGAGCCTATGCCTCCGTCTGCGCCTCGTCTCCCTCAACCCGCTTGGTGATTGTCGGCAGGGGCCATCTGCGCTCCAGACTGAGCAGACTGGCCAGATCTCTCGGGGTCGGTGATTCAGTGTACTTCGAACCCGGAATGCAGTTTGAGGAGTTGGCCGAGTTGTTCCGCTCTGCCGACTTGGTGGTCTATCCATCATACTACGAGGGGCAGGGACTGATACCTCTCGAAGCCATGGCTTCAGGCACTCCGGTTGTCACTGTAGAGCACGGGCCTCTGCCCGAAATGGTGGATGATAGCGTTGGTCGGCTGTTCAAGATGGGTGATGAGTCCTCCTTGGCCGAAGCGATTCTGGCCGAGCTGGACGACCCCGAGGCCCTGCGAAGCAAGGGTGAAGCTGGGAGGCATCGGGTGCTGGAGGGTTTCACCTTCAAAGGAAATTCCGAGAGATTTGAGACCATTTACAGAAGGGTCAGACAGGATTAGCCGCTGGGGAATTATTCATTCGTTGGTCGCGCTACCGTGCCCGGGGGAGTGCCATGGGCGAGAGACAGAACCTGAAGGATTTGGATTCGGGAACGGTAGCTAATGTGAGTATCATACTACTAGTGGCGGTGCTTGCAATCAGACAGTTGGAGGTAGTGATTCAGCCGCTTGTCCTCGCCATTCTGCTATTTCTTCTGATTCGCCCTGCTGCACAGTGGCTTGAAGATCGTCCGATAATGCAGAAGTATGCTCACCCACTGATGCCGTATGGTGTCCTAGTTGTGGCTCTTTTCGCTGTACTGTGGGTTGCATCACAGCTCCTGTACTCCAATCTGACCGCATTCACAGAGGAGATACCAAGCCTGACTGAGAAGCTCAATGACAAGGTGTCCTGGCTCGAGGAGTTCGAAGTCAGGGGGTACTCATTCGATGTCAGCGGAGTGACTGCGTTAATCAGTCTGGATACTATCAATGACTACCTGACGGGCTTCGTCGGCTCGCTAGCCAGTTTCACTGCGAGTGCTGTGACCGTCCTAATCTTCCTGCTGTTCATCATCCTTGAGGCTGAAACTCTGCCTCGCCGGCTGAAAGCCGCTTACCCTGAAGATGCGGAGAGAATCGAGGCAGTTGCCAGCTCATCGGGAGAGGGCATCAATACCTACGTCGTGACTCGTGCTACGGTGGCCTTTGGGCAGGCTGTAGTCGCTGGTTTCGTACTTTGGTGGCTTGGCATCCCTGGTTGGTTCATGTGGGCTTCTATCACCTTCATGATGGACTTCATCCCATATGTCGGAGCGTTAATTTCGCTGATTCCGCCAATCTTCCTCGGATTAATCGTGCTCGAAGGTGGTTGGGCGATTGGTCTGATACTGATTCTGGTGCTGAACCAGCAGGCGTGGGGCGCCATAGTTGAGCCTCAATTAGCCGGACAGCGCCTTGACATGTCTCCAATCGTACTGCTCCTATTGGTGGCCTTCTGGGGCTGGGCATGGGGCATTATGGGAATGGTTCTGGGTGTACCTCTTGCAGTGATTATGAAGATTGCACTCGAATCCGATCCCAGGACTCGGCCGATTGCCATGATGTTATCTCGGGATCCAAGTCCGGGCGACGCCGAAAGTTGATTACATCCTGTCCACTATCACAGCGAGAATTCCATCTGCTCCGATACTCACGCTATCAGATTGTGAGATGTTGTGCAGACCTACGGTTGAAAATGAGAGGGGGGATTCGTGTAGTTCCCACTGCGCCCCTTCAATCCGGATGCTGTTGCACGCGGTGAGCGCGAACACAGAGAACTTGTTACCATCTCCTACGTGAAGTTCCGTCATGCCGTCCTCTGAATGAATTCGGTGTGTAACCGAGTCCTCGTGATGTAGTCTGATAGTCGGTCCAGCGGGAGCTTCGCAGAGCGCGGCCCAGTTCCCCAGATAGTGGCTGCTGGAGCCACCTTCACAGCCGACCACATCAATCTCCTCGTATCCCCTATGAGTGAGCAAAGTCAGAGACTTAGCGAGATCACTACTCGACTGGTCTGCAAGCTCAGTCATCTCGCCATCCCAATCCTTTGAGATTGAATCGAGGTCTCCTATCACCTCAGTGACCTCAAAACCTGATTCAGCGGCCTTGACGGCTCCTCCATCAACGCCGAACAAGGTCGCTTCCCCGACAAGTCCGGATAGAATTCTATCGGACGGTATGTCTCCATTGCACCATAGTACGGCGCGCACTGCCTCACCTCTTCCTCGCGGTGACTCTGCCGTCGACAACAAGGTCGACGTCGTTGAGTTCAACTGTGGGATTCAGCATCACTCCTCGCATGTGAATGCCAACACTGGCAGAACCACCTAATGCAGAGTTGTCACCGAGGCCGAAGTATGCTGCTCCGCGCACCACTTGGTCCTCGAGACGCTTGCCCGAGAGTTTGGCACGGGGATTCATCCCGAATCCGAATTCGGCCACCGTGTTAATCAGATTGGCCCTGCTTGGCCTCAACCCCACTCTCGCCTCGTCAAGTACTGATTGGATGTTTTCTGCGGCCTCTCCCCCCGATATGCTCACGGCTACCCCGTCTTCGACTAGGAAGGTAATCGGGTCTTCCAGTAGCTTCCCCTCCCAAGAACCATCGATTACAATCTTGCCGCTCATCGTCTGCTCCTTTGGCAAGACGAACACCTTGCCTGCAGGTAGATTGGTCACTTGACCCGGACGATTGCATATACCATTGTCCTCGAGCACCCACCGAGCCCCGGTTCTGAATCTGATGTCGGTTCCCGCCTCGCTGGTCACCCTGACATCCCGGCGGCGCCTGAGAAGTGGATTCAATCCAGATATCTCCTTCTGCAGAGCATTGTAATCAGCAGTCATGCCGCCCATCGCCATCATCTCCTGCGAGATGCCGGGCATCGAAGCAATCCTAGCCCCTTCGCGGGAGGCAGTGAGTCTTGCACGAGTGTGAGTTAGTGAGTTCCTAGTGGCTAGCAATACCACGTTCTGGCGTCGCATAAGATCGCTCACCGAGGCGGGGGGCTCGTTACCCTGCCTGTGGCTCCGAGGCATCATCATCATCAGAATCCGGTCTGTCACCTCGGAGGCAGCCTCATACAGAGCCCTCCCCACCTCTGAGGTCGTCGGATCGGTCACAACAAGGACATTTTCATGCGGTCTGACCTGCATGCATGTACGTATCACAGAGCGAGCAGAGGTGAGCATGTCCTCCTCGAAGTCCTGCTCGCCCGCCTCTGCTTCGTCATGCTCCTCGGACATCTCACTCAGCCCCTGAAGAGAGTTCCGTTATTCAAGACCACTACGTGATGTCAAACCATTTCACCACGCCAGTCATAGGCAGAGCTGCTCTGCGCATAGTGATGGAAGGAGTCCGTACGGTGCGTATCGTGGCTGCGCTGGCAGTCGCAGCGATGCTCGCCGGAGGCTGGATGATGAATGCCCAACCGCTTAGCCAGGAAGACGATTTCATCGAGACAGACGAGATGTCTGGGGATATGGCCGCCGAAGCTGCTCCAACTGAAGAAGAGGAGGGTGATGATGATAGTCAGCCAGTAGTGAAGAGAGGTGGTGGAGAGGAAGAGGATAAACCAGTCCTTCCCGGTCAACTGATTGCTGGAGGAATCGGAGCACTCGGGTCGCTTCTAATCGGCTCTGTATTTCTTGAATTTGTCAAGGTCACCGTGCTGGTCGCTCTCGTCTCGCCAATGCTCGCGAGGATGAAGAGTAATCGCGAGGATATGCTGACCCGAGGCAGGCTGCTCGGTTATCTCGAAGCGAATCCAGGAATCCACTTCTCGGCATTGAGGGATGCGCTTGGCCTAGCCAATGGAGTTACGGCTTACCACCTGCACTTCCTTGAGTCGACCGGTCAAGTGATTTCTTGGAGAGATGGAAAGCTACGTCGCTATGCGATTTCCAGCCTCACCAAGGAGGAAGTTAGCAGAATCAAGAGTCCGATTTCGGGCACCCGTCTGGCAATCCTCGAGGTTCTGGCCGATTCTGGCAATCTCGGTATGTCGGGTCCGGATATCAGTAAGAAGTTGCAAATTTCGAGGCAATTGCTCAGCCATCATCTCTCCGAGTTGAGGAATGGCGGGATGATTGAGGCCGCCTCGGAAGCCAGAAGGCCAAATTGGAAGGTCTCAAACTCGGGTCATGATGCATTGGTGATGTCGAAGGAAGTCGCTCGTGTAGAGGCTGCTGCTTAGCCTCTAAAGATGCCAAAGGTAATTGCTTGAAGACAGTCCCGTCGTAGCGTGCGCGCAGCCTCTCCGTTGGTGGTCTTGCTGATGCTCTCGGCAACTCTCACTGGGTGCTTCGGTGATGATCCCCCTCCTCCCGAGCCCGAAGAAGAAGGTCTGCCGGAGGGTTGGTTCGTCACCGGAGGTGACGGTCTTCCTGTTGATGTTGAGCCACTCAATCTCAGCTTCGTGTTCAGCAATGTCGGTGAGGAAGGTGCCGAGCCGAGCATTGGAGTCACCTCAAGTGGATGCATATTCTTCATTGCCTTTGAGAAGGTCATGCGTTCTTGCGATTATGGACAATCATGGGAGGATGTTACAGGGTGGATGTGTGCATTCCAGACCAATGATCCGTGGGGCTGGGTAGACCCTGTGACGGATCGAATATTCAATGTGCAGATGCAGGGCTTGGAGACGTCTTGGATATGCTATAGTGATGATGATGGAGCAACATGGGTGGGCAATCCGCACGATTCCGGTACGACCCCGATTAATGACCACATCAAACTGGCAACCGGGCCTTGGACAAGTAGTGGGTATGGAATTGGTGGACAGTTTACTCAGGCTTACTATGAGACCGCCGTGTATTATTGCTACAACAAACTCGTTGGGATTTTCTGCTTCACCAGTTTTGATGGTGGTGCGACCTTCGACACTGGTGGACTAATCTTCGGATTGGCAACAACCAATGGTGGGCTCCATGGGGCCATCACTTCTGCACCTGATGGTACTGTTTACGTCACGCCTCGAGTTGCAACCCCGACTGTCATCGTTTCACATGACAACGGTCTGACTTGGTTTGACCGATCCATGGGGGGGGATGTGGGGACACCAAATCCTCGAAAGAATTCGGAGGTTGCTACAGACACTGAATCAAATGCATATCACATCTGGACGGGGGCGGACGAAGGAGTCTATCTATCCAGAAGCACCGATTCGGGAGAGACATGGGAACAGACCAGTATTCGACTCAGTCCGAGCCAAGTCATCTCTACAGTATTCCCTCAGATTGATGCTGGCGACCCTGGAAGGATTGCTATTACCTACCTTGGTAGCGAGAATGCTAGCGCCCTGAACACATCTGACATAGATGGGGAGCCTTGGGACGGTAATGCGCACTATGCTCCCGCCAATGTCAGCTACTACCTGTACATCACCTACAGCCTCAACGCATTGGACCCTGAGCCCATATTCCACACAGTCAGGGTCTCTCCTGACCCAGTGCAGGTGGGCAGCATCTGTCTGAACAGCGGAGATTGCAGAGACATCGGGGGATCAAACCGTAACCTACTCGATTTCAACGACCTACATATAGACAGGGAAGGGAGAGTGTACGTTGCCTTCGCAGATGGTTGCACAGACTCATGCGCAAGTAGTAACAACTCGACACCCGAGGACTCGCGCAGCAGGCTCGGATCGGTCTACTTCCTAGGAAGTGGGCCAAGTCTGTTCGAGTCAGTAGGCGACCTTGCAGAATTCGAAATCGAAGATGAATCGTGAATTGGAAGGTTGAGTGAATTTCAGAATAAGAAGGGTCCTAAAATCAGCCAAAGACCAAACGCTGTCCCTGCTATTACATGTAATTTGAATACAGATTCGTTTTCCTCTTTTGACCCCCATGCAAAAACGCTACTCTTCAAACCAATATCTCCTCTAACCCACACTTTCTGGTTGGCTAAGCAGTATCCAACATAGGCTAATATTACCCCACCGACGACTATACGAGCCATCTCAATAGTTGACAAATCCATACCAATTCCTAAAGGTAGGATTAGAAGAAGTATTCGATGTCCTCTGAGCTTGGTTCGGGGGGATTACATCAGAAGGATGATTCGGATAGTTATTGGCCGTCTTGATCCCTTTCGCTGTCTTAATAGGGCGCCGCTGAGAGTCTTGTTCATGGTCGCGGAGCATACCACAACATTCGGTGATGCCAGTGACATGTCAGCGCTTGAGAACGGATCGATTCAGTTGATGGTCACCTCGCCTCCTTACCCCATGATTGAGATGTGGGATGAAGGATTCGGGGAATCGAATTCTGCAATCACCGATGCGCTGGATGCAGAGGATGGTTGGGGAGCGTTTGAGTTGATGCACGAGATTTTGGATAGGGTTTGGGAAGAGTGTTTTCGGGTGTTGTCGGCGGGTGGTTTCGCTTGTATCAACATTGGCGATGCAACGAGAAGCATCGGAGGAAATTTCGCCCTTTACACCAATCGAGCTAGAATCGATATGAAGATGATTCAGCTTGGATTCACTCCTCTCCCAAGCATTATATGGCGTAAGCAATCTAACGCCCCGAACAAATTCATGGGATCTGGGACTCTTCCTGCTGGAGCTTATGTGACACATGAACATGAGCATATCCTACTGTATAGGAAAGGGGGAAAACGTGAGTTCAAGACCGAGCAAGAAAAGCAAAATCGGCGAGAGTCAGCGTTTTTTTGGGAAGAGAGGAATGAATGGTTCTCAGATGTTTGGAATGACCTCAAAGGCGCCCGGCAAGATCTAGGAGATGCGGTAAACAGGGAGAGGAGTGCCGCATATCCATATGAGCTCCCATTCAGAATTATCGCAATGTATTCAGTAAAGGGTGATACTGTGTTGGACCCGTTCATGGGTACTGGAAGTACTCATGCTGCTGCGAAGGTATTAGGAAGAAATAGCATCGGTTTTGAGATCGATCCTTCTTTGAAAGAAACAATTGCAACTACGATAGAAAGTTCAGTAGGGTGGGGGAGAGCAAGGCAGCAAGCTCGGCTGGATGATCATGCAGAGTTTGTGGAGCAAAGAGAAGCAAGTGGTAAAGAAATCAAACATTTCAATGAAAATCACCAGATGAAAGTGATGAGTTCGCAAGAGAAAGAGCTCCTCATCGAATTGCCCGAAGGAAAATGGTTCTAGCCTTTGGATAAGAGAAACTATTGGTGTGGTCCTTCGGATAATTCCTGAAGCCTTCTTATTTCGTCAATAATTTCCCTGCGCTTGTTGGAATCTATTACCTCTCCATTTTCCAGTACGATAGTGAATACTTTACCACCGAAATTACCTTGGAATTTCTTGTGGCCTCTTTTCATACCCGACTTAGCAGCACCTGCATAGATTGAAAGTGAGGATGAAGCATAACTTCTCGGTTTTACCTGAATTCCGATTCGGTATCCATTCACAAGCGACCACTTGTCAACCCAAAAAGGGGAGCCCTCTATTTCGGATGGGGCATCGGTAAATTCTACACCTTCTATGGAATTCAACGTATTCCCTCAAATGAGACCTTCTTCTCGTGCATACCCATTCCATGTTCTATTAATAACTAAATTGTGCATATACTCTATGCACATTTCTTCATCAATCTGGTCCAAGAGTTCTGGATGGAATCTTTTTTCCTCCGGAAGAGCTTCTGAAATCTTCTCATAGAGGCGTTCTCCCAAACTGTCAATATGGTCGCTTGACCGTACGTTATCGTAGTAGTACTCTTCCCATTCTTCCAAGGATTTTGGCTTGCATTCTCTGATGGAATCAGAGGTTGGGCCCACGTTCCTCTTGAAATTTAATTGAAATCGATTCATCACGTTATTTAGTACAAATTCGGGTTCGGCCTGTGGCATAATAATTCCAAGGCTTAATTATACATTAACCATTCTAAATTGAGTGATTCAATGATTGCTGATTTTGGTCAATGGAGGAAGAGCCTCTGGCCTGTGAAAATCATCGCCATTCCATGCTCATCGGCGGCATCGATTGATTCCTGATCTCGCATTGAGCCTCCTGGCTGAACAACAGTCGTAACTCCGATCTCGTTAGCGGTATCAATACCATCCCGGAATGGGAAGAAAGCATCTGAGACCATCATCGAACCCTTGGCTCTATCACCTGCTCTGCGGGCTGCTATCCTGACAGCTTCGACCCTGCTGGTCTGACCTGGACCGACCCCCACTGTCGCACACCCGGTAGGCGTCCTATCAACGAGCAGGATTGCGTTGGATTTGACTTCGGCCAGAACAGATGAGCCAAATCGAGCCAGTGCAATCTCGGAATCATCTGCCTGCTTGTCTGTGACGCATTTCACCTCGCCCCAATCAATTCCCGGAGGCCCCTGCACCTGGGCTAGCCAGCCGCCATCGAGTTGGCGTAGCCTGACTTCATCAATACGTGGATCAATCGGATCTAGAGTGAGCATTCTGCGGTTCTTCTTGGCTGACAGAATCTCGAGTGCTTCTGACTCGTATCCAGGAGCAATCATGCACTCGAAGAAGTGCCCTCCGATGGCTTCAGCGGTGGCCTTCTCAACGGTCTGAGAAAATGAGATTACACAACCGAAGGCACTCTCGGGGTCGCTCGCAAGCGCATTCTCCCAAGCCCCTACTTGGGTTTGGTCGATTGCCGCCCCGCATGGATTCGTGTGCTTGATGATGACACAAGCGTGTGGCTCGTGTGCGCAAGTGACTTGTAGAGAGCGAATCAGTTTCAGAGCCCCGTCTAAGTCGAGGTAGTTGTTGTACGAAAGCGGCTTTCCGCCGTGTTGGACGGCAGCGGCCAGACCAGTAGGGTCACCTGCCGCAGGATAGAAGGCTGCTGGTTGGTGCGGGTTCTCACCGTAGCGTAGACTCGTTTGCCGGCCTGTTGAGAGATGAATGCGGGAGGGGACGTCGTCTGGAATGAAGCGGTTCTCCAACTCATTAGAGACGGTTGCATCGTAGGCTGCAGTGGTCTGGAAGGCTGCCAAAGCGAGGTTCTGTCTGGTCTGTTGATTCACGCCCGAGGGGTTGCCGTCTGCTTGCGATAATGAGTCGAGGATGCTCGAATATTGATCAGAATCTGTGAGGACGATGACGTCGGTGTGGTTCTTAGCGGCTGAGCGAACCATCGTCGGACCACCGATGTCAATCATCTCGATAAGTTCGGAATCTCCTACAGGTGGGTCGCGCGCAGCAGTAGCCTCGAACGGATACAAATTAATGCAGACCAAATCGATTGTGCTGTAGCCGAGCTCAGATAGGATGGATATATCGTCCTCATTGTTGCGCCGTGCCAGGATCCCTCCGTGCACTGCGGGATGGAGGGTCTTGACACGGCCATCGAAGACCTCGGGATGTCCTGTTACCTCTGAGACATCTGTCACATCCAGGCCGGCTTCCCTAAGCTTGCGAGCGGTACCTCCAGTGGAGAGAATTTCCCACCCCATCTCAGAGAGAGCCTTGCCCAAATCGACGATGCCGTCCTTGTCCCATACACTGAGCAACGCACGGGGTTCTGCCATGCTGATGCGTGTGTGCGACGGACTTGAAGAGTTCGTACGCGGGCTAGTCGCCCCTAGCTGAGATTACCTGATCGATCCTTAGCATGCTCATAGCCGTCTCTGTAGCCGACTCAAGTCCTTCCTCGATGACGGCTCTGGGGTGCCAGACCGATGTTGCCGGACCTACAGTTCCTTCCGGAGTGATTCCAGTAAATTCGCCCCCAGAAGCCGCGGCCCGGAGCTCGAGCAGCCTGTCAAGAGAGTCGCCGCCCGAGTTCTCGACCAAAGTGGCTGGAATAGTCTCGAGGGCTCGAGCATATGCGTCCATGGATAGTCTGGCTCGTCCGGGCTCCTCCTCAGATGCACGACGTACCGCTGCCGCCATCCTAGCATGGATGGAGCCAGCTCCAGGGAGCAATTCATCGTCGGCCAGAGCGAGGGAGGTCGCTCTGAGAGAGTCGTGCAGTCCTCGGATGATTTCCTCAGTAGCGGTGTCGCCTCCTCCTCCGATTTCGATTGTGATAGTTCGCGGATTCGGGCAACCATCGATTCGTATGATGTCCTCGACCTGATCCGAGGTTTCCCTCCTCTCCCAGTCCAAAGAGCCACACGACCCTAGGTCATCTGCACCGATATCAAGCACCGAATCGATGATACTGGCTCTCGTCGCTTCTGCAGCGTTCCTGAGTTCCGACTCATCTAGCTCCCCAACAGCGATGATTTCGGAATCCGAAAGTCTGTGCAGTATATCGCGATCGACTTCGCCCGAACAGAGCACCACTCCAGCTCCGCTTGAGATTATGGCATCAGCGATAGCATCCTTGCGTGACCTCTCTGCATCGACGAACGAGTCGAGTTGATTTGCACTGGTGATTTTGATTTCTGCATCTCTTGTCATCGAGCGAATCTTCAGGTCGCCTCCCAAAACCGCCACCTTGCCATTCTCTACGTGGTTAGGCAGGCTGTCCATCAGCACTCTCCGATTGATGACCACGCCTCGAATCAGTCTCGAATCCCTCAACCCTCCGGTGCCGGTCTTGAACATCGCAACGTGCTCGGCACCGGCGTCATCACGGTTCTCGTCCAGTACACTCAGAGCCTGAGAGATGATTGAGGAAAAATGGTCGAGTGCAGCCTCCGCTCCCTTGCCTCGGAGTGCGGTCTCGGCAACTGCGGTAAGGCGCTCTTCAGAAGCGCCTTGGGTATCGGCATCCATCTGCTCGATGCATGCCGCAAGGCCAAGTCGGTAACCCTCGACGAGTGTAAGTGGGTGCAGTCCCTTCCGGAGCAGGTTATTCGCCTCTTCGAGAAGAGCACCGCACAGAAGCATGGTTGTGGTGACCCCATCCCCACATGCCTCCTCCTGTGTATTGCCCATCGATACCATCATCTTGGCAGCAGGATGCTTGACTAGAAGTTCCGCGACTATCTTGGCACCATCGTTGGTTATCGCGGTCGTACCGTCAGTCTTGTACAGCATCTTATCGAGGCCACGAGGACCGAGGGTTGGCTTGAGTAGATCAGAGAACACCCTTGCTGCGGCAATCAGCTTCTCCTGCACATCGGTGCCGCTGGTAACTGTGGTCTCTGGGTTGACTATGACCACTGGGGGTTTGCCCGCACCCTCACTCATGGGTTCGGGCGACCCTAGGGGTCGCCATGAATGCTTTGAGTACCAAATCGGCTGATATTGATTGACATATGGAGAATATCTATCCGGGTGAGGTATCAGCCGGGGCCGTGTCAAGAACAGCTGTTGTGCTGTCTTTCTTGCTATTCATAGCACCAGTGTTGGCCCTTACCCCGGTTGTTTCAGCCCAGACTGGAATTTTCCCTGAAATTAGCATCTCGTGTGACGATCCTCCAGATATGGATGTGTCTCCCGGAGCAACAAGAGTGGTTGTTTCGAATTGTGTTTTGGAGAATCCCTCATTGCATCCTGAGGAAGTTGAAATTACTGTACAAAGTGGTGGTTTCTCCTACGCGTCACCGGGCAGTATGACTGTTCCTGCAGATTCTGAGGAGTCATTTGAGGTGACTTTTAGGGGTGATTTAGCCCATGACTCTGGGTCCTATGTAGCCAACATTACTGCCCAAGTTACGCAGGCAAGTGGTATCGATGTTACTTTGATTACCTCACCAGAATCTGTAGAGGTCACGATTGTTGTTGCTGAGTTCACTAGTTGTGAGCTTGACTTAGGTCAAGGTGGAGGCGCAGTCGAAGCCGGAGAGATAATTGTGTTTTCGTCTTCAGTTTCTTGTACAAGCAATGAGGATTCTTCAATCAAATATATTCCTAGGATGATTGCTGATAGTGGCGATTCTTCTTGGCCATCTGGTTTCGTTGATCAAAGTGCGCCTTGCAACATTTTGATTCAAGCTGGTGGTTCCTCCGCCAACTGTCAGTTCCAGATTGTTACCCCTTCTAACCTCGGGTCGGCATGGGAAGGTTGTGTCATATTACTCGAGGAGGGTGAATCTGTGCCGAAATCTTGCCCCAGCACCAATGCAATCGATGTTAAAGTAGAGCCGAAGAGTATTGGCATCGGGACATTGGAACTTACAGGCAATAACTCGATCTTTGGCGATTATGAAGATGAAGCTCCGGTGATTATCGGCGGGGTCGCTGTCATCCTAGTACTCGCAGTCGCAGTGGTTGTAATCCGACGCAGGCGGCGCTCATTCGACGATTAGCACGTGCCACCTTAGTGACAAAGCTGAAACAACAGAGAGGGTGAGGGCAGGCACACCGGGCCACCCAAAGGTGTTAGCGAATATTGCGAATAGAATCGCAGTAGCCACAGTTGTGGCCGAGAAATCCACTATGGTGTCTCGCGAGAATCCAGACTGGTTGACTATGTGGTCGCGGTTCCTGATGGCGAGTACCACTAGCGCCACGGATCCGACTATGATTAGATGTCCTGCAATCCAACCCACTGATGCCCCGAATGCTGCATCGAGTGAATCTTGGAAGCCTCCGAGGACTGGGGATGCTAGGTCTATCACGAAGCCATCGAAAGGTTGTGGATTATTCAACTAAACGCAATTGAGGCTTGGGTTTGGATAATGATACTCAACTGTTTTTCGCCTTGGGATTGGTTTCGTTTTTCCCGCGTAACTAATTACGAGGGAATTTCTCGAAGGTATGTGGGAATCCCTGGTTCGTGGACATTGAGGAAGTTTGTCGCCAGAATAAGGCGGAATTTATCCCCAACTGGGCTGCAGAGGAAGATCTTGTTAGTTAATCATCACAAAGTGGGCTCAGCACTAACTTGGAAAATCTTTGAGCCTTTGTCGCTTAGAATGGCATGGAATATCAGGAACATCCATGGGATCGCAGAACTGCCACCTAGAGAAACAGATGTAATTCAACTAATGCATGGAATAGTGAGTAGTGAATTTCCAGTCAGTGAATTTCGGACTGTCAGATTCATCCGTGATCCTAGAGATGTCATAGTGTCTGGATTCCTATACCATAAGAGATGTAATGAAGAATGGTGTACGAATCTGCCTTCCGGATACTCTGACTTACTATACCCGAAAGTTCCTTGGCCATTACAACATCTTCCCCAAGACGAACGAAAGAAGTGGGTTGACTTACTAGATGGTCGATCATACCAACAGAATTTATTGGAGTCTGGGCAGGAAGACGGTTTGATTTTTGAGATGAAGGGGTATGCAAAGATTACTATTGAATCCATGATAAATTGGATTGAGGAGCCGGGTATTTTGACAGTAAGACTGGAGGATTTCGCTTCAGATTTCGAATCTACTATCTCCGAGATTTTTGATTGGATAGGATTGGAAGAGGGGATTAAGCAAAGAGAAATCGATTTGGCTAAAGTTCACGATATTTCCAGGATGTCAGATGAGCAAATAAGATCAGATAGTCACATTTCTGGCCCGGAGATAACAAAATGGAAAAGTTACTTCAATGAGGAATTGGAACTAATCTACTGTGATTTATTTGGGGAAGCACACAAAAAACTTGGATACCAGTGAGGGAAATTGATGATTGGTTGGATAACCACATGGAATGAAATGTGTGGAATTGCTGTTCACTCAGAGAATATATTGGCGCATTTCAGCGAGGACTTCCTGGTCCTAGCACCGAGGGGAGAGGATTTGGTTCGTGAGGACGAGGGGTTCGTACACCGATGCTGGAACAAGAAAAGCAAGGATTTCAGCGAGTTGGTATCTTGCGTTCTTGAGGGGGGAATTTCATCAGTTCTAATCCAGCACCATCCCGGGATAATTCTGTTCTCGGATCTGAATATCCTCATCAACAACCTCGTCGATGCGGGGGTCGAAGTATCTGTTATCTTGCACAACACCAAGGAAAGACCTCTCGTGTTCAGGTCTAATCGGATAGACAAGGCAGTACCTGGGATGCAATTATGCAGGAATGTAATCGTTCACCAAAGTAGTGATATCAACAGACTTCACGAGATCGGGGTTGATGGTAATGCGGTGCTCATCCCTCACGGCGTATACCCCCCGCCTGGAGGTTCGACTGGCCTCTCTGTTCCAGAAGGCAGGGTGATGGGGACATTTGGATTCATGATGTCACACAAGGGATTTCCTGAGTTGATTCAGGCCTTCTCCAAATTGGATAAATGGGACTATCTGGTCATGCTGTGTTCAAAGAGGGATGATTCGGGTGCAGCCCTCAAAGAGTGTGAGGATGCGATTGCGAGGCTTGGTCTGAGTGACCGGGTTCTGCTGCAAACCGAGTTCCTCGAGCAGGACTACGCGATTTCCACTCTCTCCTCATTGGAATTGGTGGTATTCCCGTATCAGAATACCAAAGAGAGTGCGAGTGGGGCGGTACGGATGGCTGTGGCTGCTGGAACAGCAATCGCTGTGACCCCTCTCGAGATCTTCGATGATGTCCAGGGAGCAATTGTGATGGAAGGTCGGACGGCCAGAGAGATGGCTTCATCTCTTGACAACCTGGATGATTCTGAACTTAGTAACTCGAGGTCACGGATTATCGAGATGCGTGATGCTCATCAGTGGCCATCGGTATCCATGCGCCTCAGAGATCTGATTCTTTGAGGCACTGAGTGCAACCGGTGAAGCAATATGTGCTCACGCTGACGTTTAGCATGGTGACCCGGTTGTCTCATGAAGCAGTCGAATCAATGCTCGCCCTCGCTGGCATAACAGGATTGGAGTCAATCACCCCCATGGAAGGCGGTTGGGATAACTCAAACACTCGCCTCAATCTGTCTGACGGCAGCCGATTGGTGCTCAAGATATGGAATGCTCAAAGGGATCTGTCTGGCGTCCAGGCAGTCATCGACCGTCAACTGCATGTGCAGCAGCATGGCATCCCCACCTCAGTCCCAATACAGCTCGCTGATGGGAAACGTTACGCTGTGAGGGAGGGGGTGGCCTGGACTCTGCTGCCGTATGTCGAAGGAGGCCACCTCAGCTCGGACCAGGGTGCTCTCGAGAGTCTTGGCGAGACGATGGCTAAGATGCATGAGATTCCCCTCGCCGACTGCTTTCCGCGAGATTATAGAATGGGTTGGAGGCTTTTTGAACAGATGTATCAGACTGCTGGACCCGAGGCGCAGTGGCCTGAATTCCTTGCTCGACTCAGAAGTGAGGCGGGGCAGTTGCGTGGAAGCATCCCTGATGATCTGCCCGAAGGAGTACTGCACGGGGATTTGTTCCCAGATAATGTGCTCGGAAAAGATGAGGTTTCGGCAATCATCGACTTTGAAGAGGCTTGGATTGGGCCACGGGCCTTCGACCTCGTGATGGCTTTCGTCGGCTTCGGCTGGCAAGATAGGGTGGCGAGTCGCGAGCGTTGGGTCGCTCTGCTGGCAGGTTACGAATCTGTCCGCCCACTGACAGATCCTGAAAGAAAGGCTCTCCCGGCCCTACACAGATATGCGACGCTGTCAATCGCAGCATGGAGGTACTGGAAGCACGTCATGAGTGACCCTGATGCAGCACTCAGTGAGCGGTATTTCGAAATGATTGATAGATTGGATGTGCCATTCGACTTCTCGGAGGTATTCCAATGAGTGCAGTAGTCCACTCGATTAACGTCTGCGCTGAGGGAGGCGTTCCGAAGCATCCAGTCAGTGCAGCGAAGATAGTTGTTGATGGGGTTGAGGGTGACTACAACAAATTCCGAACTGAGAGAAGAGGTGGTGCCTCCAGCCGAGCAGTCTGCCTGTTCTCGCTGGAGAGGATTGAGCAGCTCGAGGTCGAGGGGCATCCAATCTCTGTTGGCTCGACGGGTGAGAACATCACAATCGAGGGTCTCGATTGGCCCTCTTTAGAAGTCGGTATGCATGTCAAGGTTGGAGGAGCGTTGCTTGAATTGAGTGAGCCGTGTGTCCCTTGCTACAAGATTGGGGAGTCGTTTGTTGAAGGTAAATTCGCGAGGATCGACCACGAGCAGGAGTTTGGTTGGTCGAGATGGTTGGCTTCTGTCATCGATGAGGGGATGGTCAGCACCGGAGACGGGGTCTCAGTCCTAAATCCGGGTGAGGATTGAAGCAAAGATTTCTGCCCCTTCGCCATTCTGATATACGCCGGGGGGCTCGCTACTGCTCCAAGCAGAGGTACCCGAGTGGTCAAAGGGGCTGGGATGAGGTCCCAGTGCGTAGTGCTTCGCAGGTTCGAATCCTGTCCTCTGCACCACTCTCTCGAATGTAGCGACGCTGAGGCAGTTTCTTAGCGCCCTCACTTGGGGAGAGAACCGTGGGTCGAGTAGCAAACACGTTCCTGCTGGTCAGCCTCATGCTGCTATCCATAGCCCCCATCGGACAGCCTGTGGTGCTGTCAGAAGATACTGAAAGAGTATCTTGGACAAGCTCAGACACCGGTTCGAAAATCAACTACACTGACGAGCATACTACTGTCACCATTGGCCCTTCAGGCAGGCAGACCACACTTGAGATGCCGGGCGGCCACGACTACAGTCGGCCTCTGCCACTGGTGGTTTCGCTGCATGGATACTCAGGTTGGGGCACGCAGAACTCCGCTTACATGCACCTGTACGACAGCATACACGAAAACGAGCACTTGCTGATTTCCCCGGATGGAAATTTCAACATCATCGCGATGCGCTACTGGAATGCGACCGATGCGTGCTGCAACCTGTTCGATACTGATGTGGATGATGTTGGCTACCTCTTGAGTTTGATTGATGAGGCGGTGCAATACTACGGGGCTGATCCTGATGGTGTGATTCTGACTGGTCTTTCCAATGGTGGTTTCATGAGCCACAGAATGGCGTGTGATGCAGGCAACTCGATTCGCGCCATAGTAGCCCTGAATGGGGTGACATGGGACGATTTTTCGGATTGTAGTGACACCGGCAGACCTGATATCCTGCATGTCCACTCAACAGCCGATTCTGTGATTCAGTACGATGGTGGATCGATAAGCGGAGACTCCTATCCTTCGGCCACCGAGACAGTTGGCTACTGGGCCGACCGTTCCGGATGCGATG
>JBJLJN010000019.1:0-60805 GCA_045559735.1 Candidatus Thalassarchaeum sp. | reverse complement strand
ACACTGAGTGTGTCGTCCTCATCTGGGTCGGATACATCACCATCGCTGGCAAGACTGAGTCCTGAGCCAGCATCGTTGACGTTTGCAACTGCTGCGGTTGCAGAGCTTGCAACACTCTCAGATGTACCCTGAGAGTCCTGGTAAGCTGCGGTCACAGAGATTGCGTTGCCAACATCAGACTGACCGAGTACAATACTCGAGCCTGTAGCACCAGTGCTCCAAGTGTAGGTAATTGCGCCTATGCCGTCCTCGTCCGCTAGGGTATCAGAAGCGGTCAGAGTCTGGTCCTCGGTTGGAGTACCAGTGATGGTCACTGCACCTGTTGGGCTGTCGTTGACGTTGTCAACATCGGAAGTTGCAGTCAGAGTGATCGTGTTCGTCTCGGACTGATCATCAGAGTAGGTCAGAGTAACCGAGATTGTCTCTCCGACATGGGATTGTCCAAGGGCGATTGTGCTGCTGGTCTCTCCAGTACTCCATGCGTACGTGAGTGCGCACGTGGTGCCAGTACATCCGTCCTCGTCAGATAGAGTTCCGGTCACACTGAGTGTGTCGTCCTCATCTGGGTCGGATACATCACCATCGCTGGCAAGACTGAGTCCTGAGCCAGCGTCGTTGACGTTCGCAACTGCTGCGGTTGCAGAGCTTGCAACACTCTCAGCCGTTAGCTGGCCGTCAGTGTAAGATGCGGTCACAGTGATTGCACTGCCAACATCAGACTGGCCGAGTACTATACTCGAGCCTGTAGCACCGTTGCTCCATGCGTACGATACAGTGCCCATACCGTCCTCGTCCGCTAGGTTGTTGGAAGCGGTCAGAGTCTGGTCCTCGGTCGGAGTACCAGTGATGGTCACTGCACCTGTTGGGCTGTCGTTGACGTTTGCAACTGCTGAGGTCGCAGAGCTTGCAACGCTCTCAGCTGTGCTCTGGCCGTCAGTGTAAGCTGCGGTCACAGTAATTGCGTTGCCAACATCAGTCTGGCCGAGTACTATACTCGAGCCTGTAGCACCGTTGCTCCAAGTGTAGGTTATCGAGCCCAGGCCATCTTCGTCCGCTAGGGTATCTGAAGCGGTCAGAGTCTGGTCCTCGGTAGCTGTACCAGTGATTGTCACAGTACCTGTTGGGTTGTCGTTGACGTTAGCAACTGCTGAAGTAGCGGAACTGGTAGCGGTCTCGCCATTCGAGTAGTCATCTGTGAATGACACATAGACGGAAATAGCTGTACCAACATCAGTCTGAGTTAGCAAGTGGGTGGAAGCAGTAGCACCGCTGATTGCAGTGCCGTCACGCCTCCACTCGTATGTGATGGTGCCAGTGGCGCCATCCTCATCAGTGACTGTGGCGGTCAGAGTCTGATCCTCAGTTGCAGTTCCAGATATGGCGACAGTAGATGCATCGTTAATGTTCTGAACGCTGCTCGTTGCAGCACTGGTGACGCTCTCCGCGGTATCGTGGCCATCGGTATAAGAGATTGTGATGGTGATTGCTGAACCTACATCACTCTGTCCGAGTGTGTATGTCAGACCAGTAGCACCGGAAACTGCAGTGCCATCTCTCTTCCACTGGTAGCTGAAGGTGCCGAGGCCGTCCTCATCTGCCAGCAACTGAGCGATTCCGAGAACCTCATCCTCCTGAGCTGTTCCAGTGATTGAAAGTGAACCGGTTGGGTCATCGTTCGTATTTGCAACAGTCAGAGTGAATGTCTGAGCTGTGGATGTAGCCGAATCAGCTGCGGTAATTGTCACGCTTGATGATCCAACATGTGCCTCAAGAGGAGTGCCTGTGAACGAAGCTGTGCCATCACTGTTGTCAGTGAATGTAGCCCAGCTTGGGCAGCTGCAAGTGAGGCTTGGTGTCTCTCCTGTGTCTGTGTCGCTAGACTGAACAGTGTAGGAGTAAGCAGAATCCTCAGTAGCGCTTGTCACAGCTGTACTGTCGATGCTAGGTGCGTCATTCAGACCACTAATTGTAATCGAGATTGTCTGAGCAGTACCGTCAGCGCTGGTCACCGAGAAGCTGTCAGACAGACTGCCTGAGCTGGTCAGTGCCTGCACAGCGGATTTCGAATCATCCAGGGTGTAGGTCCAAGCACCACTGGTAGCCATGGCGTAGGTACCGTAGGTGGCAGAGCCGCTGGATGCAGTGAAGGTGGCCTGATTAGTATCTGTGTCGGCCACAGTAGCTGTACCGGATCCGTCAGAGGTGTCCTCCTGAGCGGTTCCTGTGGTGTCTCCAGCGAATGTAGCTGCGTCATTCAGACCACTAATCGTGATGCTAACAGTCTGAGCAGTACCGTCAGCGCTGGTCACCGAGAAGCTGTCAGACAGTGTACTGCCTGCAGCGAGTGCCTGCACAGCACTGTCAGAGTCATCGAGCGTGTATGCCCAAACTCCGGCAGTGGTGATTGTGTAGGTACCGTAGCCGCTGATACTGTCAGTTGCGGATGAGACCGCAGTGAAAGTGTTCTGGTTTGAATCAGTATCAGACACTGTCAGAGTACCGGATCCGTCAGAGGTGTCCTCCTGAGCGGTTCCTGTGGTGGCTCCACCGATGGTAGCTGCGTCGTTCAGACCGCTAATCGTTATGGTAACAGTCTGAGCAGTATTGTCAGCGCTGGTCACCGAGAAGGTGTCAGTCATCGAAGCGCCTGCAGCGAGTGCCTGCACAGCACTGTCAGAGTCATCGAGCGTGAATGCCCAAACTCCAGCAGTGGTGATTGTGTAGGTACCGTAGCCATTTGCAGTGTCAGTTGCGGATGAGACCGCAGTGAAAGTGTTCTGGTTTGAATCAGTATCAGACACTGTCAGAGTACCGGATCCGTCAGAGGTGTCCTCCTGAGCAGTTCCTGTGGTGTCTCCACCGATGGTAGCTGCGTCGTTCAGACCACTAATCGTGATGGTAACAGTCTGAGCAGTACCGTCAGCGCTGGTCACCGAGAAGGTGTCAGTCATCGAAGCGCCTGCAGCGAGTGCCTGCACAGCACTGTCAGAGTCATCGAGCGTGTATGCCCAAACTCCGGCAGTGGTGATTGTGTAGGTACCGTAGCCGCTGATACTGTCAGTTGCGGATGAGACCGCAGTGAAAGATGCCTGGTTTGTATCGACGTCAGTCACTGTCAGAGTACCGGATCCATCAGAGGTGTCTTCCTGGGCGGTTCCTGTTGTGGTACCGCCGATGGTAGCTGCGTCGTTTGCACCAGTAATCGTGATTGTAACGGTCATGGTATCGCTTCCGTCAGCACTGGTGACTACGAATGTGTCTTGCAGACTGGCTCCAGCAATCAGAGCGTTGACTGTACTGTCAGTGTCATCCAGAGTGTAAGTCCAAGTGCCACTGGAAACACCGAAGGTACCGTAACCGCTGACGCTGGCCGTTCCAGCTGAAACAGTTAGCAGAGTGTTCTCACCAGAATCTGGGTCTGTAACAGTCGGAGTACCGCTGGCAGGTGAGGATGCGTCTTCAGTAACAGATCCGGTGTTTGCACCGCTGATCGAAGCTGCATCGTTGATGTTACCGACTACGGCGGAGATTGCACTGTTGACGCTCTCGGCAGTACTTTGGTCATCTGTGTAACTAACAACGACGCGCATGTACTTGCCAACCTCGTCGTTGCTAAGAGCCAAAGTCGAAGATGTCTTACCATTCATGTTACTGCAACTTGATGCAGCAGAGGTAGTACAGCTCTGCCATTGATATGAGTAACCTGCGTACGAGCTTGCATCGGCGGTAGTCGTGCCATCCTCATCGTTGCCTGACAGAGGTGCTGGGCTTGCAGTCAAGGTCTGTCCCTGAGTGAGTGTGCCGCTGATTGTTGGTACAGCGGTGTTAGCGTCATTGACGTTAGAGATGGTGGATGTGGTCTGCGTAGAGTGAGACTCGACTGTTCCATCGTCGTCAGTATAGGATACTGTCACGCGCACGTACTTGCCAACCTCAGATTGAGTCAGAGTGTAGGTGTTGGAGTTTGAGCCTATGCTGGACCATGTGGAGAGGTCTGAAGAGCTCTGCCACGCGTACGTGTAGGTATCACCAGAGCCATCGTTGTCATCATCTGAAGGAGTAGCGGTCAGTTGCGAATCCTCAGCTGCGGTTCCAGACAGTGCAACGCTTCCTGCATCGTTTACATTTGTCACAGTGATGGAGAACGACTGGGTCGAAGTCAGTGAACCATCCGAAGCAGTCAGAACGACTGAGTATGATCCAACCTCATCGTCACCGGGAGTTCCCGAGAGAACTGCGCCAGATACAGAAAGCCAGGCTCCAGAACTGCAGCCGGTAGTGCAGGTGATAGTTACGGAGTTCGAATGCGGATCTCCATCATCCGGATCACTAGACTGAACAGTGTAGGAGTAAGCAGCATCCTCAGTAGCGCTTGTTACGGCAGTACTGGTAATCGAAGGTGCCTCGTTGGCATCTGTTACTGTGATTGCAGTTGTCTGTGCTCCCAGAGTGTTAGCGCCGTCTGTGAAAGTGACTTGGATGTCATAGACGTTGTTTCCACCGGAATCTCCCGCACTCTCGAAGTTAGGTGCAGAAGCGAATGCCAAGGTGGCCGTTCCACTCGAAATTGAGCAAGTGAACAAACTGCTGTCTGTTCCTGCGACCGAGCAGGCAAGGGTTCCGGATGTGTCTGTATCTGTCACCGAGATTGAGGCGACTGTCGCTACATTCTCGGCAACGTTGTAGGTAGCTGCTACGGTAGCAGCTGGCGTCTGATCGTTCACATCCGTAATGGAAATGCTAGTAGACAGATCCTTGGCCGAAGTGTCTGCACTCGTAGCAGTAATTACTACGGCACAACTGGTGACAGTCTCGTAATCGAGTTCGTTAGAGCCGTCAACACGCACGATACCATCTGATTGGCCAATGTCAAACCAGCCGCTACAAGCGCTAGTAGAGATTACCATCGAGTAGGTGATAGTGTTGGTAGTTCCATCAGAATCGGATGCTGATGCAGTGATTCCGGCCGCAGCGTTGTCAGCTGCGTTCTCGGCGACAGTGTTGCTACCAGAGTTGGAGTCGGTCGGTGTTGAGACATCGAACTCATCTGTGTCGGTGACTGTGATTTCGTAGGTCAGAGTCGAACCAGTGTTTCCACCGGATGATGCGTCACTGACTGAGATGGTGAAGTCGTAGACATTGTTACCGCCGTTGTCAGCAGGACTCTCGTAGTTTGGCTGAGAGGCGAAAGACACTGTTACTGTGGTGCTTGAAATCGAACAGCTCACATCACCAGAGTCGTCTCCTCCGACATTACAGGAAAACGAGTTGCCTGTATCTGTGTCGGTAATCGAGAACGAGTCAATCGCCGTGGTAGTGGCCTCGGCGTAGTTCTGAGTCAAATCTCCAGAGGAGCGAGAGTAACTTGGTGTCTGGTCGTTCAAATCTCCTATGGTGATTGTGAAGGTGCGGTCAGCAGTGTTGGCTGAGCTTGCACCGTCAGAAGCCCTGACAGTGACTGTACAAGTGTTGGAATTAGAACTGCCTCCACAGCCCGGACTCTCGTAGTTGGCGCCACCACTCGCGGCGAATCTCAGAGTTGAGCTGCTTATCTCGAACAGGCTGTTGTCGTTGCTGGTGATAGCATAGGTGGCTGTGTTGCTGTCCGCAGAATCGCCATCAGTTACCGATAGTGTAGCTACGACATTGCGAGTGTTCTCATCGACAGACTGGCTTGCGGAGGTCTGCCAAACAGGGCTCTCGTCGTTGAGATCCTGGACGTTCACAGTTAGTGTGTGCGTATCCGTCTTTGAGTTGGCTGTAGCGGTGATTATCACTGTACAGGTGTTAGAGTTAGAACCTGATCCACAACCTGGACTCTCATAATTTGGAGCAGAGGAGAAAGTCAGCACTCCGTCAGATGAGCCGATTGCGAACAGAGAGGCGTCGGTACCCGACTTCGTGTACGTGATGGAATCACTTTCTGCGTCGGTGGCCGTGTAAGTTCCTACTGCAGTAGAGCCTTCGTTAACATTCACGCTGCCTGATGCAGACGAGAATGCAGGTGCATCGTCAACTGCAGTGATTGTGTGTGAGACAGACAGTGCAGCGGAGAATGCGGTTGTACCACCCGTCGATGCTGCATCATAGGTTCCAGTTCCAGTGGCGATGGCCTGAGTGTTGTCAACTACATGGACGGATAGAGCGGTTGCCGCTCCCGCATAGTTAGCCGCAGGGACGAATCTGATTGAATCATCGTCCTCTACGCCCAGACAGTTGGATGTGTCAGAGCGAGTGGCGATGTCGGACCAAGAGGAGCCGTCAGCAGTGTACGCCCAAGTTCCCTTGGCAGCGTCGTGAGTGTATGAACAGATTACAACACCATTGACCGAAGAGCCTGAATCGACATCGGATACACTACTCAGCATAGAGGAAATTGTCGAACCGCTGGGTGCAGAAGTATCCTCATTGATGGCAGATATAGTAGCCGTAGCACTAGATACGTCAGGTGCATCGTTGACAGCTGCGTAAGTAATGGTGTAAGTCGCTGGTGAACTCTGCCAATCGGATCCATCAGTGGTCTTGAAGGTGAACGTGATTGCACCATTAGCGTTAGCGACTGGTACGTATGTCACCCCTCCGAGGCTGCCCGCAGCGATGTCCTGTCCCACGGTAACTGCGTTGCCACTGTACATCAGAGTACCAGTGCTTGGCAGAGTCGTGAAGTCGACGGTAGCCATAGCGGTACTCTCAACGTCAGAGTAGCCCCAGTGGGACTCAGTTGTGGTGAAGGTGTATGTGGCGTCCTCGTTAGGATGGCCGTGGGCGGATGAACCACCAGATGAAGTCGGTGCGTCGTTGACAGCAGACACACTGTGAGATAGTACGACTGGACTTCCGTCGGCGCTGTAAACTGTGGAGCCGCCATTCGATGAACAATCGTCAGCACTAGCATCAGTGGTGAGTGCTCCGCCCGAATCTTCGACCAGAACTACGCTAATCGTGTTAGCAGCACCGTTGAAGTTGGACGCAGGGTCGAATTGCAGACGACTAGCGTCATCCAGGATGAGTCCGGAAGAATCAGATGAAACTGTTGAGATCGCAGTGAAACTGCTTCCATCGTTGGACCACTTCCACTGGCCCTCGTTAGTATCCTCGGAATACGAGATGATACAGACGCCAGCGAATCCATCTGAATCTGCACTGTCAGCGAACGAGGCGCTGAACAGATTGGAGACAGTGGTGGTGGTCGACGGCGTTCCATCTTCTGCGATAGAGGAAAGGGCCTGTGTTGTATCAGACACGGTTGGAGCATCGTTGACTGCGTTTACAGTATGGGATAGAGTCACACCTGAAGTACTGTA
This sequence comes from Candidatus Thalassarchaeum sp., assembly GCA_045559735.1. Lineage (GTDB taxonomy): Archaea > Thermoplasmatota > Poseidoniia > Poseidoniales > Thalassarchaeaceae > Thalassarchaeum. The sequence continues at coordinate 53,501 of JBJLJN010000019.1, read as the reverse complement.
AACGGTGGTTGTACCAGTTGTTGCACAGTTTGTAGTAGCGGCAGTTGCCGGCTCGTTACCCGAGTCATCAGACAAAGTGGCAGTCATAGTTGGTGCGGCACCATTCCAGTTAGCTGCAGGGACGAAGGCAAGTTCGTCAGCAGCACGGATGTAGACGCCTGCGGTAGCGGCTGTGATATCACTCAGTGCTGTCCATGCGCCTCCATCATTGGTAGAGTACTTCCACTGACCCTTGCTTGTGGCCTCGGTGTACGATGTGAGACAAACTCCTCCAATCGCATCGCCATCGGTATCAGCGAAGTTACTGGTGAACAGAGATGAAACTGTAGCCCCTGATGCTGTTGCATCCTCATTGATAGCAGCTAGAGTGGCTGAGCCAGAAGCTGTTGGAGCATCGTTCAGAGATGCAACGGTGACTGTCGAAGCGAGTGTTACCGACTTCGAGTTGTCACCACCGTTGGCTGTACCTCCATCATCTCCGATAGCAGTGATAGTCACGACGCGGCTTCCTGTAGTTGGGCTCTGGTCGTTATTCTCGTAGGTCATAGCATCGACGATGGTCTGTATGGCTGCAGAGGTCAGACCTGAGTGAGTCAGTGTCACAGTAGCAGTACCACTGGAGACTGTAACTGCACAGGTCATTGAGTTGCCTGATGTTGTCTCGGAGTTGCTATTGGTCAAGTCGCAAGCAGTGCCGTCGACATTGAGGTACTCGGTTGTGTCAGCGACGTTTGTGATAGTAATTGTCAGACTGTTAATTCGGTCGGCGCTCTCGGAGCCATCAGTGTCTCCGTAGCCTGCAGCCGCGTTCGAATACAATGAGACTGCTGAGCCATCCTCAGTAAAGGTTGGAGTAGCAGTAGTAACTGTAAGGGTAGGCTCGTCGTTGACATCATTCACAGTCATTGTGAGTGCAACAGTAGCAGTACTGTAAATTCCAGAAGCAGAGTAAGAACAGTCTACGTTTGTAGCTGCAGCGCCAGCAACAGCGCCTCCTGAGTCTTCTATCAGGACCACTGTGATTGTCGGGGAGGTGCCACTGTAGTCAGCTGTCGGTGTGAACTTCAGATAGTTAGCAGCTCTGATTGTAGTTCCAGCGTTAAGTGCAGCAACGGTAGCAACTGTACTGTATGAGCTACCATCTTGTGAGTAAGATAAAACTCCCTTGGCAGCAGCACTGGTATAGCTTGAGATACAGATTCCTGCCAGAGCGTCACTGTCTGCAGAGTCAGCGAAGTTGCTTGCGAACAAGGCCGTAACAGTCTGTCCCGTAGGGGTCGCATCTTCGTTGATGGTAGTGAGAGTAGTTGAGCCTGAAGCAATCGGGGCGTCATTGACTGCAGTTACTGAGTGAGAAACAGAGACTGTGTTGCTGGAGAAAGCCGTGGTTCCTCCTGTTGACGAAGCGTCGTAGGTCGCTGTTCCAGAGGCGATGGCCTGGGTGTTGTCGACCACTATCACAGATAGAGTGGTTGCCGCACCATTGTGGTTGGCGGCAGGAACGAATCTGATCTTGTCATCATCCTCTATGCCAAGACAGTTCTCGTTATCAGTGCGAGTGGAAATGGTAACCCAGTTCCCACTTGCGTCAACCTCGTACGCCCAAGTTCCCTTGGCAGCGTCGTGAGTGTATGAGCAAATCACAATACCGTTGACGCTTGAGCCTGCGTCTGCGTCAGTAACGCCACTAAGCGCGGCAGATACTGTTGAACCTCCAGGATTGGTGGTATCTTCTGCGATATTGGCAATGGTAGCAGATGCTCCAGATGCATCAGGTGCATCATTGGCAAGATCGACATTGACAGTGGAAACAATGCTGAGAGTTACAGTATCGTCCGCGCCGGCGCCACCTGTGCCGCCGCTGTCCGTCATCTGAGTTATGGTGACGACACGGTTAGCATCTGTCGGGCTATCATCGGTATTCTTGTATTTCAAGCCATCAACCAAGGTCTGCATTTGCGTAGCAGTTAGTGTCATTCCGGTCAAAGCGACAGTACAGGTAGTGGAACAGCCGGTAATCTGGTAGGTGTATGAGTTCGTGTCGGTGGTCGAGGTCGAACCCATGGCTGCTAGAGATTCCCAGCCTCCGTCTAAGTAGATGGATTCAGTGGTATCCTGCACATTCGTTACGGTGAGAGTCAGTGAAGTGAAGGTCTGTGTAGCTTGTGAATCCGAGTCGGCCGCGGCAGCGTTCGAGTACAAAGTCTCACCCGAACTTCCCTCAGTGTGAGTTGGGCTGGCACCTGTCGCAGTCAGAGTAGGTTCGTCATTTATTTCAGAGATAGTCACAGTGTAAGTGTAGAGTGCTGTTGTGGTACCATCAGTGATGGTGACATCACAATCGTGGTCACCGACTCTTGCATCAGTCAGAGCTGCCTCTGCGATGGCGATCGTACCAGTCATGGCAGCGCCGCCGCCATCGGCTACAGTCATCCAAGCCGGACATGATGAGCCTTCAGCGAAGGTCGCATCGTTTGACTCCTCATCAGTGGCTGTCAGAGTGAAAGTGACTCCGCCGGACTTGTCCTCTATGGCGGTGCCTGCAGTAGCAGAGGTACCCGTGGAAGAAGCGAGGACTGGTGCGTCGTTAATCTCAGTGACTGTGATTACGAACAGGTCGGTTGCAGTTAGAGATCCTGCACCATTATCGGTTGTGGTACAAAGGACGTTGTAAGTGCTGTCTGAGTCATCGGATGCAGCTAAGTTTGCATGAGCTGCAGTACCTGAAATAACAGCAGTACCATCTCCTTGATTGGAAACAGCGATGAAGGCGGGAAGAGCCGATTCAGCGTTGCCTGCGTTATTCTGCTCCTCGCAGGTGATTGTCAACGTATCACCATCGACGTCAGTCGAAGTGGTGGTGGTGAAACTGTAAGCGACGTCTTCGTAAATGGTCTGGTCTGCGGTAGCTCCTGCGGACGGGGCGTCGTTTTGAGGAGTGACTGAAATCGTCATCGTCCCTACAGCAGAATAAGCTTCTCCATCATACAGCTTGTAGGTGAATGTCACCCCTGCATTACTGTTGGAAGCAGTGGTGAATGAAACGGAGTTCAGATTCCCGAGAGTGGATGAAGATACACCTGCATTACAAGCAACACCACCAATTGTGAATGTACCAGAAGATGGACACGTTACAAAGAGAACTGACTCTAGAGTGTCGCCAGTATCAACTTCCGACCAGCCCCAGTCAGTAGCTTGAGTCCAGGAAGTATATGCTGCATCCTCGGTAACAGTAGCCGTGTCACCTGCATTGGAGGGAGCATCGTTTTGAGCAGAGAAGGATAGCGTCATTGTCCCTGCTGCTGACCAATCATCTCCGTCATACAGTTTGTAGGTGAATGTCGGATTGCCAGTGTCTGAATTAGCAACGGGTGAATACACGATAGTGTTCAGGTTGGCCAGGGTGGCCTGGGAATTCTCGGCGTCGCAAGCGCTGCCTCCAACAGTCATCGTGCCGGCGGTAGGACAAGTCCAGATCTTGACATGTGTAAGGGCGTCTCCTGAATCGACATCCGACCAGCCCCAGTCAGTAGCTGCAGTCCAACTATTGTAGTCTGTATCCTCGGTAACAGTTGCCGTGTCGCCTGCGTTGGCAGGTGCATCGTTGACAGGTGTTATCGAGATGGTAAAGACGTACTGTGCGCTGCTGTATCCAGTGCCATCGTGGACCTCGAAACTGAATGTCTCTGATGAAACATCGTCCGTTGCATGCTGGAACCTGAGATCTGTTCCTGCAGCCACGTAGTCATTTGTGGCGCAGTCAGTCCAGCCGCCGCCGCCGCCGTTCTTGTTGTTGCATTCTAGATCGCCAGCACTCTCTGTGGTAGTAATCCGAATTCTTGAAATTGTGTCACCATCGAGATCCGTGAAGGTGAAGTCACTAGCAGCAAGAGCTGTCTGCTGATCCTCTGTGATGGTCTTAGAGCCAGCCGCTGAAGTTGGAAGGTCGTTCGACTTGGTAAGAGTGACTGTCGCAGCGATTGTTACCGACTTCGAGTTGTCACCACCGTTGGCTGTACCTCCATCATCGCCGATAGCAGTAATGGTCACAACACGGGTGCTGCCAATGGTCGGGCTCTGGTCGCTATTCTCGTAGGTCATAGCATCGATGATGGTGTTGATGGCTGCAGAGGTCAGACCTGAGTGAGACAGTGCCACAGTGGCAGTGCTACCAGAGAGTGTAACAGCACAGGTCATTGAGTTGCCTGATGTTGTCTCGGAGTTGCCATCAGTCAAGTCGCAAGCAGTGCCGTCGACAGTGAGGTATTCGGTTGTGTCAGCGACGTTTGTGACAGTAATTGTCAGACTGTTAATTCGGTCGGCGCTCTCGGAGCCATCAGTGTCTCCGTAGCCGGCAGCTGGTCCAGAAAACAGGTCTTTTGCTGCACCATCCTCAGCGAAAGTAGGAGTAAGGCCCGTAGCAGTAAGGGTAGGCTCGTCGTTGACAGCGGTTATCGAGAGTGTCATCGTGTAAGAGCCTGAGGCTGCGTCGGCGTTGTCAGTCACTATGAATGCGAAGGTGCCAATCGTACCGCTTGCATCTGCTGCAGGCTTCCACTTCAATTTGGCAATGTTTGCGGTTAGAACTACGTCGTTGTTCTGTACTGCTGCTTCGCCGCCATTGACGGCTCCATTGCTATCAGAATCGACCCACAGAGTTCCTGCGGTTGCCGCCTGAAGAGTTACGGATTTGAGTGAGGCGCCTGAATCGACGTCGGTGAATCCGAAGTCAGAGGAAGAGAATGTGTAGGTAGCGTCCTCAAGTGCTGTGACAGTAGCGTCAGAAGCTGTTGGTGCATCGTTCTGTGCATTGATCGTGACAGCGATGGTATCTTGCACAGCGCTGTTGACACCGTCGTTGACAGTGATTGTAATTGTGTGAGTAGCCTCTGAGTTTGATGCGGGTGCCAAGACCAGTCCATCAACCGCAGTATTGGTGTTCGTCGGGGTAGCGCAGAAGGTCATAGTAGTGTCAGTAGTACCATCTCCGGCTGCACCACTGCAACCACCTGAGAAGTCAGCTGCACTGACATCAGCCAGAGTCAGCGTACCAGCACTGGTAGCAAGGGTCACTGTGAGAGTTGCACTCTCGGCATCGGCGACAGTGAATCCGTCTGATCCTCCGGTGTTCATCGTAAGAGATGTGTCTTCATTGGTATCCAGAGTGTCGTCCTGGATAGAAATCGTCGGAGCGTCATTTGACGGAGTAACTGTTACTGAAAATTGAGTAGATGCAGAACAGGCGACTCCATCGTAAACGCAGAAGTTGAAAGTAACAGTGGCAGTTGAATCTGTGGCAGGTGTCAATCGGATATATGCTCCCGAAGTGACGTAATCCTCATCCTGACAATCTGCCCACGCAGCTCCAACTCCGTTTCGAGCATAGCACTCTAAATCTCCAGAGCTTTCTAAATCCTTGATGTAGATTCGAGTGAAGGCTGTATGTGCGTCGTCAACATCGTTGAAGGTGAAGTCGCTGTCTGCAAGTGTGACTAGAGTGTCTTCAGCTGTGGTTTTAGAGCCTGTAGCAGTCGTCGGAGCATCGTTCGCTCCGGTGATTGTTATGGTAATAGTGATGGAGTCAGTGGTACCTCCAGATGCATCAGTAGCAATCATCGTGAGAGTTTCTGAGGCAGCTTCGGCAGCGTTCAATGAATTCAAGTCATTGTCAGTGTCATCAGGTGTGTAGACCCATGCACCGGTTGCCTCAGTCACAACCCAAGCTCCGTAAGTGTCAGTAAGCGTTTGAGTTGAGCCTGCATCGTTGCAAGAAGTGCAACTGTAAGTAATGGTCTCACCATCAGCATCTGTAGCAGCAGCTGTGTCGCTAACTGTGCCGCCAGCATCCTCGGTATATGTCCCAGTGTTGCCAGTACCAGCGAAGGCTGGGTCGTCATCGACTCCCGCTACAGTAACTGTAGCAGCCAATGAGAGGGATACCGAGTTGTCGTGGTTGCCACCAGTACTGCCCTCGTCATCCAGTTGAGTGATTGTGATGACACGGTTACCATTGGTCGGGCTCTGGTCATCGCTCTTGTAAGCAAGGGCATCAATCAGTGCAACCATCTCGGCATCGACAATTGTACCATCATCAGCAGTCCAGGTCAATGTTGCAGTCCCGGAATTCAATGAGACTACCGCAGCTCCCTCATTAGTCGCTGTGTTGGCGACACAGGTGGCAGACGCGGTGATGTCACACTCAGAGCCATCGATAACGATGTACTCCTCTGCATCGGCGACATTTGTGATAGTCATCACAATCTTGTCCCAGGTCTGAGCGACCTGAGAGTCCCCATCTCCGACTGAAGGTGAGGAGAACAGGTCCACGTTAGACCCATCTTCAGTGAAAGTGCCGCCTACGGCGCTTGCAGTCGCCGTAGGCTCATCGTTTACTTCAGAAACTGTGATGGTTACAGATCGCTGGACAGTCTGCCCCCCTTGGGCACCGCTAATCGTCACTGTGGTTGCACCAACGTTAGCATCTGCTGGAGTACCTGAAATTGTGAAGGTTGAGACAGAACCAGCTCCTCCGTTGTTGTTGTCAGCGCAAGTCATCCACGAGGCGCAGCCAGAGAACGTGAATGTAATCGCACCATCGGAGTCGACCCACTGTCCGGTTGAACTGTAAGCGACATCCTCAGTAGCGGATGAAGATGGGTCTGTCACCGGTGTCGGTGATCCGAATCTCTTGTCTGGAGCATCGTCCAGAACAGTAGCGCTAGCGCTACCGCTGTCGCTAATTTGGCCAGCAACCATGATCAGAGCAATCGCGGCGGCGAGGCCGATTGCGATGTTTCTCAGGTCAGTCGTTCTAAGCCCAATAGCGGCATTGTCGTTCTCATTTGTTCTAAGCATGGCTGCAACCATGTTACTTCTGAGGTCCTACCAGCATTTAGAACATTTCGGAGCCCACCCTATAGGGTGGGTTTGGTAAATAGGGGCTGATAATTGATTTTGATAGAGTATGAAATCGGCCATTGAAGGTATTCAGGGGCAGATTTTGGCTGATAATACAGTGAAAAATAACATCTCAAATCGGTCGACTAAGTAGCTATTTGCGGTTCCGCCGAAAATCAAATTCGATCACCCTGGAGAAGAAAAATTCGAGCTTTTGAATCGAATCGAATCGAATCTTGAAATTGAATAGTAAAAAAGTGGGAATTTTGATATCTAATAAGGAAAGAAATTACTTTTTTCTTTATATATGAAAGGGGCCAAAAATAGACAAAAAACAACTCAAAATAGGGGGTATTTAGAGTAAAAAATAGGTTAGTTCGGAACGCTCGAAACACACTTCTCCCGGCTGATAAATCCGCATTAGGAGTTATCATCTGATCCTTCCCTCTCTCGCGTACGCGCGCGGGCGAGCGCGTGTTAGCTGAATTATCCAGACCCGTCAGGGCCCCAGTCTGGGGCCCCGGGCGGGCCGGTTATGTCTCGAGGATTAGTCCTCGTCTTCATCGACTTCTTCATCGTCCTCGTCGAAGGCCTCGTCAATGGCCTCATCGAGTTCGTCGTCGTCAAGGAAATCCTCGGTGTAGTCAGAATCCTCGTCGAAGTCGTCCTCATCGTCGCCACCCATGCCACGGCGCACTAGGGCAACCAAGGCGATGACTGCTACGCCAGCGCCGATAAACGGCATTGGCTCGGCTTGGAAGTCATCCATGAATGTCAGTTCGGTGCCACTATCGCCCAGACCGTCACCGTTGGCATCGTGCTTCTCGGTTGGATCCCATGGGAAGAAGTCCTCACACAGATCTGCATTGCAAACAGGGTTGTCTGGGTCTGCAGGGTTTGGAGCTCCGTCGCCGTCCCAATCTGGGTCTAGAGCGTCACAGACAGTGTCTCCGATAATCGTGTCAGGGTCGTCATCGTCCGTACCATATACTCCGTCTGGACCTGGGTCAGTCTCGGAGTCTCTCGGAACCACAGCGGAGTTCATTGGATCGCCATAGCCACCGGCGGCAGCGCACAGAGCTTCTGTTACATCCAACCAGCCGTCGCCATCGTCGTCGTTGTCAGAGTTATCTCCCATGCCATCGCCGTCGAGATCATTGCTCTCAGCCGGGTTCATCGGGAAGTCGTCATCGACGTCCAGTGTACCGTCATTGTCGTCGTCAGGGTCGACTATGTCACACTGATGGTCGCGGTCATTATCATCAGGCACAGAGAACATGTCCATAGGATCGGTGCCGCAGTTAGGCTCCTCGGAGTCTAACCAGCCATCATTATCGTCGTCGGTGTCTGTGAAGTCGCCCACGCCATCGCCGTCAAGATCAGTATAATCAGTGGCGTCATAGGGGAAGGCATCGTCGATGTCCAGCCAGCCGTCGCCATCGTCGTCGGTATCTACCTTGTCGCACAGGCCATCGTTGTCGTAGTCATCAGGTACTGAATCAGCATCCAGAGAGTCGGAGCCGCACAAAGCTTCCTCTGCGTCAGTCCAGGCGTCTCCGTCATCGTTCAGATCAGCATTGTCACCAACATTGTCGCCATCAGTGTCAATCCATTCGCTGGAGTCCAGTGGGAAAGCGTCGTCCACGTCGAGCACGATGTCATTGTCATCATCAGTGTCCTCGTTGTCTCCAAAACCATCTCCGTCAGTATCAACCCACTCAATAGGGTCCTGCGGGAAGGCGTCTACGTCATTGTCGTAGCCATCTCCGTCGAGGTCGTTGTCCTGTGCATCACAAAGTCCGTCCAGGTCCTGATCGACTGGAATGCTCATGACATCGAGTGGATCAGACAGGCAAGCGACCTCGGTCTCATCGTCGTAGCCGTCGTTGTCATCGTCCAAATCGAGGTTGTCGCCAATGAAATCATTGTCGTTATCTGCCCATTCGGAAGCATTCATCGGGAACACATCGATCATGTCATCATAGCCATCGTTGTCGTCATCAGAGTCGATTAAGTCGCAAATGCCGTCGCCGTCGAAGTCATCCGGGAAGAATGTCGAATCCAGTGGATCGGTCAGACAATCGACCTCATCAGAGTTGTTCCAACCATCGTCATCGAGATCGTTGTCGGTGTTGTCACCTATGCCATCTCCATCAAGGTCAGACGACTCGTTGGCATCGTCAGGGAAGGCGTCATTGGCGTCAATCACTCCGTCACCATCCCTGTCGCTATCTAATGCATCACAGATTCCATCAGCATCGATGTCCGAAGGCACGCTGCTATTGTCGAATGGATCGGTTCCGCATGCTACTTCCATGTCATCATACCAGCCATCACCATCAGCGTCGAGGGTGAAGAAAGTGACTGAGACGTTGTAGTCAGTAACCTCTCCAGGATTAGAATACAGATACGGAGCCCAGTTTCTCACGCCCAACATGAACGCCTCGCCGCCGAAGTAATCACTGCTCTGATTGGTCGACCAACACATCGGGTTCAAACCATAGTAGACATATGTGTTTGCAGGCAGAGGACTAGAGGGAGTGCCATAGACATCCATAATCATCAGTACACTACCGGAGCCGGTCGGACCATACTGCCTGCCCGCGTGCTCAGTACAGGCCTCGAAGCCATGGTTGACAGGTACATCGAACGTGTAGCGATCAGTTGTGTCCACCGATGGATGGTTCCATCCTTGCCAATTCAAGGTGTCACCAGTCTGGTTGATGTAGGTGTTCACATGAACGGCATCTGCGGCTCCAGAGCCAGCATCGAAGCTTGAATTGGCATCATTCTGTATGCCTCCGAATATACTGGCGAGGGACAAGAACTGGATGTCCATAGTGTAGTCTAGATGGACGGCATTAGTTGATCTAACTTCGAGAACAGCCCATCCACCTGAAGACCACCACAGTCCGGTAGAGCCGGCTGTGAAACCTACTGAATTGTACTGCTGTGAAACATAGTAGGCAGACTGAGAGCCACACGGTAGGTGCTGAAGCTGACACTTGTACATGTACGTGTAGACGGTTACACCAGGCTGGGGTATCCATGAGACATTCCACTGCAGGTAATGAGCTGGTGGAATATTGATCAAGTAGACGTCGTACTCGTCAACTAGGTCGCTAATCCAGCCCGTGCATACACCTCCAGTGTCATTAGCATCGCCATTGGCGTCTATTTGATTGGAGTTGTTCAGCCAAGTGGCATCGGACCAGCTAGTCCAAATTGTGTCAGCAGCATCCATTCCTATGCCACAGTCATCCTCCGGGTCGGGATCAGTATCTGAGGTAATCAGGTCTATGTCCATGGTGTAAGCACCTGAACCTCGGTCAGTCCAGACGATGATGTACAGATCCTGTCCACCGTTACTTGGGTAGATCCAGATGTCCTCAGGATTGTCATTGTAACCAGATGCGATGTTAAGCAAAGAGGTGCCAGACGAGACACGACGAACGAATACATCGATGTCGTTCTGCGCAGGGAAGCTCACAACTACGTGTAGACCGTAGTTCTGAGGCACGTATACCTTGTATTGGTCATACATATCCTCGTAGTCGTGGCCGTGGCCAGTGTAGGTGTTATTGACTGACGGTAGAACCACGGGGCTTGAGACTGCGTAAGACGAGTCACCAGCATCGACCCCAGAGCCTGCATCGTTGGATGGGTTGATCCAACTCTCCGACTGATTGTACATCTGCCAAGTGAGGGTGTAGTTGTACTCCTCATCATCGACCATGTTGCCGGCCATAACTGCAATCCAACTGGTCGTCGTGAGGGAAAGATCAGTTCTCCAGCTGTAAGATTCGTTGGAAGACACTGCCTGTGTAGCGAAGAAAGAACTGATCGAGTTGGATACACTGTACTGGCTGCCGAAGCGTTCCATGTACTGGTAAAGCATTAGATAATCTGTTGATTCGTTCTTGGTCCATTCCAGCATAGCCCAGAGACCATGATCGGCTGGAACTGTGAACTCGAACCAATCCGCAGTATCCAGGCTGTCGGTGCCATCGCAGATCATACCTGTGATGGATCCGCTCATGCCCGATAGTGTGGTTGCACCAGTTCTGGAAGAGGGTGCATCTGAACCAGTGCCGTCGTAAACACCCATGCCCACTGCTGCCCCATCATCTTGGAACCAGCACGGCGGGAATACTGAAGGCGTGAGATCGAGCGTCAGGGAGTACCCTGAGGCCGGATCTGTAGACCAGTAGCTGTAGTAACTGACCTTGGCGTATACGGTGATGTCGTCGCCCAATGAAGATAGATCAATTGTCTCAGGCTGGCTGTAGTATGACCCAGCATGCAGAGATGTGAGGGCTGAGTCGGTGTATACTCTCAAATCCAGATCGACATTTCCATCCCAGTCCAGAGTCAGTGCGCCAAAGGTCCCATCAGGGATGACTACTGCATAAGTATCAGAGATGTCAGTGGTTCCGACTACTCCGTAATGAGAAGCCGGGGTTGTGACCAGAGAAGCGGTCAGAAGACCCGTTACTGGAGGCGTCATACCTGCCCAGTAAGCCTCTATTCCGCCGTCGTTGTATATGTCAGTGGTTACAGCTGTACATACATCTGGTCCGGAAAACGATGCCAGAAACTTTCCGGCATCGTTAGTGCTTGGAAGGAAACCGTCGTTCTGAGCAATCGCTGCTGATTGAGTACCAGAGGTACAAGTGACAGTGAGTGTAGACTCGGTATCTGCATAGTGGTCGTGATTGACGAATAGGCCGAATGACTCTCCGGCTGCGAGAGTCTTGGTACCTGTGTCAGCTCCGTTGTTAGTAGAGTGAGGAACTTGGCATGCTATAGTGCCACCATAGCGCTGGCAAGCACCGACATAGGTATCGCCATTGTCCCAAGTGGAAGTAACTCCTGTCGAATATGCCTGGGTAGAATCGCCATACCCTCCAGCATCAGACGGCCAGGTGGTGATCTCCATCTTGTAATCATAGCCAGACCCAGTGGGGCTGTTGGAGCCTGTTTGTGAGCAATAGGAGTAGTAACAGTCAAGATAGATGTCGACAAGAGTATTGCTCACCGCAGTACCGATAGTAGACATTGTCACTCCGGAAATGGCGCCGTATCCAAAGGTGTCATAGCCAGAGTAAGTACCAGTCAAACCGCTACCGATTGCCCCGTACATCATGGTTCCAGTGCCGTTCCAGGAAAGGGTCGCATTGACTCCGTAGCCCGCAGGGACCCAAATCGAGTACTTATCGTCGTCATCGGTAGTGTAGGGGGAGAAATACCCCTCCATGTGACCATAGAACGTGGTTGTCGTCTCGCTTGAGCCGTAATCAACGTATGTAGTCAGATTACCGACAGGACACACCCCTGAGCCCCCGGGACAAATCTCGTTCCCGTAGTTATATCCGCCAGCATCGTGGCCTAAACAGGCATCATAGCCCTGACAGGGGTTGGCAGCAACCTCCTCCTTGGCCGGAATAACCTCCAATTCAGGAGGAGGTCCGGTCTGCATCAAAGGCAGTGCAATGGCGGCAATCATCAGTACAACTAGACATACAGAGCGTGGGGCGTTCTCGTTCATGGGTGTCACTAACGTGCATGAGGCGATGGAAATGATATAATCGTGTCGTAAGATGCTCAGAGCACCCCTATGGGGTGTAAATACCCAAATAGCCCTGAAATTGAGGATTTCGACGTTATATGGCCGATAATCCATGACTTATCAGAAATAAAATAACCAACGCGGCTCTCACTCATCCAAAACCCAGCTATCATCCTCTTGTCGGATCCACGTGCCACAGTCTTCTCCGATGTATCTCATTGGCTCAGTCTGCACGTAATCTCCACCTTCCGGGAGATCCTCCCAGCTATCAGCCCTGATTAGTGAATCCTCATCGGGCATAGCGAGGTACTCAAAACCGGGAGGCGGCGGTGGAGGCGACCTCTCAGTCGAAGACAATAACAGAGTTTCATCAATCTGGTCAGGCTCGATTTCGGGGGCCGCCTCGGGGCTCATCAGGGGAGTCTCAGGAAGAGTGGAATATTCGGTAAGTGATGATGGGACGACGGGAGTCTCATCGAATCTGCTGTACTCGTCGTCCTGCCATACCTCTACAGAGGACGACTGATTTCTCCTGTTATTGAGCAATATAACAGCTGCAGTGCCCCCCAGTATAGCGATTATCAATATTATGGTAATCACTGGATTGAGCCTGATATGATCAACAATTGATAGTGGATTAGCTCTGTCACCCAGCCCATCACCATCGCGATCCTCCCACTCGTCAGGATCCTTGGGGAATGCATCATTGGGATCGCCTATCCCATCGTCGTCATCGTCAGCATCGATTACATCACACGTTCCATCACCATCGGTGTCCTCAGGTACAGAGCTCGCAGATAGTTGGATGGTTTGGCAAATCACCTCCAAAGCATCTGGCCAACCATCGTCATCGTCATCGTCATCAGCATTGTTGCCGATACCGTCGTCATCGTAATCTTCATGCTCGGCTGGATCTAGTGGGAAGTCGTCGTTGATATCCAGAATCATATCATTGTCGTCATCCGGGTCAAGAACATCGCATATTCTATCCATATCGGAATCTGAGGGGAATGAATTCGCGTCAATCGGAGAAGAACCACAATTCGGCTCATCAAGATCATCCCAGCCATCCCCATCATCGTCTAAATCGGTGTTGTCACCTACTCCATCCAGATCTAAATCGTCCCATTCAGAGGCATCGAACTGGAACATATCGTAGATGTCATCCACCCCGTCCCCGTCGTCATCCGAATCCATCCTGTCGCAAACATGGTCGCCGTCATAATCGATGGGTATGGAGATCGAAGAGAATGGGTCGGTCTGGCAATCGGCCTCATCGAGATCGGACCAGCCATCATTGTCATCATCCAAATCGGCATTGTCACCAATGTTGTCGCCATCGTTATCGCCCCATTCACTGGGGTCGAGTGGGAAGGCATCTGTGGCGTCGAATACCAAATCTCCATCATCATCCTGGTCAGCGTTGTTTCCAAGATTGTCACCATCTGTGTCGAGCCATTCGTTAGGGTTGAGAGGGAAGGCGTCGGAGATGTCTGCATAGCCATCGTTGTCATCATCGCCGTCAACAGCGTTGCATGAGCCGTCTTGGTCGAGATCGGCGGGAATAGATTCGGCATCGAGAGGATCCGAGCCGCAAGTAGCCTCAATCGAATCAGGAAATCCGTCGTCATCGTCATCCAAGTCGGCGTTGTTACCAATTTCATCTCCATCGGTATCTGCCCATTCATCATCATCCAGTGGGAAAGCGTCTGAGATGTCGAGATAACCGTCATTATCATCGTCATCATCAACGATGTCGCATTCGCCATCCCCGTCCGTATCTACTGGCTGACTCGTGAACTCTAGAGGATCAGTGCCACATTGATACTCGTCAGAATCATCCCACCCATCCCCATCGTCATCTTCGTCAGTGTTGTCCCCTATCTGGTCTCCATCTGTGTCCTGCCACTCACTGCTATCGAGAGGAAAACTGTCGTTAGCATCATCATATCCGTCACCGTCGTCATCATCGTCTAGCACATCGCATTCGCCATCCCCGTCGGTGTCTGTTGGGACGCTCGCTGGGTCATCCGGGTCAGAAAGGCAAGCAGTCTCATTATCATCCCAATGTCCATCACCGTCGGAATCCAGATGGAAGATCCATATCGTCAGATTATAGTCTCCTTGCCCTGATATTGCATTCACCTCAATGAGTACAGAGGCATCTCCAACGTATGTTCCGTTTGAGGTTACGGACTCGGGACTGTAGAAAGTTGAGGAGGTATCGATGATGTTGTTTGTGGGATTTGGTAGACCTGCCAGAGCGAGGTCGAGATTCGTCGATGAGTCATCGAAGATCAGGATAACAGATATGCCGTGATTCGCCGGCACAGCAGTTGAGTATTCATCCAAGGTGTCTCCGCTGTCCGAGGCCCATCCATCGAAGACATTCTGGCCGATTGATGTGTTGATTGGTGTCGGATTGTTGTAGTCATCAGAAGCATCGTCACCAGTACCAGCGTCGTTCTGGTTGTAGATGGGGCTGGATGAAAGGTTGTAGAAGGAAAGGTTGAGCAGATAGTCTCCCGACGAACCAATGAAGGCTACAACTGCCACGTTGTAGGTTATCCCGCCTGAGCCATTGTAGGGGCCAAGAGACTCGGGTTTGCCAAACCAGCTATATGCTACCCGAGAGCCATTGGCATCATAGAGCTCGAGATCCAAATCAGGGTTAGTCGAAGTGCCATTCCAATCAAGAGTCAAAGCGAAACCATACTGGGCTGGGACGGTAATCCTGTAGTAATCATATGTATCGGTGGAGTAATCTACATCCCCCCAGAGAGACTGGTTGACTGCTGACAGATTCATTGCAGTTGAGTAGGTGTTACCAGCATCGTATCCCATTCCCGCATCGTGCAGACTCGTGGAGTTGTTCCCCCCACCTCCACCGCCACCTGTCGATGTCGAGAAGATACTGATTATCAGCGCATACTGCCCATCCCCATCCCATTGGTCTACGTTGACGTACACAGTGGTGCCTCCAACATTAGTACTATTGGAAGACACGTCGTCGAAGCCTGAAGTGGAGAGGCTTGAGTCGATTGTGGATCCCGTTGAGCTGTACAGGAACAAATCAAAATCGCATGGTGGAGAGGTGGCATTATAGCAACTCGAACTGAATCCAGATCCGTTGGATCCATTGAACCCGGGTGAAATCAACTCGGCATAGATGCCGGTGTTGTTTGGCATAGAGATTGAGTAGTAGTCATTCTCATCGGCCAAATTGGTCAGATTTCCGTAGTATGTCGCATTGACCGCACTCAAGGAATGTGCTGTTGAGGTAGAGTCACCGACATCGCCACCACTTCCGGCATCATTCGCGAGCACAACACCTGAGATACAGGAAATGATGACGAGTGCCGTAATCGTCGATGCAGCGCTACGGCTGGTCATGCCCTTAGGGGCATGCGTGTATGCTTGAACTTTGGCACCACTGGTTAGTGCGGAAAATGCACCTTATCAGTATATCAAATCATCAGTAAGTGTAGAATCCCTTGCCACTTTTTCGGCCAAGTTGTCCCTGCTCTACCATTTCGATCAGCATAGGAGCAGGGGCGTACTTGTCATCATCCAGTCCCTCGTGCAGGACGTTCATGATATGGAGAACTGTGTCTAAACCGATGAGGTCGGCTAGGGCCAGAGGGCCTATCGGATGGTTCATCCCGAGTTTCATTATCCCGTCTATGGCCTCGGGCTCAGCGACTCCTTCCTGAAGCGTTAGTATCGCCTCGTTGAGCATGGGGCACAGAATTCTATTACTGACAAAGCCAGGTGAGTCATTGCATGACAGTGCTGTCTTGCCCATCCTCTCTGCAGCTACAACTACTGCTGCATTGACTTCCTTTGAGGTCTGCGAACCGTTGATGATTTCGACGAGTTTCATTATCGGGACAGGATTCATGAAATGCATTCCGATTACTCTTTCTGGCCGATTCGTCGATGCAGCGATATCGTCGATACTGATGCTCGATGTGTTGCTAGCCAGAATCGCATCTTCCTTGCAAATAAAGTCCAACTCGGAGAAGGTAGAGAACTTGAGTTCGGGAATCTCCGGGATTGCCTCAATCACAAGATCGCAATCGGAAGCGGACACATTCCTAGTAGACGCGTGCACGCGTGCGAGCGCGGAATCCGCATCCCCCTTACTCATCCTATCCTTTGAGACCAGCTTGGACAAGGATGATTCGATTGACGACATCCCTCGATCTACGAAGGATTGGTCGATGTCAATCATCGTCACATCATAACCGGCGCAGGCTGCGACTTGGGCAATCCCGTTACCCATCTGGCCTGCCCCTAGAACGGCAATGCTGTTGATTTCCATGTCACTACGGGAGGGGGTAGAGGGATGAGCCTTACTCAATTCTCATCCTCGAACAAAGAGTCTTCTGTTTATGATTCGACCTCAGTCAATATGTCATCAATATCGGGACCGTGTTCGAGTATGCTTTCCATCTTGGCTCGACGTCGTCTTATTGCCACGGTCGGCACTGTGACCAAAAGAACAACTGCGATTGCTGCTATAGAGAACCACCATAGCATCGGTCCGGAGCCCCTTGCATCTTCGATAGCCCAGTCTATCCAATCCTGCTCAAAGACCTCAATCGACGTCGAATTCTCGTTGTTGGCGGAGTCGGAAGTGAGAGCGTTGATAATGTGTGAGCCGGGAGTGTCCGGAATCACTATCGCAATCTCAAACAGGCCACTTGAATTACAGGTGAAGTCAACAGATTCAGCCTCTGTCCATATCATAATAGGAGCATTAGGCTCGCAGGTGCCGGTCAGTACTCGTTCGGCCCCAAGAGTCGATGTCCTGTTCACCCTCTCCTGTATGGCCAGAACGGGCGGGATGGTATCTTTGACAATGGACAGAGTGTAATTGTCAAAGTGATCCAATGCTTCGATTTCTATCACGAATTGATTCTCGCCCTCGACTAGCTCGAAATTGAGCATGACAATCTCAGCTCCGGGCTCTATCAGATTCCTCTGCTCTGAGTCAGTCCTACTCCACCATATCTCTTGGTCCGGACCTCTCTGAATAGTCGCGTGGACTTCATCTATGGCCATTATCCCACCATTCCAATTTGCAGTGACATGCGTAGAGTAAATTGAAGCAGCCAGCATCATCAGCCGACATTCTCTGAACCTGTTGTCATTCTCCTGTGGCTCAGTCATGTCCACAGCCTCCAGACACACCTCGTGGATACCTGTGTGAGTGAGCTCGAATAGTGCTCCGCTGGTTATTGCTGTGCGTTCGCTGATTATCTCACCGTCGATAGTGAAGGTGACGTGCACCTCTTCGCTGGCCAGCCAAGATAAGCCCTGTCTGTGATCGAAGAATGTTGCCTCATTACCAGGACTGATTGACCACTGCACCACCGGAACAGTGCTATCTAGTGAGATGGGCCAATCCTGAGTAACTATGTTGTTGGCCCAGTCTGTCAACTCTATACTAATCATGTAATCACCATCAGGTAGCTCGCTCGTGTTGATACTGTACTGGGCAGTCTTAGTGATTTGGCCGGGAACGTCTTCCATTCTGGGCTGTGGAATTATCTGCTCAGTCCCGCATTCGATGAGTTGGTGCGGGGATTCGAGCGAGTATAATCTGAAACACCATTCTTTCACATCTACTGGGATTATCGCACTCAGAGTTCCCTCGGTGAGGTTGACGGGATTGGTTATTTCAGCCGAGTCGTATTGATAGCCCGACTGGTCTGTCAAATGTATTAGCTGGGTAGAGGGAGGAGATGAGTCGAGTACGACAGTGAGTTGCCGAGTGAACGAGTTACCTGCAGCGTCGGTGACTACTATGTCAAAGACGCTGTTCCCATGCACATAGTAGAACGTTGAATCCTGATCCTGTCTCGGCTCTGCCTCTGTCAGTTGGATGGTGATTTCCCCATTCCCTTCTTCATCTAGTAGCACGGGCATACCAGAATGAGTGATACTGGCTCCAGGCTCGGAATGAATAGAGAAGGTAAGGGTCGGTTCGCTCGTTATCCACGGTATGTCAGACAGGACCAAGGCGGGGGCGGTGATATCATAGGAAACAGCGAGATGGGCCTGCGAGGAGAGATTCGACAAGTCAGTTAGAGTGACTATGTAGCGATGCCATTGCTCCAAGGGAGGGAGTGTTGCGTTAATCCAGACCTCTCTGAAACTCACATTCTCAGGGATAGCGAAGTGATTTCCACTGTTCCATATATCAGTCAGGTTGTGATATGTCATATTGTTGTCAATAGCTTCCACCGAATCGGCATAGGGCACCCTTGTCAGATTGTTAACAGGATCCCAGTTAAGGTCGTCCAGCCTAAATCCGATTCCAGTATCTAGAGCGTGTATCTGCACGGGTACGACTGAATTGGTCTCAGTCATGTTCTCGGGCTGTACGAAGGTAATCTCGGGGTCGAGTTCCACCAATTCATAGGTGTATGGCAGAAGAAGACTGATTCCTCCTTCGACCATCACTTCGATGTGCCCTGTCCAGACACCCGCATATACTGGGCGAGAGTAAGAAAAATTCACCTGGAATGCTGATGATGGCACCTCTCCGGCGAGGGTTTGGCTGCCGTTAGGCCAAAGAGCAGAGATCTCCGAGTCTGTGAGGGTGAAGTTGTCGGTAATCACTAATTCATCGCCACCGACTACATCGATGTCTATCCAGAACTGAACACTATCTCCAGGTACGTCATAGCCTTGCACTGCTACCGCATAGTCGCCATCCTCAGGATCAGTGATGACAGTACTCTCGGAAGATGAGGATGATGTTGAGCGAGCAACTTCCTCGCCTGATGAGAAGACACCGTCTCCGTTGGAATCTCGAAACACGAATAGATCTAGGTCAGCGGCCTCATGGGAATTCATCCTGATGTCTATCTCTGAGGAGTTATTGATGGTCATATTGTGCCACCATGAGGCGGACATCTTGTCACCTGAATCGTCTTGGAAGGCCGTCTCATTTTCAAAGTAGGCGGGCTGGCTCCACCCGTAGGAGGATACGGATTCTATATTGAGCGGAACTGTTGAGACTACATGTACAGAGTCCTCACCGCTACCCTCGGACCAGTCGGTCACAACCTTCTGGAATCCCGATTCCTCTGCAGCGATGTATCCTACCGATACATTCAGCGGGTTATCATTAGAGGAGGCCCCGTGCAGAGCAGTATGGAGGACCAATTGGTGAACGCCCTGCTGTGCAGGAACGGCGAACATCTCTCGAGAAGTGTCCGTGAAGGTACCCCAGTTGTGAGATCCGCTTCCAGCATAGTTGTTTATTGATCGGGACTCGATGTAGAACGTGGAGTTCCCGTAAGCATTGGGGTCATCGGATGCATAAGCGTGTGGAGTCTCGGAAAGCCATAGCACATCAATATCGGAGTAGATATTCTCGTAGTATGTTGAGTTAAAATCCCCGTCGAGACCTTCTACGGTGTCCGACCAGTCGACATCTAGGATTGCTGTGCCCCCCGTGTCCCATTCCGCTGGCCATTCGACAGTCAAAAATCTCCAGTCTCCGCTCTCAGCCCTCCAGTCCCACCTAGTGGCTCCACTAATCCAGCTCTCATCATATAGGGTCTGGTTGGAGACATTTCCGTCCAATGGCTTAGGAACGAGCGTAAATGGGCCTGACCAAGGTACGTTGGTGACAACTGGAAGAGTCCAGTTCCTCGATGACTCTGAATTCGGCATACCACTTTGGTTGAGCTGGTATGTCTCAATCAGCACGCCGTGCTGATGGATGCCCGATTCTGCATCAGAAGGGACGGAAACAGTCATTTGAATCGTCATCGAGTCATTTGCAGGGATTACTATAGGAGTAGGGACTGTGATCCAATCATCGCCTAGGCTCCCGAACGCGGTCCAGTCAATCTCAATTCTAACTGGGTCACCTGATTCTGGATCATCTGAATCATAGCAGTTGTAGTTCCACACACCGAGCAGTAATCCATCCCGGGAGTCTTCGAAAGGCAGACCCACTCTGACTTCTGCATTCGGGCCCTTTTTCCACCAATAAGTAACCTGCTCGAGTTCGCTTGATTCGGTCCACTCATCCGAGGGCATGACATGGTACTCAGGGACTTGGGAATGCGTGATGTAGGTGCCATCCTCATCGAAGTCGGTCCATCTGAAAATCTCGAGATACACTCGCTCGTCGGCAGATCGATCCTGATCGCCGTCGAAGGCTGAATACTCGATAGTGGCGCGAGCTCTCAGTTGGGTCGTATCTGATGGCAGCTGGATGCTGGAGTTATTTGAGATGTGTAGTGGAATCAGAAGGTGTGGTCTGCCCGAGTTGTAGTCCTCACATTCCGAATTAGTATGTGTGTGGTTGCCCCAAGCAGGACTATCATCGCAATCTGCACTGGAGTTTTCGGTACAAGTTATCTCTCCTCTGCTGAGCCAGATGTGACGATTGTGTTCGAGGGGTTTGTGAGTAGTAGGAGTGAAGCTCAGCATCATCGAATGATTGGCATAGTTGTGGAAATCCAAATCGACATCCTGGGACTCCCCTTGTCTCATGAGGTTGATATTGGCATCCCTGTGCATGCCCTGATAGGTACCGCTGTTCCACTGAGCCGGGCTTGTCCACCACGTGCCGTTGTCTCCCTCCAGAGTTGCAATAGCTCTAGACGCATTGAACCATCCCCCTCCTTGAATCAGTGGTTCGTATCCCCTGTCATCTGAAGTCGAGAGGACAAAGTCCCTGAACTCCTGAGAGCCAGGGTAATCTCCAAGATTCTCCTGCCAGGCCTCTGCGACTAGTGACATCAGACCGGCAGCAATCGGAGTGGCAAGGCTGGTGCCTCCCCAAGTAGACCATGCTGAGTTCGCGTTGCTTTTGGAGTTCAAGGGCAAATCACCGGTGGCCGACCAACCTACTGATACAATGTCGGGATCCATCCTACCAACTACATTAGGGCCTCTGTTAGACCATGGTGCACTCTGTCCCCATGAGTCGCTGGAACGACTACTGAAAGCCCCAACAGAGAATATTCCATGAGCGGCACCAGGCACCTTCGCTGTGCCGAAGCCATGGCCGCCATTGCCGATGGCGACAGAATACGATGCGTTGTCGTTGTAGACTCTAGTCAGCCAGTCGAGATAAAGGGAGTATCCATCCGCTCCAGCCTCATCTACAGAAGAGTACCCGAATGAGAACGAGCCAATGTCTGGCTGGTCACCTTCAGTCTGAACCTCCCCATCGTATCCTTCAGCGATAAATCTCCAGCCATCTAGTGAATGACCCCCAGAATAGTGGTTGCCTATCGAGGAGATAGTTGCATTGGGGGCCATTCCGAGAACCTTTCCGTCACTGATAACTCCCTGAGCGGCCACCGCGCTTGCGCAAAGGGTGCCGTGACTGCCCGACTCCAGCATGAACAGGGTTAGATTACCTGCCCCGGGAATCCTGTTGTTATAGCCATGACGAGGGGCATATGTTTCCGAGTACGGGACTCCGTTATGTCCATCGGCCACCCAATAGACAAGACCTCCCGAGATATCCCACAGGCCGTCCCCATCAGTATCGAGACCAGCGGTCTCCTCACCTGGCCTCATAGGTACGTCATTGTGGAACTCGCCGTCACGATTGATGTCTGGATACACCGTCTCATAGAGGCCTGAGAACCTGTCGTCGACTACGAGAATCGGGACATCGCCGCCGGCCTTGTTCCGCAAAGTGGAGTCAGGGTGCTCACCGAGGTGATATTCGCCGGATAGTGAGGCATTGAGTCCGGTGATATTGTAGCCTGAGATATCCAGAAGGCCGTCGGTATTGTTGTCGTAGTCGATGTTTGAAGTGTCCGCGTACCAAGTCGAACTCGAAGGGTAGGCATTCCCATTTACCAGCCAATGGTACATACTGTTGTGATCGAACATCAGCGGCCACCCGTGATATGGCGAACTGGGATCCAGAACCCTCGCCTGAGTCCCGTTCAGATCAGGATGGGCGAAGTCCACACCGGTGTCTGCCACTGCTACCACCATGCCCTCTCCTGAGTAGCCCCTCTCCCATGCGTCGATTGCCCCGTGAATCTCACCGCTTCTGACGGAATCGGGCTCGATTCCCGGAGGAATCTGGAAAGGAGTGGTGTCGTAGGGTTCAGGTGAATTCTGTGCATCAAGCACCGCAATCAAACCTTGGACTCCAGCAAGCTTGGGGAAGATAGCAGAGTCCATCCAGAAAGTCCTGTGGTCAATCTCTCCATCGATCGGATCGATAGCCACCAGAATCTCACCTTGATTCGCCGGCTTCTGCTGCTCAATCGCTCCATGATCATATTGCCATTGGTTGAGGGTTGCCAGAGAGCGTGTGATGACGGTGACTCTGATTCTGTCCGAGCCTGACTCAACTCGTTCTGAGAGGCTCGATTCTACCCAGGGGTTACTTACGCTGTGGATTGTGGGTGAAGATATTGAGGGAACTGGGTCGTGGTCAGCTGCTGTTGACTCTCCAGTTTGCGAATTGATCCCGGTCATTAAAGCGGATGCAGGGGCGGCTAGCATCAGGAATGCCAAGACGAAAGCCCAGCGTTGACGCATGGAGTTAGGGCCCTCCGGGAACCTTTGATGCTGTCGATTGCCTGTCCCGTCAAATCAAAAGCATGTGAGCCCCGCCATCGATTCGGAGTCCCGTGGTGTAGTGGTCCATCATACCGGGTTTTGGTCCCGGTGACGGAGGTTCGAATCCTCCCGGGACTACCACTATCTCTCGATGGGTTCTGAATCGTCCGCGAGGTCTCGTGTGATGTTCTTCTGGTGACTCTCAAGAGTGCCGCCGCCAATCTCCAGTAGCTTGGCGTCACGCCACAGTCTCTCGACTGTATACTCGCCCACATATCCATAACCACCCATAACCTGTATCGCCTTGTCAGCGATGGACTTGGCCGCTGTGGTTCCGAACAGTTTGACGCCGTCTGAGTCTAACCTGTTTCCTGCCATGGACAAATCGGTCGCGCGTGCTGTGTCGTAGACGTATGAGCGCATTGCCCGATACTCGGCCCATGATTCACCTATGTGCCTCTGTATCTGGCCGAAGTCTCGGATCTTGCTGCCGAAGGCCTCCCTCTCACTGGCGTACTGGTTCATGGCTGCCAGACAGCGTCTTGCTATGCCCACGCCCATGGCGGCCAGCCCAATCCTCTCAAGCTCTAGATTCCTCATCATATGAATCATAGATTCACCGGGACCTCCTACAACATTCTCGGCGGGAACAACGCAGTCATCGAAGACCAGTTCGGCGGTATTGCTCGCCCTCACTCCCAGCTTATCCTTGATCTTCTGGCCGACTGAATATCCGGACATACCCTTCTCGACGATGAAAGTGGTGATCTCGGCCCTGCCCTTCGAGTCAGTACCGGTCCTGGCATACAGCCATACGATGTCGGCAGGAGTTCCCTCATCGTCGATGGAACCGTTGGTAATCCACATCTTCCTGCCGTTAATCGTCCACGAGTCGTCGTCGTTGCGGATGGCCGAGGTCTGCATACCGAGCACATCAGTGCCGTAACCCGGCTCACTCATCGCCATGCACCCTATCCATTCACCACTGCACAGCTTTGGGAGTATTCTGCTCTTCTGCTCCTCACTGCCGTTGTGAGCGAGGTTGTTAGCCAGCAGTTGATCGTGAGCTAGGTACGCCAGACAGAGTCCGGGGTCGGAGTATGACAGTTCCTCATTGATAATCGCAACCGCAGTTGCATCCATACCAGCTCCGCCATACTGAGGGGGGACTGATATTCCGAGGATACCCTGCTCCCCCAGCCTCCTGAACAATGCTACGTTGAAGTTCTCATCGCGGTCGTGCTCAAGGGCTTGAGGCTCGACTTCGTCGGCGACGAAGTCACGCACCATCTGCCTGAGCATTGCGTGCTCCTCTGTGGGGTTGGCGAGATCCAGTTCGCGCCAATCTTCCATGAGGGTCCCAGAGCACGCCTTCGTATGAGTGATTCGCAGTACACGCCTACGGCGTGACCCTTCTGCTGTCTCTGGGGAATGGGATTGATTCGCGTATGTGCTCGGCACCAGCCAGCCATGTGCAGACTCTGTCAACACCCAGGCCGAAACCGCCGTGAGGGACCCCTCCATAGCGCCGCACATCGACGTAGAACTCGTAGGCCTCCATCGGGGCTTTTTCCTCTTCGATCCTCTCCAAAATCTCGCTCTCCGACCAAGTCCTCTCTCCACCACCGATAATCTCACCGTAGCCCTCAGGAGCCAGCAGGTCGTGGCAGAGCACGTAATTCTGATCATCCGGATCCGGCCGGTGGTAGAACGGCTTGGCGATACGGGGGTAGTGAGTCAGGAAGTGTGGAACCTCAAAGTCGGCTGTGAGTACCTTCTCCTTTGAGTAGTCGAGGTCCTGACCCCATTCTACATCCACTCCCTTGCCCTGCAGAATCTCAATCGCCTCATCGTAGCGCATTCTCGGATACTCGCTGTCTGCATAGCGGGCTACGAGATCCAAGTCGCGATCGAGACTTGTGAGTTCGTCTGACCTCTCGTCGAGCAAAGCCCTAGCGATATGGCGGACGACCCCTTCACCGTGCTGCATTACTTCGGCGTTGGACGCCCAAGCTATTTCCATCTCAGCATGCCAGAACTCAGTCAGGTGTCTTCGCGTCCGGCTCTTCTCTGCCCTAAATGACGGTGCCATGGTGTATAGGCGCTCGAGTGCGGGCATGGCGGCCTCGGCGTAGAGCTGCCAAGACTGGGTCAGGTAGGCCTTGCGCCCGAAGTAGGGGACCTCGAATAGTGTAGAGCCGCCCTCGACAGCCCCAGCTACGAAGTTAGGTGCTTGGTACTCGATGAAGTCGCGGTCGCGGAAGTAGGAGTGTATGGCCCCGAATACAGTAGATCGGAGTTTGAGCATCGTGGTCATCCTACCAGTGCGAAGGTATAGGTGACGGTGGTCGAGCAGGAACTCGGTCTCTCCCCCGTCAGAATCGGCCATTGCTGATTCTGTGATTGGAAATGGTCTGTCAGGATTAACCGGGCCTACGACTTCGCCCGAGATGACTTGAATCTCGTGCCTGTGCTCTCGGTCAGTAGAGTTGACTGTGCCTCTGATGATTACGCTGGATTCGATTAAGGCGTTCCTCAGCGATTCAAAGCACTCATCCCCTACTGTGTCCCTCTTGATGACACACTGCACCGTACCGGTGGAGTCCCTTAGTACCATGAACCATATCTTGTTTGAGCCTCTGGTCCTGTGCACCCAGCCTTTCAGTTCGACAACTGAGTCATCATGCGAGCCAGAGTTGACGTGGCCTATCCAGTACTCCTTACTCATGGGTGCTCCTTTCTGCGTGAAGGTCGGGCGGTATAGGTTACTCGGTTTGAGGGGGTCTTGATGGCGGGTCTGACGGGATTCGAACCCGCGACCGACGGGTTAAGAGCCCGTCGCTCTACCTGACTAAGCTACAGACCCAGTACGGCGAATTGCCGCCCCTCTATAACGGCGACGGACGAGATTTAGTCCAGCCTGCCGCCTTGCTTGAGCAAAGTGGAAACCCCGGATGGAGAAGCCATCACCACAGCATCACACATGTCTATGAACAAACCTACCTCCACCACTCCCTCTATTGATTTGATTCGATTTTCCAGCGAGGCCGGGTCTGTGATGGTGGATCCAAACTGGCAATCGAGGATGTATCCATCATTGTCTGTGAGATAGGGAGTATTTCCACCTCGAAGGCTCACCTGTCCGGGACAAATATCCTGTAATTCTGCGAAAACTCCCTGCCAATCCTTCTTGTCCACCTCCAATGGTAGGTCGAATGCTCCAAGGGTTGTGACCTGCTTGCGATCGTCTGCTACCACAACCATTGCCTCGGATTTCGCTGCTACTCGCTTCTCGCGAGTGAGTGCGCCACCACCGCCCTTGATGAGCTGGAAATCGGAGTTGAACTCATCGGCCCCATCGATTGTGATGTCGAGCGGAGCTGCTTCCTCAAGAGTTACCAGAGGTATGCCGAGGCTCTCCGCGAGTTCTCTAGTGACTTCACTGGTCGGGACTCCAATCACTTCCAGTCCCTCTTCTGAAATCATCCGGCCAATTTCTATGACGGTGTATTTGACAGTTGAACCAGTACCTAGGCCGATTCTCATGCCGTCGCGAACGAAGGAACAGGCGGTTATTCCCGCCTCGCGCTTTAGTTCCTCGACCCTGCCCATGCAGCGGCGGTGTGATAGAATGTGAATGATGCTTTCCGATTTGAGGCCAGAGGAACAGGTCCGATTAGGGACCGAGAAGTTCATGTTGGTGCGCCTCGTCGTGAATATGAGGGAGCAGGAGGGTCGCTGACAGTGTACGACACTGAGGAAAGTCCCCTCTCCGCGATGCAGGTGGTCCGACGCAAGTCGGAGGTCCGGGAGGGCCGGCTCTGCAACAGAAACGAACCGCAACAGGCGTACTGTGAACCCGAAAGGGGGAGGTTTCCTGATTGTGGCTGGAACGAGCACCCCCGCCGGAGCAAGTCCAAGCAGGTCCGTATGGCATCGGCAGGACCGGGTAGGACGCACAGTTGAATGCGACCAGCCGCAAGGTGAACAGAAAGGGGCTTACTCCCTGCTCCCTCGCCCTTATCGGCTCGTTATTCGACTATGGCATCGAGAACGGATTCGGTGGCCAGAGCCCCGCTATGCTCGTAATCCAGCCAGGACTCCCCTTTGGTTATCCTAGTCCCCACCTCATAGTAAGCCACTATCATGGCAGGCAACAGGATGGAACTGGTCAGCAACGCCAATATCAGCAGGAG
This sequence comes from Candidatus Thalassarchaeum sp., assembly GCA_045559735.1. Classification (GTDB taxonomy): domain Archaea; phylum Thermoplasmatota; class Poseidoniia; order Poseidoniales; family Thalassarchaeaceae; genus Thalassarchaeum. The sequence continues at coordinate 26,273 of JBJLJN010000019.1, read as the reverse complement.
CATCATCAGGATGAAGAAGTTCTGCAGACCGGGGATCGCCACGAACAGACCGGCTGCAAGGCCCGCACAGGTAGTAGTAGTGGTCTCGAAGATGGTCTGGCCGGTCTTGGCCACGGACTTCACGATGCCAGAAGGAGTTTCCCGTTCGTCTTTGATTCTATCAACGATGTGAATCGAATCATCTACTCCGATACCGAACACGATTGTGCCTACCATCGCTGTGAAGAAGTTCACATTCACCCCTCCGCTGCGCATCAGGAGAGGTTGCCAAACAACTACCACGCCCACTGCGATCATGGTGAAGAGGGCCAGTCTGGGAGAGCGGAAGAGGAAGGCCATGGCAATCAGCAGAATCAGCATGGTGGCTATCGTGGTCTCGGACTGGGCCTCATGGACCCCGTCGTTGACGTCTATCGATACCGGTAGTCCCCCGGTAAGTAGCGAGTTGAACACCTGCTCAATCTCCAGCCCGGCACATGTCCAAGCCGAATCACACCCCTTACCGCCTGAGAGGAAGCCATCGATGGCATCACGCAAAATGGTGGCATCTCCCAAATTGAGGTAGGGTTGATTGACATACACCAGTGTCTTGGTCTCCCCCGTTCCCTGATCAGAGTTCATTAGCATTGAGCGGATCTCGGGAGAGAGGGTGTCGAAGGCAACATTGACCATATCCTGCCTGTTGGTGGCAGCGTATGGCCAGCAATCCGGGCGTAATAGATTAGACGACTCGTCCCAACATTCATCATGTAAAATATCCCAGAGACTTTCATCATAAATTTCCAGAGTTTGGTTCAGACCAATGGTGTCATTTCTTGCGGTAATAACAACATCTACATGTATAGATTTCAAGATAGTGACCAGACTTATTGTAGTAGTATTGGCGACTTGGTCTATCTTATCCGCCTGCATGACTTCAATCGCATCGAGTATAGGCAGATCTCTGATAGGTGCAGTCCCATTCTGAGATCCTCGTTGGGTTGCATCTACGATGAACATATTCGTCTGCCCACCCTCGAACACGATGCTGTACTCTCTGAGCGTCTCGTAGGACGGGAGGCCTGGGGGTACCTCGTCGGCCGCCCCGCTGATTCCCTGCCCGAGTTCCTCCTTGAGGATCGAAGCCCCCGCGGCAGTGAGAACCAGAGTGACAAGTAGTACGATTGCCGTGTTCTTCACCGGCACCTCGCCAATTTTCTCCCATAGCCTGTCGAAAGCCTTGAAGGGAGTTTTTCTGTACTTCAGAAGTTGTACCAAGGCCGGCACCAGAATCATCGACATGACAAATGTAATCGCAATGCCCAGGAGCAGGGTCGTACCGACGGTCCTCATCGGCTCTATAGGAACGAGGCTTGGCCATCGAAGAACGCTGAATCCGATTATAGTGGTCAGAGCTGAGAGGAAGATGGCGTGACCAGTGGTCAACACTGCCCTTACGGTGGCTGTGAGAGTGATATGCGAGTCCCACGGGTCGATGTCCTCGGTCTCGAAACCATCCCTCTGGGCAGACCAAGCCATCTCCAGTCTCTCTTCAATCAGTTCGACCCGATTTTCCTCGATTCTATTCGTAAGATGAAGGGCGTAATCGACCCCGAGGCCGACCAGAATCGGCCCGACTGAGATTATCATAGGAGTGAGTGTGATGTCGGCGATTACGGTGATTCCGAAGGTGATTGCCAGACTCATAAGGATTGGAGCCCCGCAGATGATGATGACCTTCGGGTTGCGGTGCAGCAGTAGCATGGCGAGACATACCAGCACTCCGCTGATTGGCAACATACGGTCCACCAGCTCCTGATAGATTGCATCCGAGATGTCGTGTACCACTGGAGTCAGCCCGGTGATTGTCACAGCCTTCCTTTCGTCAGTGGACGTGAATTCATCCATCGTTGAAGTCGGAGAGAGGTATGTGCGGTGACAAATTGGACAGATAGTGGGGTCAGACTCCTCGTAGATTAGCAACTCGGCGTGTCTGATGAATGCCTTGTGGTCCCTTAATTGGCCCGATGGGTTCTCCTCTGACTTGCCTTTGGGGTCATCACGAGGGGTGATTGCGGTGTCCGACATGTCGAACTTTAGGCCAATGATTACGACAGCCGTGTCCCAGATACCGTCGCCGTCTAGGTCATTGGTTGGGTCTCCATCTTCGTCGCTATCCACGTTTAGGTCGAGGTCGTTTGTGTCTCGGACGAAGCTGGATAGCAGCGGCTCCGCGTCCTCCACGAAACGGTCGATTCTCTCTTGGGCACCATCTCCTTCTGGAATAGAGTACCCCTCAAATGGATTCAGTGAAGATATTGCACAATCCTCTCCGTCTCCTGTGGGCAATGCGTATTTTTCCATCGCGCAGTTGAACCTGTAACTGGACGAGTTTGCCTCCTTTACTATCTGAGCAGGAGACAGTACCCAAACAACACCATCTATTGCTCCTCTGTCCTCCTTGTTGTAGTCCAAACCGGATTGATAACCCCCAATTCCACGGTTCTGATCGTCTCCTTCAATCCAAGATATCTGTTTGAGAATCTCAACATCAGTGATATTCTCAGTCCCTCGCATGGAAGGGTCTGCGATGGCGTTATCTGTCTGGATATAGAGCATGAAGATGTCAGTAGACCATTGTTCGCGAACCTGCTGTAGAAGTTCGGTGGAATCGGCCCCATCAGGCAGATAAATCTCTACATCTCCGTTAATCTGGTGTTCGAATTCCATCGCATCTCTGCCTATCGTGGCTGTAACAAGAATAAGCAGGACGACAATGGCTGCCGGACTCCTCAGAATCGAGGAATAGGCCAGCTCGGCTGTTCTCCTAGTTGCAGCATCGGCGGCATCACTGGCATCATCGACTAGCTGTGCAATGGTGTCTACTCCATCACCGATGAAGCTGGATGAAAGTGATTCCTTAGCATTGTCCAAGGACTGTTTGAGTGGTTTCAGGGACTCGAAGAATCGGTCCCAGAAAGCCCTCTCGTCATCGCGTTCCTCGTCGGCAGCGATAGAGTATCTGTCGCCCGGTTCCTCTTCACCCACGCGAGGGTGCCCCTGCGGGAGCCAAATGAAGCGTTCGCAATGGCTCTCCGTCAGAGGTGATTTAGCATGGTATCAAGATTGTTGGACTCAAGCCCGATGGACTCAAGTCATGCAGTAGGCTGGCAGACACATGGAGTTGGTCACCGGGGGGGCTGGATTCATCGGTTCACACCTAGTAGATAGACTGGTTTCCGAAGGCAAGACGGTCAAGGTTCTGGATAACTTCAGCAGTGGCAGGATGGAATTTCTCTCCCACCATGAGGGCTCAGGGATTGTCGAGGTCGTAAAGGCAGACCTATTGGACCCCGGAGCAGTAAGGGGGGTCATGTCTGATGTCGATGTCGTCCACCATATGGCAGCCAACCCTGACATCAGACTGGGTACGACAGTTACTGACACCGACCTCATGCAAGGGACCGTGGCCACCTACAACGTACTAGAGGCGATGAGACTGGAGGACGTCGGAGAGATTTCTTTCTCTTCCTCATCCGCAGTATACGGGGAGGCTGAAATCATGCCTACACCCGAGACCTATGGGCCAATCAAGCCAATCTCTCTGTACGGCGCTTCTAAGTTGGCCTCCGAGGCACTAATCACAGCATGGTGCGGGACCTTCGGTGCCAAGTCTTGGATTCATCGCTTCGCGAATATCGTCGGCCCGAGGGGTACTCACGGAGTGATCTACGACTTCATCCACAAGCTGAAGTCCAATCCAGGCAGACTTGAGGTTCTTGGCGATGGGATGCAGGAGAAATCATACATGTCGGCTCACGATTGCGTGCAGGCGATGGTTCACCTCATTGACAACACGGACTCAGACGTCAACCTGTACAATCTAGGAACAGGAGATACATGCTCGGTTCGCCGTATAGCAGAGATAGTAGTCGAGGAAAGCGGCCTTGAGGGAGTCTCAATCGAATACACGGGCGGAGATAGAGGCTGGGCAGGGGATGTGCCCAAGACCTCGTTGGATGTGGAGAGCCTATTCTCGACCGGTTTCAGGCCCGAGATGATGTCCGAAGCTGCAATCAGGCACACTGCGAGCGCCCTGATGTCAGAGATTGGCCTATGATGTCGATGCGGTAATGACCATTTCATTAACCGGAAGCATGAGGAAGTCCCGTGAGCAAACGCTGGTATCAGGATAACAGGAGGGACGCCTGGAGGCGCATCGCTCGTTCCAAGGGATACAGAACACGTTCCGCATACAAGCTGAAGCAGATTCAGGATAGATTCGGCCTAATCAGATCGGGTGACTGCGTGCTCGACGTAGGATGCCACCCCGGTGGGTGGTTGCAGGTCGCAGTTGAGGAATCCGGGGACGAAGGGATGGTTATCGGGGTCGACCTACTTGCCACCTCTCCAGTAGAGGGGGCGTTAGTAATCATCGGAGATATTACAGATGATTCGGCCATAGAGCGGATTGACGAAACCCTCGATGGACGGGAAATAAATGTGGTTGTCAGCGATATCTCGCCGAATCTCACTGGACGTTACGACACCGACCAGACCATCTCCCTTGAGTTGTCGACACTGGTGCTGGATGCGGCTATGCGGTTCGTCCCCGCAGGGGGGTCCTTCGTGACCAAGATATTCCAAGGAGTCGGTATAGAGGGACTGGTAGATGCGGCCAAGGACCGGTTCTCAAATGTCCAAAGATTCTCCCCGACAGCTAGCAGGAGTTCTTCCTCCGAAACTTACCTAGTTTGCCAAAACAGATTACCACGCGTCCGTGCAAGAGTCCGGGGAAGGAGTGCTTTGGAGCAGGTCAATGAACATCTCAGTGAACTCGGCATAGTGGTTGATGAATCGGATGATGATGAGGACACGGTGGTCGGATTTAGAAGACTGAGTAAAGAAGGTCACTCTGAGTCTCGATCATAGGGAATGATATTCTGCCACTCAGATGAGTCCGAGCGGGCCACCACAGCGTGGACCCAATCGTTATCCGAGCAATTGAATACCTCGTGTGGTAAGCCTGGCTCGATGTAGAACATGTCACCAGCACTGTGGACAACAGATTTCCTGCAGCCGGATCCATATTCGTGCCTAACGCTCCCTTTGAGCAAGTAAACCATCACATCGAAGTCGACATGGATGTGCGCCTTGGCCACCCCCCCGGGTGGGATGTAAGCGCGATTCATCGACAATCCAGTGGATGGTGTATTCTTGCCCGAAAGGCCCGGAGCGTACTCGATATTGTTCCAACCTCTGACCTTCTCTAACTGTCTGAGGCTCCAAATCCCGCCCTCATCAGTGACATAATCATTCAGATTGATTTCTCCGCCTGCAAGAGTGAGTTCCTCTTCCGACATTTTGCTCGTCCATCAACTTGGGCAGCCGTATTTCACCCTAACCTAAGAAGAGTATTGCTCCCTTGCCAAGCGTTATTGACAAGTCAACGCTAAAAAGGGAGTGCGATTCGCCGCGTCACCGGGGTTCGCTAATGAGTCAGAGAGCAGACATCTGTACTTCATCGGGTCTACCATTAGTTGACAAGAGAAGTACTGCTTTCCCATGCCCTGAGTGTGGACACTCAATCGGGCGCAGCGAGCAATGTAGAGTCCAAGCAGTAGAGTACATCTGCACGGAGTGCGGGTTCAGCGGGCCCTGAGGTGATTTGATGGGGCATGTAGTAGTCAAGTACAAGGTAACTATTGACCAGCCAGAAGATGGTACACCTGATTACGATGGGATCGCCGTAAGTATTGGCAAGTTCGAGGAGGTGCAAGCCGTCGAGGTTAAGCCTCTGGCATTCGGAATGATGTTCATAGAGGTTCAAGCCGTTCTCGGCGAGGGCGAGGGAATTGTCGACGGGTTCGAAACGAGGGTTCGTGATCTAAACTCTCTAATAGGCCAGATTGAAGCTTTGGAAATGGGTCGGCTCTGACTAGTAGTGATCCAAAGGTGACTTCATCAACTCCCGCATTAATACTGTTGCATAAGTTCCTGGAGGCAGGGAAAAACCGAGCCTCAGGCTAGCCCCCTCGGGGTGCCACCTATCTGTGCTTGAAGGACCATCTCTCCACCTCTGTGAGAGTTGGTCCTCAGGCATTTCTTGAGCCTCCTCCACGGAGAAAGATTCGAAGGGCACTGAGAGTGGACGTCGGGTTCCTGAGGAAGTGAGTCGGGGAATACTCGAGACTCTCCAATCAACATCAGTAAGGCCGGATTTTTCTAGTCCTATGAGTTCAATCTCTCTCTGCTCTCCCGAAGCGAGTTCGGAGTTCAATCCGGGTAGAGGTCCGGTAACTGATAGCCTTCCGAGATTACAGTTCCTTCGGCACCTCTCAAGATTGGATTCAGTCACCTCTGCCAACTTGGAGACATCGATCCTACCGTTGGCATGTAAGGGAGCAACCAGATCTCCCAGAATAGGTTCTATCAAAGAGTGCCCCGAGTTCATCCGGGCGGCTAGTGCATGGTTGAAAGCCAACGATTGCAAGGAATGAACTGAGAGCAGTTGAAGTGAATGAGGTAGTCTCTTAAAAGCCCTCAGCCAATCCTCGGGCTTCTCGGCCAGAGATTCAAGGATTGACCTCTCGTAACCGAGGTGTTGCGGGATAATCTCAAGACAAGAGTTCGCATCTTTGCCGTCCCTCCACGACTTCCTAAATTCCCAAACATCCTCAGTATCGCTCTGCCCCTCCATGCCAAGATATAGGTCGCAGGCCTTCTCAAAATCGTCCTCGACTACGGCCCTACCGACTTCAGGGGTGACGGGGCGGGTCGAGCCGAATCTCTGAGGGCCAATCCAATTGGGGAATGAATCGGCACCCATTCGCTCCGACATACCCGAGATGATTTGCCGGACTCGGGACATCGACTCCTTACTGTCAATCGGATTTCCTTCGGAGTCGGAGCATCCTCTGACAGTGATTGTGAACCTGTTCCCATCATGGTCACTCATGCCGATTTTATGGTGAGTTCGTCCAATCACCTCAATAGTCGCGTCGGTAATATCTGCTGATTCTACCTTTGCGCGGTGAGCGTCGATGACCAGTATCTGGCTGGTTACGGCCCGCTTGTCCTTCATTCCGGATGAGAATATTCTCCTCCTGCTGATTCCACATGCCTTGGCCAGACGCCCTAGGAATCTGTTGGTCTCCCAGTTGTTCAGTGACACTCTGGCAACTGTGAACCTGCCTTTGGGATCCAAGGCCGGGATGCGGGCGATTTCCTCGACTCGGAAGTCTTCGACTCTAGTCTTCAGGAGGCCCCCTATGCCATCGCCTTCAGCCGACCATCCAGTCAGCCCCAATTGCTCCTCCACAGAGCTGAACGACAAGACAACACCGCCATCAAAGCTTGAGCTTCGACAGTTCCTTTGAGATGTCTGAACACAGGCTCTTAAACACCTTCTCAGCGCTCTTTCCCTTGACTGTACGAATATAGAGTTCTGGCTCATCGAGGTCGGGATGCTTCTGGAAATAGTTGGAGTACTCGACGTCCTTGCTCGAGTTGAGTCTTGCACGGAACAGCTGCAGCGAGGTGTGGTCCTCCCCTGCCATGCGCAGCCTGAGTTCGCGTCCCTCATTCAACAGTACCTTGATTGGCATGTCAGCCGCCGACCGGACGCTCCCTTTTGAGTGCTTTCATCTGTATGTTGGACCCCTCTGGGTCCAAACAGAGCCTAAGTTATACATAGGCGGCGATTCGGCGCCGCATGACCGAGGGAATGATGTCCTCGGAAGCTCTAGAGCGACTGTTTGAGAAGGCTTCGCTGGCCATTGTAGTCGTGAGCGTCCTATTCACTGCTGCTATGGCCCAAGTGCTGATGGATTTCCAGGGTTTTACAACTGAGATATCATCATTCGCCCCCGAGACCGATTCAGATTCTGCTGAGGACAGGGTCAACAAAGAGATGGGAGGCACTCCTCATCTTCTTTACATCGATGTCCAACCTTACAGTGAATCGGCCAACGGAGTGGATGCCTGCGAGGATTCTTCATGCAACATTCTGGAGTTAGGAGCGTTGAAGCAATTGTCCAAGGATCTCGATAGAATAGAAGAATATGCGAATGAGAATGGAGAGTTCATCGCCTCACACCTCAATGCTGCAGGGATAATCGAGACTGCGTTGAGCGAGAGGGATGATCAGAACAGGGATTTATCTGAATTCTCCGATTGGAGTGAGCTTCTGAGCGCAGTAACTGGTGGCGAGGAGTGCTCTGACGCCATTGGTAACGACCAGGCTATCGCCTCAGCGTCATTCGCGGCCTCTGCTATGCTGCATACGGACTTCGATTACGACCCGGTGTGCGAATGGTTGCTTACAGGCGAGGGGAATCCGACTCCTTTCGCTTCAAGCACAATGTGGGTTATTGAGATCAACGGGGATATCAGCAACGAGAACAGGAGAGATCTGTCTGCCGGAATCAGAGATATTCTGACCGATGCTCGACCAGACAGCGAAGAGAACGTACTGAGATATGGAGTAATCTCAGACGACCTGATTAGTCATGATATAAATCAATCCACGATGGACAACCTAGTCTGGTTGCTTCTGATTGCTGTGCTCGTTGTAGTGGCCCTGCTGGCACTGGCATTCCGCTCTTTCATGATGGTGGCAGCTCCGCTGATGGGACTCTCAGCAGCGTTGGTCTGGACCTACGGAATAGTCACTCTGTTGGGAATGCGACTCTCTGTCCTAGAGGTGGCTGTAGCTCCCGTCGTTCTAGGGCTGGGGATAGATTACTCGATTCACCTTCAACGAGCTTACGAGGTAGCCAAGAATCGCTCGGGGAGCGCAGCGCGGGCATGGGTTGAGTCAATTTCTGTGTTACGGCTGGCTCTTTCTCTCGCGGTGATAACCACCGTTTTCGCATTCCTCGCCAACACCTTCTCTGAGTTGCCTCCGCTACGAACGTTCGGCTTCACACTGGCTCTAGGTGTGGTATCGGCTTTCGTCGCCAGCACCGTCACCGTAGGTGCGGTTCACGTCGTAGTCGAGAAGAGTGCTGGTGAGATTTCTCATCGCGGCCTTAGAATGGATGTGTTGGCAGACCTGTCCACACGCTTCCAGAGACGTAACACGGCCAGAGTCCTTCTCATCGTGGCTATGATTACCATGGGCTCGGTCATTGTAGCGATAAAAGAGTTGGACACTAGCTTTGAGCTAACAGACTTCCTCTCGGAGGAAGGCATGGATATAGTGGAGGTTAGGAATGACATCTACGACTCCTACAATGCTGCTGCTTGGAAGACAGTCATCCTTCTGGTGGAGCCTGAGGTTGGAGCCGATTCTCTATCTGGAGAAGAGCGAGACCTGCTGAGAGGATTGGAACGATTGGACAGTAGAATATCGGCCTTGCCCGAGGTGGTCAATCCGAACTCAGGCTTGCAGCGTCCTTCCTACGATGGCCTCTATCCGATATTACGTGATGCGGTCGAGAATGATCCTGAATTCGGGGAGATGTACCACCTGGACATTTTTGACGGGGGCTTGGGGCTCACAGGTAACTTCTCTGAAGGGGACATCTTAGCAGCATTATCCTCACTGTTGAACAACGACAGCATAGGAGACCCATTGCGAGGTGATTCCTGGTCTGACAGAGTAAGCATGCATGTGGCTCTGAGCGAGGACGGATCCTCAATCAAATACCTGAGAATGAGGGTGGACGTCCTAGTCAGTAACAGCGAAGAGGCGCAAGAGGTTTCTGACGTCTTTGCCAAGCAAGCTCAATTGCTGGAAGGAGATAGTCTCGTCGGAGGACAGGTTCACGTTACTGGGGATGTGATAATCCTCAACAATGTGCTCTCCGGTTTGGTTCTCTCACAGGTCGAGACTACTGTAATCAGCCTGTTCGTGTCGATACTGGTACTGGTTCTGCTGACTCGCCGAATCGGGCAGTCTCTGGTGGTCATCCTACCTGTCGGCATCGCCGGCGCATGGGTGGTTGGAGCGATGGCTATGCTTGGAATCAACTGGAACGTCCTGACGATTATGATTACAGCTCTAACTATCGGGCTGGGAATCGACTACTCCATCCATGTTTGGAGGAGGATAGAGGCGAATCGGAACTCCGGGATGAGAACCTGGGAGGCTATGCGAGACATGTACTCCACTACCGGAACCGCCTTGCTTCTATCCGCTAGCACAACAATCTGCGGATTCATGGTTCTCCTCCTCTCTCCGATACCGGTCATTCAGGACTTCGGAGTCGTCAGTTCAATCTCGGTTCTTTTCTCTCTTGTAATGGCCCTGCTTGTCCTTCCGGGACTGCTGGCTGCCGAGTTCCGCAGCGGCAATGGATACTAGCCTGATTCAAGGTCGATCGAGGACACTACCACATCCATGTCGAGACCTTGTTCCCTGGCCACAAGTGCCAGAGCCATCCAAAGGGTGACGGGGCCCAAGGCCCTGCGTTTGCGCTGGGCTCGACGTAGTACCTCCTTGTTCTGCAAGCCCGAACCATTGGAGATGATTTCAATCAGAGAAGGAATGGAGTTCTCGGCTCTATCGGGGGGGATATTCTCATTCCCTGGATTCGAGATTCTGACTTCTTGAGTCCTTTGAGTAGATATGGGAGCTGGGGAAACGTCTTCTTCAGGGAGTGAATCTAACTCCAATTCTGGAGCATTGAGGATAATTTTCGGTATCGGCCTCCACCCCAGAGGGGGCATAGATAGGGTAAGTCCGGAGGCGGGTGAGAGCATTTCTGCATCAACAACCAGCCAACCCCCCGAACATAGGTGTTCGATAATTGAATTTGATTCCTCAGGTGTGAACCATTGTAACTCAAGCGACCATGACCGAGATAGGTCGTCTCTGGTAGCAGACTGCTGCTGCGCGTCGGACAATGCTGAGTATAGGAGTCGGCCGACTTCCAGTGGGTACCCCTCAGCCATGAATCTCAAACCGTGATCGCTCTGATATGCTTGATGCTTATCCCTCTGTGATTGAGCATTTCGGCAACTGATTCAAGAGACAAGGCGATATCGGGGGCCGAAGCTGATGGCTGGAAGATACGTTGCAAGGGACCCGCGGACCTGGAAGAAGATTGGTTCCTCTACTGTTTCAGTTGACGTCAATATCCAAGGCTTGCTGCCCACTGAGGGGGCTTGGGAGAGAATTCCCAAGCATGAGGTGATTCCACTTGCAAGGGGGGATGTCGCCAGTGTGCAACTTCCTCGTGGCAAGGGTGGTTCTTTCGCTGTGAGAGCGGATGGGATAAAGGCCCTTCACAAAGTGCTGGAAAGCAGACTTGACGAAGCACACGACGTGATGTTAGAATGCCTCGATGACGACGACGCGGCGATTAGGGTGGCAGCCCTCAGGGGCCTGCCTCCATTAGCTATTAAGCGGCATGAGGGGTTGCTCCAGTGCTTATCGGACAGATTGATGGATGAACATCCCGATGTCCTGAAGGCAGCAAGAGACTGCCTGACCCTTGTGGCCCCTGTCTTCCCCTCAGGTTGCGAGCAGATACTAAGGAGGGAGCTGAGGAGGAATGAGGACAACCATCGAAAGAATGCCTTCGAAGCGCTCAGGCTAACTGCTGAGAGCTGGCCCGAGGTAGGATGTCTGCATCTGGACGAGCTTATTCGAGAGGATGATCGCGATTTGAGGAGAAGGGGTTCAAGAATCCTGAGAAAAATTGCCACGAGATCAGGCTCTGCGGGCTGGGACCTAGTAGGGTGGTCATTGGAAGATGAGGACCCGCAAGTCAGGAAGAATGCATCGGGTACACTGGTCCAACTGGCGAATGCAGAACCAGCGATAGCTACCATTCTGATAGAAGCCGCAATGCAGGATGAGGACCCCGGAGTCAGGAAGTCCGTAATCAGAGCTCTCAAGAGGCTTGACATGAGGAATCCGAGAGTCAGCAAGATGATTATCGACGGAGCGAGGAGCCGTGACTACAAACTCAGGAAGGCCTGTATAGACCATCTTCCGGTAGTCATGACTGGCGAGGATTTGCGCAATGCGGCGGCTGAGCTGCTCCGTCAAGAGACAAGATCGGCACTAAGACGCCAACTGGCATCCCTTGCAAGAGATGTCGAGATAGACGGCACGGAGGATGAGAAGAATCGATTCCTTGCTCCGCTAGACAAAGTAGAGAGAGAGGAAGTCGATGAGCCACCGCGTAGCGGTGAATCATCCGCTAGGCGTGAACATGATAAACAGAAGTCGGGTCGGCCGCACAGCGAGGATTGAGCATGGGCGATGAGTTCGAAGACAAGCTGGAGCGATTCGAGAGGCTCTGGGAGGGCGTCACGCCCAAGGGGATCAATCGCAGCAAGTCAATAAGATTCAGGCAATACATGCGCCAACACGTGCTACAGAAGTTCCACAAGAGGCAGAAGGGGCAGTTCGCTTCTGCAGACAAGGGGCACTTCAATCACAGTTTCTCGAGTAAAGACCAGTTCCTGACCAAGGAGAACTGTCGCAAGTATTGGATGGGCGAACTGCAGAGGGAGATCCGCGATTCGGAGACCTTCTGAGGCGATAAGATGAGTTCATCGGAATTCGACTTCTCCTCGTGGGGCCTTGAACCCTCGATAGCCAAGGGAGTTTCTTCATGCGGTTGGGAGCAGCCCACTGAGATCCAGAAGGATGCGATTCCAGTAGCGAGGAACGGACTGGATGTCGTCGGGCAAGCCAAGACAGGTTCAGGCAAGACGGGTGCATTCGGCATTCCAATCCTCGAGTCATGCGATCCAGTGGGCCATCCACAGGCAATCGTCCTGTGCCCTACAAGAGAATTGGCAGTTCAGGTCGCCAAAGAGATGGATTCTCTGCAGGGTGACAAGGGGCTCGCGATACAGACAGTGTACGGCGGAACTGATATAGAGAAGCAGGCTAAGAAACTGGACAGAGGTTGCGACATAGTAGTGGGCACTCCAGGGAGGGTCATCGACATGACCAAGCGAGGCCATCTGGACTTAGGACGAATCTCGATTTTCTGCCTCGATGAAGCAGACAGGATGCTCGATATGGGATTCTTTCCCGATGTGCTTTGGATTCTCGAGAAGTCCGCCTCGCGCAAGCAGACATTGCTATTCAGTGCCACCTTCCCAGAAGAGGTCCTCGATGCTGCTGAGGAGTTCATGACAGACCCCGTCCACATTATGAGTGAGGATATGGAAGTCGAAATTCCTGAAATCGAACAATATGCGATTCAGGTCGGGAGGATGAACAAACTCTGGGCTCTGGGAAGAATCATCAGCAACATGGATGATGGCGACCAGATGCTCATATTCACCAATACAAAGCGGATGGTGGAAATCCTGACTGAGAGGCTGGGTAAGTTCCGGATTAGAGCTACGGGGCTTCACGGTGATCTTTCCCAGAGCAAGAGAGAGAAGGTTATCGATTCTTTCAAGGAAGGGGGAGAGGGTATACTGGTGGCTACTGATGTCGCTGCCAGAGGACTCGACGTAGACGGCATCAACCACGTCGTAAACTACGACCTACCTGATGACACCGAGACCTATGTGCATCGAATCGGACGGACTGGCAGGATGGGAAGGAAGGGTGTGGCATGGAGTTTCGTCACACGTGAGGAGACCTCTCAGGTAGAAAAAATATCGTCGACTTGGAACCTATCCATTGAATTCACCAATCCTCCCGATCTCCCTGCTGGGGTGAATCGCGACCCCATCGGCAAGAGGGAGGACTGGGACGAGGTCTCTGACATCTTCGGAATGGTCACGGTCAGAGTCACAGTCGGAAAGGGAGACTCCAGCAAGAGGGACTTGGCTGATTGGATTATCGAACAGGCACGTGTACCAGACATAGCTATCGGCGAGATTCACCAGAATGATGATGGGAGCGATGTCGAGATTCACGTGGACAAGGTAGCATACGTCATGGACGTAATCAAGGCGAGGGAATTCAACGGCCTGACCCTGAGCCCGCAGATAGTCGGCCCCTAGGTGTTGGAATGTCGGATGAGTCCGTCATCACTCTCAATCTGGTCGGCTTCATGTGCCCGATCCCGGTTCACGAGACTCGTAGGGCCTTCGAGTTGGCTTCCTCTGGCACCGAGATGCTGATTCTATGTGATGACCCGGAGACTCTGCACGACATACCTGCCCTATGCGATCGTTTGGATCTTAATCTTCTGGGAGTTGAAGAAGAAGCAGGAGAGTATGGATTTAGGATTCGTAAGTAAATTGGTTCAGGATACCATTCAAAGGCATGAAGAAACTCGGAGAATCATGACGAGTGTTGTAGACATCAACGAACTGGGCGACATACCGGCTGAGGCTCGTCTGCCAACTCCGCATGGAGATTTCAGAATCCGGGTTTTCCATGAAGAAGGAACAGGATACGACCACGTTGCTCTGACACTGGGAGATATGAAAGGTCCTAACCCCGTTTTGGTAAGGGTTCATTCCGAGTGTCTTACGGGCGACGCTCTGCAGAGCCTTAGGTGCGATTGCGGTGCTCAACTGGATGCGGCAATGAGGCAGATTCAGGAAGTCGGATGGGGCAGTATCGTGTATCTCAGACAAGAGGGTCGCGGCATAGGTCTACACGCGAAGATTCAGGCATACAACCTGCAAGACAGAGGTGCCGATACTCTCGATGCCAACCTCATGCTAGGACACCCTGCGGACAATAGAGACTACGGAGTGGCCTCGGAGATACTGTCCTCCATAGGTGTGGATGACGTCTGTCTGCTCACCAACAACCCGGATAAGATTTCACAGTTACAAGAGCTGGGAATCAATATCGTGGAGAGGATGCCAATCATCGTTGGAATCAGTAATGAGAATCGTGATTACCTAATAACCAAGGTCGACAGAATGGGGCATGACATCGATTCAAACATCCTCAAAGAGGGAAAATAAGTGGGGCCGTGACCGGGACTCGAACCCGGGCCGGCGGGACCACAACCCACCGTGCTAACCGCTACACCATCACAGCCGTACGCAGGTAAGGGGCAATTCCCTGTTTATCAACAGTACCGGAGCCTATGGCGACTTGTGAGACCAACGGATTGAAGCAGTGTCCTCTATCGTTGTGTGCCATGAGGACTCGTATTCGAGCGATATTGGCAGCCTTGCTCATGGCTGGCATGGCTCAAACCGTCCCCATTACCGGTGCCGATACTGTCATCGGCGCCGAGGGGGGCCTGTTGCTCGAGGCAGGAGATTTCTCTGAGCCCGATCTCTGGGATATCAGCAGCACTTCCGGATTCTCATCCAACCCGGCTGAGCACTCAATTGGGATGGTTGCCGATGATGAGTTGTCATTTACTCACAACAGACCGGATAATTTCGCCCAAGTCACTTCCTGGGCCACCTCAAGTCCAACTGGTTCCAACTCAACACTTGGAGAGCCGGATACCTTCTACACATGGTCTAAGGGTCCCAACATTACAATGAGTGGCTACGATTTCTCCGGCCTGCACGGAATGATAGTAGCGAATGTCTCTATGGTCTTGCATTTCTCGATACCCGATGTGCTCAATCAGGATTCTGTGAGGGTTATCCTTCAGAATCATGGTACGGATCAGTTGGTTACAACCTACGCGCGCACTCTGGGTCCAATTCATCGAATCTCAAATCCTATGGTCCTTGCACTGGATGACTTGGTCTCACAAGACTGGGTTGAACTGGAAGGAACACAATTCACAATAGACTACATCTCAGACAATGTAGGCTCAGATGACTCTGAAGTCAGGGTAGATGCAGTCGGTATGCGAGTGAAGTACCATCAGCCCTGGTACTCCTTTGAGACTGTCAAGGCAGTCTCCTCTGTGCTTGAAGCCAATTCGCCCGTGCTGGACTTCGGGCCATACGACGGAGAGATCTCGGGCCTGAAAAGCGAGAGCTGTGGCCTGACCCCAACCAGTCCGGCGACCGGGAGTTGGAGTTTCAATGTAGATGTTCCACCACTGCAGGAACTGGGCAGAATCCACGTATATGGCGCCGGGAACCACACGATCTGGGCACTACCTGGGGACATTGATGGAGACTACGTCGAGAAGCAGTCAGGTGACTTGCTCGATAATCGGGATTCCGCGCAGCACCTCAGAATCGAAATCCACGATGGCTGTGTTTCTGGTGCAAGAGTGGATGTCAATGATCCTCGTCTGATTGTGAATGGGAGAGTCAGTGGGAGTATCCTTGGACTGGCCGAAACCAGTTACATTCGCTTCGCCATTGGCAACGAACTAGTAACGAGTATCCCTGTCGACAAAGGAGAGTTCGAGATTGATGTACCTGTGGGATTTGCTCTACCCGGGGTGGAAGAAGAACTGCAAGTCGGAGTGGCGAGCAGGTTCCAGTGGTCGTCCAACGGTACTGCGGAAACTACTGTAGTGCACATTGAGGAAATGTCAATCAGCGGATCCTTCGAAATCCGATGGGACTACGCCCCGGAGTGCTTGGATTTGGAAGACATGTCATTCAACGAAGATGAGCCTGGAGTTCACCTGCCGATGGATGTACGGTGTCAGGACGATAATACCGCTCCTGGAGATTTTCTAATCAGTGCCTCCAGCAGTGATGTCGGAGTGATTGATGCCAGCGTGGTTCAGGGATATGTCAGAGTCCAGCCAGTGAGGGACGCATGGGGAAGCTCGATGATTACTGTGGATGTAGAGGACTCTCTTGGCAATGTTTGGAGTGATTCGTTCTCAGTGGATGTTAATCCCGTGAATGATGCCCCTGTGCTTGAAGGACTTCCTGTGACTGCATACATCGAATTAGGAGAGACGATGGTCATCGACCTAGATGTCTCAGATGTGGATTCTGAATCTCACGACCTACAAGCGAGCAGGTCATGGGCTACCTTCGACTCTGTTAACGATCTAGTCCTGACTCCAGTCACCAAGGGGAACCATCTAGTCGATGTGGTACTCAGCGACGGTGAGCTGAGTGTGACGCAGACGATTGAGGTTATCGTAACTGCCAAGTCAGATTTAACCGTCGAGATGATCGAAATCTGGAAGGATGGCGCTAGAGTCTCCCAAGTCAAGCCAGGAGATGTTGTGGAAGTCTATTCTCATGTCAGGAACCTTGGCATAGAGACGGCCGATGCCGTAGATGTCAAGTGCCGTGCCGATGGTGTTCTGATCGGTTCGGAGATGATTGGCAGCATCGCTCCGGGTGAGTTGAGAGTTGCAGTCTGTGATGCACAGGTTCCCAGCAGTGGGAGCGAGGTCACGTTTGAGGTACTCGTAGATGCTACTGGTTCAATTGACGAGACGTTCGAGGATAATAACGAGGCTTCGATATCCGTGCCCATTACAGATAAGAACGAGAATGGCGGTGTGATTGACTCAATAGAACGAGGTCCTGCACTGTTATTCATTGCCGTGGGATTGATCCTAATCTCTCTCACTGCACTATACTTCGGACCTGGCCGGGTGAGTAAGCCCTTCGAGCGTCGAAAGTAGTCGGTTTGAAGCCTTGTAGACATACCGTTGGCCGATAATCGGTCATTTTCAGGGAATCATTATACCAGTCAGGAACTCGAACAATGACACTGAGCGAGTCTAGGCCCGGGCAGTGGTGTGTGTAATTATGATGAAGTTGAAGATTCGTCTGGAGACTGACGAGTGGGTTTACGAGGAGCACGAACTCAACTAGTTCTACTCCTTGGACCAGCTCTGTGGATATGTCCCTGGTTCCATCAAGACAGATTTGGCGACTGCTACCTCTCCTGATTTCATTTCACTTAGTGAATCGGAATCAACCTTCATCACAGCCACAGAGACGGCTTCATCCTTCACCGTTTTCAAATGAACCATAGTTCCCTCTAAGACTCCTTTCTGCGCACTTATGACTCCTGGCCTTGCTAGAGGGGCGCCGTGAGATAGTGCGGCGGCAGCCCCGTCCTTGATGGTAATCGATGGCAGGCCACCCAATAGCGACTCGACAGGTGAAATCAACCTGCTCAAGGCTCTGCCGTCACCATGTTCGTGATACAGAAATGCTGCATCCGCTAGTTGTTGCATCGTGCAGGCCATGCTTTGGGAGAACGAACCAGTTTGGCTTCTGTGCAACTCTGTCAACTCACAACTGGTCCCCAGGAGAAGGCCAATGTCCTTGGCGAGGGTCCTCACATAGGTCCCAGCACTGCAAGAGGCCTCGAATGCGGCAATCCTGGAGGCAGGGTCTACTTCTACGACTCTGATGGAACGGATCGTTCGCGTCCTGACTTGAATCTTCACTGCAGACTCCAAGGGAGGTACGTTGTAGATCACTCCCTCAAGTCTGGTGAGGAGTTCCTGTAGTTCCGACTCATCCACCGGCCTGCCGAACCTGAGTACGCCGACATACGTCTTGTCGCCCCTCAGTACTATGTCAGTAAGGCGAGTCGCCTTACCGAGAAGCAGAGTCAGCAAACCGGTCGCAAATGGGTCAAGAGTTCCTCCGTGTCCAATCTTGCTGATACCGAGGAGATTTCTCGCCCAAGCTGTGAGCTGGTGACTTGTTGGGCCACGGGGCTTCTCAACGAGAATAACTCCGGATTTCAGCAGCTGATCGAGGGTCCGCTCATAAGGCCGACAGCCAAAATCAGCATTCGTCGCCGGCTCAGATAGCTGCCATAACTCGGGCTCTTCCATATTAGCCTCCAAGTTCGTTCGATACCAAGCGGAAGACCTCGTCTGCATCTATCTCGTCTGCATCAATAATCAAATTGTAGGGTGTCATTTCACTCATGTCTATGCCATATAGCTCCATGTACCTCTGATTGTCGTCAGCCTGCCTCTGCTTGGACTCCTGCAGTCTCTCCTCCAACTCTCCTCCCTCTCTAATCTGAATCCTCATAGCCCTCTCCTTATCAGATACGGAGACCCAAACTCTCAGGCAGTCGAGGTCCATCTGATGCGCCCACCAGCCGCTCAATCGACTCTCCACCACATCTGGTGAGTCTGGGCTGGAGAGTATCTCCTTCAACTTCGCATCCAGAGCCCTGTCAACGTTCAGGTCCTGTTTGCAGAGGGCACTGAATTCCACTACCGAGAGGCCTCTGGAGGATGCTTCGGCGCGGAATATCCTCCCTCCGTTCAGTGATGACCAATTCCTGCTTCGGCAGATCTTCTCTACCAAAGTGGAGGTTCCGCTCCCAGGTGGGCCACTGACAGTAAGTCTGAGCATGTTCACCTCCACTCATGACGGCAGACTTCACATCTCAGACGTCCCTTCTCACTCCTTGAGACCATGTCGGTTGAGCAGGCAGGACAAATGGTTCCAGCTTTGGGTGCAGATGTGTGGATGTTTCCTCCCTTGGGTTTTTCGGATTCGGTCGTCTGGCCCCTCTTCCTTGGTCCGTCCCTCCTCCGCTGCGCCATCCGGGATCTCCTCTCGCGAGAGTTGCTTGTCGGCTTGTCTTCCTTAATCAGATGCAACAAGGGCTCAGGAAGGGGGTCTGCGGCAAGAATTACCGGATGTGATCTGAAACGGAGTATCTTCAAATGTCGGTCGATAATTCTAGATAAGGGTGCGCTCATTGTGATGTAGGTCGCAATCCAAGCCGGGAAGATCCATAGGATTCTCTCGTTGAACGACCACATCGGAACCCAAGGTAAGCTGACGAAGGAGACTCTGAAAGTCTCAACCTCACTCTGTATCCAACTGAATATGGCTATGATGAATACTATCGTGAACATCATCGGCCTCATCATTGCAGATTGGTTGGCCAGCTGCTCGGGCATCATCTCCATCTGCAGCTTCTGCATCTTCTCGACTCGGGCTGTGTCCCTGGCCATCTGCGCCTCTCGAATCTGCCTCGAGACCTGCCGCTGCCTATGACTGAAGTGGGCCTGCTTGATGGGGTCGATGAAATAAGCGCGGATGACGGTGTTAACTGCCATGATGCTTGCCCCTACGATGAATACGGTTGGAACGAAATACTGCTCGTGAAACGGTAGTACGGGCTCAATAGCCAGACCAGCGCTATCTGCTAGTAACATTCTCAGGCCAGGTATGTAATACATCAGAAACATGACTAGTATCATCACTATCATTGGCAACATCATAGATGTCATCGCCTGTGCCTGAGCATCGCCTCCCGATGGTTGTGCCATGGGCCTTCGTCAGGAGTGAGCAGGATGAACGCTTCGGTGGACGCCATAGGCGTCCAAACTGAAGTTCAGAAGGAATAGCTGCAAACAACGCAGATGGAAGCCCCTACTTCGGCCTCATTACCACATATGGGGCACTTCTCTCCTTCAGGCTCTGGCTCAGGTTCGGGCTCTGGCTCAGGTTCGGGCTCTGGCTCAGGTTCGGGCTCTGGCTCAGGATTAGGTTCAGGCTCAGGTTCGGGCTCTGGCTCGGTTTCCTCCTCTATTTCGATCCATTTTGGCAGATTTGGTTCCTCATCCACCTCCTCTCCAAAAGTAGCTCCGTGGAAGTCCTGAGCATCTGAGACCTTGTACTCTGATTCCGGGTCTCCTTGGATGACATAAGTCACCTCTATCCTCTCTCCCATCTCTATCCTGCCTATCGGCCATTCTACATGGGTCCCTTCGGGAGCGGACTCCTTGGTCATCGAAGTATCCTGATTACCGCCGATGGACGATCGAACAGAGGATTTCTCTATTGAGAAAGTTCCCGGTACAACATCATGCAGTGAGAGGTCTTCAAGGGCGCTGTCGGAGTTGTTGATAAACATCAATAGGACCTCGTATCTGCCAGAATTCCCTGCCGGGAAGACCTCTTTTCCGGTACTGATGTTACGCCGCCTGTGGACTACCTCGATCTGGGGTGGTCTCTCGACATTTCTGGTTCCAACGGGACCGAACTTCTCGGAGCCGAAATCGAGTCTGACTGGGGCAGCCAGCAGTTTGTTTGAATTAGATGGGTCTGGGGCATGCAGCGGATAACTCAGTACCATCTTCTTGCCCGGTTGCAGCCCTAACGGAGCGGATGTCCCCACAGTAATTCTGAGGCTGTATCCCTTTCCATCAGGAGATATCATTTTCTCCTCGAGCTGAACACCTTCGATTACCTCGATAGTGTACTGCTGATCAGTGAGGTCAGTCCCCTCAATCTCGATGCTGACGTCAGATTCCAAAGGAGGAGAAAAGATTCCCGGGACGTCATCTATGAGTCTCATGACGTTGATTGGGGCCGAGCCGGTGTTCTCCACGGTGATTATCGCCTCTAGGTCGGCCGGCAAGAATGACTTGATGCGAGACATGTCATATTGCTTGTTGAGTTCTGCCTCCAAGACAGTCAGTTCCTGTTCCTTGAGGCGGATGGATCCATTGGTCGAGACGGAGACTCTAGGTAGGATGGATGATCTGAACTCATGGGTGAAACTCGGCGTATCGGACTCGACTCTCTTCTCCATCGAGCTCCAACTGCCTTCGGGGGGAACATCCTGCCTCAGATCAGATACATCGAGTATGGGTTGATCTCTTCCCGAAAGCCAAACAGTGACTCCTGACAGGGTCACAACGAATGAAGAGCGGTTCTCAAACACCGACTTGCAGTGCCAAATTCCCGGCCGATCGTCCTCGACCTTGTCCACTCTCATCATATGCAGCGTGGATCCAGATACTCTATCGAACTGGGCTCTGGAGACGGTGTCCTCGGAGCTATAGTTGGCCGAGGTTAAGCCGGCAGAAAACGTCTCGATGCCTTGAGTTAGGACACGTGGCATCAGAGAGAGTTTTCTGCTCTCTCCAGCAGCCAGCCTGCCGATATCCCAAGAGACGATTGATTCTGAGACGTTGTACTGCTGGCCCTCCGGAATCTCAAAGTTTTCAGGGAATTTCCTTGTTAATTCAACATCTAAGAGAGAAACTGAGGAGGAGTTCTCAACCTCGATGTGGACTTCAATCTCCTGATGTTCCTGTGAGAATACAAGAGATTGGCTGTCCTCCTGATCTCTCTCTGGGTTTGTGTCAATGACTTCTCTCATCACGAGCATTGTTGGGCCGCTGGCAGAATAGGGGATGGTTGTCTCTTCAGAAGCCTCTAACTCCCTGACCGATATTGATCTACCTCCGATATCGGTGGAATCAGTCGAGGACAGCAGAACCTCGATGTCCCAGGCCCGATGCTTCTTGCTTGAGTTTCTCAGAATCAGCTCTCCCTCGATGGATTGCCGGTGAATAGAACCATCCGGATTCAGAGTAGATTCTTCGATTTCGCTTAGAGTTGCATGGAGTTTGTCACCGGGTATTGCATCTATCTCAGCGGACGACCTCAGATATGGGTGCGTTGTGGGAGTTACTATAGGGGTGGACATTGATTCCGAAGATGATTCCTCTAAAATCGACTCAGGCGTCTTGGACAAGGCATCAGACCATTCTATCTCGGGTTCACTGGAGTCAGAAAGTGAGTCGTCTAAGGCCACTAACGAGTCAGCTAACGATGCTTCACCATCAATCATATCAATTGGTGGCTCAGGGGGGATTTGGCCTCCTTCTTGGAAGAGTTCAGAAGGTTCCGAGTAACTGGGGTGCAGGTCTTCAATGCCTCTCTCCAACCCCTCATCCTCGAAAATCTCCCTCTCCTCGATCTCCATGAGCCCGGGCGGTGGAGGAGGAGTAGAGGGAGGATTGGACTCGTTGGACTCGGATTCGGACAACTCAAATCCAAGCGGGGGTGGTGGGGGTGTGCTCAAATCAGGAGAAGGTTGCTCTTCTGCCTCTTCGTCATCCTCTTCAAACCCCGGAGGAGGGGGCGGAGGTGGAGGTGGCGGAGGGAACTCATTAGGGGGAGGGTCGTCCGACATGCTTGGGCTCCATTGGTAGCCTTCGACGATACTTGGAGTGGTATAACGTTGCTTGTGTAGAGTCGGGGCGGATATAGTGCTCACGAATGGTTGAAGTCCTCTCGCCCTTGGGCGAGAGCGTGAGCAGCCAAGATGGGACTACACCGCCGGTCTTATTCGTAGTGGGAACAGCTGGCGCAGGCAAGAGTTCTCTCGTAACTGCGTTCCAGAGGTGGTCTAGATTTCTCGAAGTCGATGTTCTTGCGATTAATCTGGATCCCGGCGCAGAGAGGGTACACTACGATCCCGAGTTCGATGTCAGGGAGCTCGTTTCTCTATCTGATGTAATGGACGAATACGACTTGGGGCCAAACGGTGCACAGATTCTGGCTGCCGACCTCGTGGCCTCTCAGGCGGACGATGTGTTTGAGGTGATTGAGGGGCTTTCGTGCGACATGTTGGTAGTAGATACTCCCGGGCAGGTAGAGTTGTTCGCCTTCAGGGAGGCATCCAGCCATCTAGTCGATGTTATTGGTCAGGGCAGAGCGTGTCTGATATTCCTGTTCGACCCTATGTTGTCGCAGACCCCGAGTGGGTTCGTCTCGCAGATGCTTCTCTCCTCAATTGTGCACTTCAGGCTCGGTCTGCCAACTGCAAACTTTCTCTCCAAGTCGGACTTGTTGGAACCAGAAGTGCTAGAGAGGATAATGGACTGGGGCGACAACCTAGATATTTTGGAGGCTGCACTGTATGAGGAATCGTCTCAACAGGCTCTGGACCCAAATTCTGGCAGCCAAAGAGCCGAGTTCGCTATTGGACAACTCAGGATGATGCAGCACGCTTCGATTCAACCCGGCCTCGTGCCGCTGTCCAGCGAATATGAGGATGGGCTGGCCGACGTTCTTTCATTCGCACAGACCATATTTGGGGGAATGGCCGACTCCCGGGATGGATTCGCAGGTGACATAGAGCATGAAAAGGGCTGACAAGAGAGATCTGATGGCAATAGATGACCTAGCTGATAAGCTGGGCGAAATCATCGACTGGGCGATAGCATTCAAGCACGGCGGAGAGCTGACTATGGACTTCAAGCCCCTTGAGGGAATGTCAATAGGTTCAATCTACGAGAAGCCTTCTACTAGAACCAGAGTTTCCTTCGAAGTAGGGGTAAGCAAGCTCGGCGGGCAGCCCCTGACTCTGCTTTCAAACGACATTCAGTTGGGAAAGAGCGAATCTATAGCAGATACCGCTGCGGTCCTGTCTCGATTCTTGGACGGAATCACATACAGATGCTTCGACCACGCTGATGCCAAGGAACTGGCTCGACATGCCACTGTTCCGGTAATAAATGCCCTATCTGACCTACATCATCCCTGCCAAGCAGCTGCCGATCTGATGACTGTGGTCGAGAAGGGGGATTCCGTCAACGGTCATATTGCATGGGTCGGTGACGGAAACAACGTGTTTCACGACCTATTACTTGCATCCGTCTGCCTGGGCAGGGATGTCCGATATGCCACTCCGCGAGGATTTGAGCCCAACGAAGCAGTCATACAAAGAGCGAGGGCAATAGCTTCCAGCACAGGTGCCATCATCTCAGGCTCGAACGAGCCCGTTGAGGCAGTTACCGGTGCCGGAGTAATCTATACGGATATCTTCGTCTCCATGGGTGAAGAGCAGATGAAGGGCAAATTCGAAGCATTCGATGGTTTCCAAGTTAATCAGGAGTTAGTGGCTCATGCCAATCCCGACTACCTGTTCATGCACTGCCTTCCTGCTCACCGCGGCGAGGAAGTCACTGACGAGGTGATAGATTCCTCAAACAGCGTCGTTCTCGATCAGGCAGAGAATCGAATGTGGGCGCAGATGTCTCTGCTCACTCTGCTGTGCAACGAGGATGCCTGGCACAGCTTCCGAGAGTTGCTCTGATTAACCAAGCAGTGAGCTCCCTAGTAGTGCAGCTAGGGCCAGATACATCGACCTCTTGATTAACATCTGAGCTGCCCTGTCCTCACCTGTCATGAGTTTCGGCTTGACCATCAGTAGCATCACTACTGCTGGAATCACAGCAATCAGGTGGAGTTCTGGGAAGATTCCTATTCCAAACGGCAGTAGGATGGATAGTAAGGTGATTAACAGCAAGACCCATGCCACAGCCCTAGCCTTCTGAGACCCTACTCTCATGGCATACGTGTGCCTACCCTCGTCTCCCTCCACATCCTCTATGTCCTTGACAATCTCACGCGATAGGTTGTACAAGACGGCAACGAAGAATATGGTCCAAGCTCGCTCACTGAATGGCTCGAATACGCCGGCTGCACCGAATAGTACCACCATACCTACAGAGAGACTGATAGCCAAATTCCCTGGTAGCCCTCTGTCCTTCAGTCGCATACTGTAGTTCCCTGCAGACTCGTAATTCACTAGCAAAAACAGGGCGGCAACCCAGATTATTAAGGCTGGATACCAATCTTGCAAGTCGCCTCTAATATCCATGACCATTTTCATGGCAGCGAATATCGAGAGTATCGAAATAGCCATCATCACCACAATGCCCTTCCGAGCGGTATCGATGGAAATCTCTCCCGAGGGCAGTGGCCTGCTCGGCCTGTTTACTTTATCGATCTCTATGTCGAGGTAATCGTTCAGAGCGTTCCAAGAACACATGAAAGACCACACCGAAGCAGCTTGCAATACGCAGATTGTAGCTAGATCTCCACTGGGCAATCCCCCAAGTGCCAGCATGGCACCTAGGAAGACTCCGAATACCCCGGTAGTCGAATTTCCCGCTCTGAACAGGATTATCCACGATCCAAGGTGACTACGCCTCACGCCTCTACTCGGGGCTATCCTGCCTTGATTCCTTCCCTGCCTAAGCTGCGGCTTGTGGGGCTTGATGGGACAGGCCCCAGACGCAGACGGTGTATGTACTACCTCTGAAACGACCACGGACATGTCCAATCTTGGAGAATCTCAAGTCCTTGGCAAGGATGTTACCGACCTGATTCATGGTGGCTCCCCAGCGGAACCTGTCGTTCAAGTGGTCGAATATCTCGACAGTGTTAGCAGTATCATTCTCCTCGAGATAGGTCCTGACCTCCTCACGCAGTCTCCTAGTCTTCGACATCAGGCCACCACCGTTGTCGTTGCATGACTGGCTCGGACCCTGTCTTGCAGACCCTTCCAACTTGAAGGCGAGACATTCACTGGTGCGGCCAGGAGAGGCATTGGCATCCAAGAGTTGGTGGCAGAAACCACCCCCGTGTTGCTCACCAGCTCAGGTCTCGAATGTGGTCTGATGCTTGCGTTCGTTCTTCTCAGGGTGGCCAGTGAGACTACCCTGCAAGGCTCTGGGCGCTTCCTGTAGAGAAGTGCCGTTCCTGTGTTCGGTGTTCCATTCATGGCCCTATGTGATGGCTTCTGCATATCAAGCAAGGGAATAGGCCCGAATACTGAAAGTGAAAGTGAACGGTTACGTGTAACCGGCTCCCTATCCACTGTTTTCATAAGTCAGAGGGCGGTGGCTGTGAACCGCGCTCGTGTGGTGTAGTTCGGTCCATCATGACGGACTCTCGATCCGTCGACCCGGGTTCAAATCCCGGCACGAGCACCA
>JBJLJN010000018.1:0-24905 GCA_045559735.1 Candidatus Thalassarchaeum sp. | reverse complement strand
GGAACATCTTGAAATCGGATTTGCTTCTCGCATGTCTGCTCAGGGCGTGTAGCTTAGTTTGGCTGGAGCACCCGGCTGATAACCGGGAGGTCGCAGGTTCAAATCCTGTCATGCCCACCAAATCCTGCCTTTTGGACGGTCGGCAGAGTCATGAAGGGCCGTCAGTTCGGCTCCTTGTCACATGCCTGTGGTCAGTGGCTCATCCGGCCGCGAAGTTGCGGCCTCACTGGCTCCATTACTTGGCATGAAATTCGTCGAATTAGAGAGTCGTAGATTCCCCGATGGAGAGGGTTACGTCAGAGTTCCGGCCGAGGCCATAGAAACGGTTCGCTCAGAACCAGTAGTATTGGTCTCCAACACCTATCCAGACTCTGGCATAGTTAGCACCATTCTTCTTTTGGAGGCCATTGCTGACGTCCGTAAGGGTGATCTGGCCAATCTCAAGGAAGAGGGAGTCCAGGAGATGGATGACGTCGGAAACGGCGTATATCTGGCAATACCATACTATGGGTACTCGCGTCAGGACAAGCGCTTCTCAAGTGGAGAGGTGGTTTCAGCGAGAGTCATTGCCGAGATTCTAGAGAGAAGCTGTGACGGCATAGCGATTCTGGACCTACACGAACCTGCCGTACTTCAGGAAATGGGAGTTCCCATCGAGTTCGTCAGCGCCATGCCCGAGATTGCCGAGTTGCTTGAGTCGGAGGTCGCCCCGGACTTCATACTCAGTCCTGACAAGGGGGCCATAGCCAGAGCTTCCGAGGTCGCTGGCCTGATTGACTGCGAGTTCTCCTACCTCGAGAAGACGAGGATTGATGCCCGCACAATAGAGCACACCCCCAAGGACCTTGATGTCGATGGCAAGGTGGTCGCGATTGTGGACGATATGATCAGTACCGGCGGCACAATCTGCCGGGCTAGCGATGCCCTGCGCCGGCAGGGCGCCACCGAAGTCCACGCCGCATGCACACACGGGCTTTTCACAGGTGGCGCGATACTGCGTCTGGCCAGTCATGTAGACGGTGTACACAGTACTGACTCGCTGCCCAATCCAAGGGCTGTAGTGAGCGCAGCACCCGCTCTTGCTAGGGGTCTGAAGCGTCTAATGGGGTAGTGATGACGACCTACGGTCGAATTCTATGAATCCGTTTCGTTTATATCAGCCACGCCGTGCGGCGGCTTACCCACACGAGGAGTAGTTCCAATGAGTGTACACATAGCATTTGAAACCCCAAGCGACATACAAGAGCAGGTCTACGAGATGGTCAAGTCTCTAGGCAAGGATGAGCGAGGTCGTCTGAAGAAGGGCGCCAACGAAGTCACAAAGGCTGCAGAGCGCGGCACAGCGAAGATGGTAGTGATGGCAGAGAACGTCAACCCAGGCGAGCTCTTGGCCCACATCCCAATGATTTGCAAGGAGAAGAGCATCCCATTCATCTACGTCGAGGACCAGGCATATCTGGCCGAGGCTGCAGGAATGAGTTTGGGTACCAGAACCGCTGCAATCGCAGTAATGGATGTCGACAAGGAAGCCGAGGACAAGTTCAAGGAAGTAGATGGCCACTGCTCGACACTTTCACAGTAGCTTGGAGATGGAGTGATTCGAGATGGCTCAAGAGTCATGGCCCGCGGAAGTGGTCGAAGTGGTCGGCCGTACTGGAATGAGTGGTGAGGCGATTCAGGTAAAGGTCCGCGTGAACGACGCTGCCAACCCACGTGACGTCGGTCGAATAATCGCACGCAACGTGTTGGGCCCTGTTCGAGTAGGTGATGTCCTGATGCTGAAGGACACCGGACGTGAAGCCCGCAGACTGGGTGGAAGGTGAATTCAATGCCTGAGCGACGTATCTGCAGTTTTACACATGAGGAGATTGAGCCTGGCACCGGTATGATGTACATCAAGCGAGATGGTAGCGTTTTCTGGTTCAAGGACAGCAAGGCACGCAAGAACATGCTCAAACTCAACCGCAACCCTCGCCGACTCAAGTGGACTCGTCGTTACGAGAAAGGCGGCATCAAGTAGCGTCGGTAGTCTGGTTCAGCCAGTCTGTGCAGTAAGAGTGTGTACACGCCGGAGGGTCGAACCACAGCTTCTCAGACGGGTCGATGATATCCAGCTGCAAAGTCGATCCGGTGCCTTCCTGAACTGTAACGACTGAACTCGTGCTTGCAGGCAGATAGTCATCTCCAGTAGAGAAAAGGCTCAGTCTGATGGTGTGGTTGGCATTCACATAGGCATCGAGTGTGAAGAACTCCATCTTGGCGTTAATTGTCTCAAGTAGAGGCAGCCAGATTTGCTCTTCGGTACCTCCCTCATGGTATCGAAGGTCCATGACAGCGTGACCTAGGTGGATGCACTGCCCCGACTCGTCGCAGTCCTCCATCAAGGCGTAGATTTGGCCACCTATATTCGAGGTGCGCACATCCACATGCAGTCTAGGTAGGCCTGCAATCCAGATTCCTTCCTCAAACGGTGCGCTCTCATATACAGGACCTGTAGAAGCATCAGGCAGGATGGTGGTGGTACCGCCGATGTTGGACATGGCTCCCCCCAAGTCAAGTGAGAGGGTCTCCATTCCCTGTGGTGGGTAGTAATCCTCGAGTCTCCACTCGCCATGGTTGGATTGAATCTCAATCCACTGGCCTGGCTTGTCACCGATTCCCTTTAGATAGTAGTCGAACCACTCGAGTAAATCTTGCATCCAGTCGAATCGAGTCATCTGAGGGTAGGCCTCGCGCCCGCGGCCCTCACCCGAGCGGTCGAAGTGGTAGTCCGGACGATCTGGGTAGTCGTGATCCCATTGCCCGAACAGGCCCTTTGCATCGATTCCGTGATGCTTCAGGATGTTTATTGTCGGTACCGCCATGTGTGGGTCGACATTCCAGTCGTGCATTCCCTGAATCAGGTAGACTGAGCCGTTGTAGTTGTCTAGTACGCGCTGTAAGAAGTAACGCTCCTCCCAGTAAGTTCCCACGGCCTCTCCACCCCACACGTACGCACCTGTCCCTGCGGCCGGGCCCAGTGCGTAATCGGGACAGGCATTGCCGATATCCTCGGTGTCGCCATCCAGCCCATAGCTGCCGTAGACCACATTGTGCATGAACGGTGCTCTGGCCTCGTTTGAGCCGTTCTTCCACATCAGTTCCATCAATCCAATAAGTCCAGAGATTGGAACAATCGTAGCAAGGTGCTCGTTGCCGAACATCGCTGCCTGCCAAGGAGTGCTGCCGTCGTATGACTTACCAATCATTGCAACCTTGCCATTGCTCCAATTCTGACTACCAAGCCAAGTTACTGCAGCATCAACGCCAAGTTGCTCGGCGTTACCCATCAGATCCATGCAGTGGTTGGAACGCCCAGTGCCCATCACAGATACCTGTGCGAAGCCATAGCCGTGTGGTAATATCTGATCGATGATCATCTGACCCAGCCAAGTCCCTGGTACCTCGATACTTGGAGTGCCTACGCTCTGCTCATCGAAGTAGGGGCCAAATTCAGCAATCATAGGAACCTGTACGCCTTCGGGAACGTCTGGTAACCAGTAGGCTAGGCTGACCAGTCCGTCGGGCGCTGAGCCTCCTTCCGCAAGTGGCAGGGTGAACTCTACGAAATGATGGGTCGAGTTCCACTCATTGTCGGTAGCTGAGAGAATGTACGGCCCATGTTCCATCACAAAACCATGCGGCCCGTCTGTGATGTAGGGCCAATTCTCTCGCTCCCACACAGGGACGCGTTCGTAATCTCCCTGAGGTCCCTGAGGTCCCTCGACCGAGTCGAAAACAAGGTTTTGCATCACCAGCGCGATGAACATAGCTGCTACTCCCAAGGCTGCAAGGACGAAGGCGATCTGTCTAGTCTGGAGAGGGGTGCCGATGTGGATCAGTTCGTCACTCCACTCATCAGCAATCTCGGCGACTAGAATATCACCATCCTCGCTGGCCATGATGCTTCGAATCAGCGATGTGCCTTGATACCAACGACATTAGGATTACTTTGCGTTGAAATAGGAGAGGTGGGTCGCCCGGCTCATGAGCAACGAGCAGACCACCTTCATCATGATCAAGCCCGATGGAGTTGAGCGAGACCTTGCCGACGAGATAGTCGGACGCTTCGAGGGCATCGGCCTGCAGATGCTGGGCAGGCGCGACCTGACGCCCCCGCTTGAGCTAGCAGAGGCGCACTACGCGATTCACAAGGAGCGCCCATTTTACCCCGATCTCATCGAATTCATCACCTCTGGCCCTGTTGTGGCCATGGCCTGGCACGGAGAGGATGCAATCGCAGCCTCACGTAAGCTGATTGGAGCCACAAACTGGGAAGATGCAGAACCGGGCACGATTCGTGCAGACTTCGCGCGCAGCATCGACAAGAATGTCATCCATGGCTCGGACGGCGAGGATACAGCGGCTTTCGAATTGGGGCTTTGGTTCCCCAATGGTCTTGAGGACTGAAAAGAGTGAGTAGCATGAGGTGGGCCAGATGTCAGGACGCAGACAACCCATCGTCGCTGTGCTAGGTCACGTCGATCACGGCAAGACCAGCCTACTTGATCACATTCGCAGCCTCGGGACAGATGCTCGCGCCTCGGTCATGGACAGGGAGGCGGGTGGCATAACCCAACACATCGGTGCCACCGAGGTTCCAGCTGAGATTCTAAACACACTCTGCGCCCCACTATTGGGCGGCAAGACATTTGATTCACCTGGACTTCTGTTTATCGACACTCCTGGCCATCACTCGTTCTCTACCCTGCGCTCGCGTGGAGGTTCTCTGGCAGACATAGCAATCCTAGTCGTTGATGTTATGGAGGGTGCTAGGCCGCAAACAATCGAGTCGTTGCGCGTACTCAAGGAAGCCAAGACTCCATTCGTTATTGCGGCTAATAAGGTCGATCGAATCCACGGCTGGAACTCAGAGCAGGGGCGCTCTATGGCCATCTCCATGAGTGACCAGTCAAAGGAGGCGATGGGCCTGTTTGAGCAGCGCTACTGGGACCTAGTAGGACAGTTTGCCGAGCACGGCTTCAACATCGAGCGTTACGACCGTGTCACTGACTTCACCCAAGATATCGCGCTGGTGCCTGTGTCCGCACGTGAGGACGAGGGTATCCAGGATTTACTGGCTGTGGTCATCGGTCTGGCTGAGCGATACCTTGCCGAGCAACTCACAGATATCGAGGGTTCGGGCGAAGGCACTGTACTCGAAATGAAGGAGGAACGTGGCTTGGGCAAGACACTTGATGTGATACTTCACCGTGGCTCGGTCAAGAAGGGTGATGAAATCGTTCTAGTCACCAATGAAGGTGGACTAGCGACCCGTATCAAGGGTCTGTTCAGTCCACGCGGAATGAGCGAGATGAGGGATGCCGGTAACCGTTGGGATGCTTCTGAGGAAGCTCATGCGGCCAGTGGGCTCAAGATTTCGGCTTCAGACCTTGACGGGGTGCTTGCGGGCACAACACTGCGTGTCGTCCACAGTGATTCAGAGCGTTCCGAAGCGCTCGCAGCAGCAAAGGCCGAGTCCGAACTCTCAATTGAGTTAGAGGAAGAAGGTGTGTGCATCAAGGCCGACACCGTAGGGGGACTCGAGGCCTTGGCTAAGGAACTCAATTCGATTGATGTTCCAATCAGAATGGCAAGCATCGGCAAGGTTAGTCGCAGAGATATTCGCAATACTGAGGCGGCAAGCAACCCACTGCACCGAATCATCATGGCATTCAGTACCGACATTCTGCCCGATGCAATCACCGAGATTGAGTCCTCTGAGGCAGGCGCTAAGCACATCGGCTCGGATATTATCTACCGGATTCTCGAAGAGCACGAAGAGTGGGTCGAGCAGCGCACGCGCGAGCTCGAAGAAGAGAGTCGTGTACAGGTCGTCTATCCCGGCAGAATCCTGCTTCTTCCCGACCATACCTTCCGCGTCTCCAAGCCCGCCGTAGTCGGTGTGAGAGTAGTTGCCGGGCGTATCCATGTGGGTCAATATCTGCTCAACGGAGAGAGGAGGATTGGGCGCATTAAGTCAATCCGCTCAGGCGAGAGTTCGATGAAGGAGGCGATGCAGGGTGACGAGGTTGCAGTTGCGATTGATGGGGTGACCGTGGGGCGCCAAATCGAAGAGGGAGATAGTCTCCTAGTGGACATTCCTGAATCGCATGCAAAGAAGCTCAGGAAGATGGAACTGACGGCGGCAGAACAAGATGTTTTCGATGAACTGCTAGCCATTCACAGGAAGGATGACCACTTCTGGGGCCGATGAACATTTTGATGCGTTTAGCGTTCAGGAATACCTAACGCTCAAGTAGTGAATGAGTAGGGCTCGGGATGTTGTAGTAGGGATATCATGGCTGAGAAAGCAGACCCTAAAGCCCGCGAGTTGATACAGACTGTTTCGCAGATTTCCAACGGCCTGATGAACGAGGTCGCCAAGGTCATCATCGGCAAGCAGGAGAATCTGCGCAGAATCACAATCGGCATCCTCTCAAACGGCAACACTCTCATCGAGGATTTCCCTGGTTTAGCAAAGACCCTGATGGCGAATACATTCGCCAGCGCTCTGGGTTGTAAGTTCAAGCGAGTACAGTTCACTCCTGACCTGCTCCCGGCAGACATCATGGGGACGTACATGTACGACCAGCAGGCTGGTGAGTTCAAGCTTAGACCTGGGCCTCTATTCACCAATGTTCTACTAGCTGACGAAATAAACCGTGCTCCTCCCAAAACTCAGGCTGCCTTGCTTGAGGCCATGGAAGAGAAGCAGGTGACTATCGAGGGGATCACCCACAAACTCCCAGCGCCTTTCATCACCATGGCCACCCAGAACCCAATCGAGCAGGAAGGTACCTACCCACTACCTGAGGCACAGATGGACCGATTCCTGATGAAGATGTCAATGGGATACCCTGACCGTCAGGAGGAGAAGGCTATCCTACAGCGCAGGAAGCTTCGTGGTAAGGACGAGTACGATATCGAGCAGGTTACTAGTCCGAAGAAGGTCGTCGCCATGCAGAAGGCACTTGAGACCGTTCATGTGGACCCGGCAATCATGTCCTATGTGGTCGAGTTGGTCCAGCGCACCCGTGAGGATCACCGAGTCATCACTGGAGCATCTCCACGTGCAAGCCAATCTCTGTTCAAGACGGCGCGTGCATCTGCCGCCATCGATGGGCGTGACTATGTTATTCCTGACGATATCAAGAATGTCGCTCTTGAGGTTGTAAGTCACAGAATCGTTCTCAAGCCAGAATCGAAGATTCGTGGTGTTACCGGTCGGCACATCACGCGCAAGATTCTGAGCGAAGTGCCTGTCCCTGTCATCCAGTGATAGGCAAGATTCACAGTAGTCCCGTGGTTTTCCCCCACTGAGCGAGATGCCGGGACCAGTAGTTATCGCTGTGGTGAATCACAAGGGTGGCTGCGCCAAGACCACGACTGCGGTCAACATCGCCTCCGCTCTGGCAGAGGGCAACAAGGAGATGGACATCACTGCCCGTAGGGTGCTGATAATCGATCTTGACCCGAGGGGCAATGTCGCTACCACCTTCGGAATCGACAAGAAAACTCTCGGTCCAACGATGAATGAGCTGTTCAAAGGAGGTGTGGATGGTTCGCCAGTCAGCCTCAATGAATGCCTGATTGGACCTGATCAACTGACAGAAGCTATGCGTGATGCTTGGAAGTTGCACAATCCCGAACGCAAGCGGGGCCCACCCAAGGGAGTCTCGATTGAGAACCTCTGGCTTCTTCCGGCCGATCTCGACCTGTCAGGAGTTGAGATTGACCTCGCTACTCGCATCGGTCGTGAAAACCGGCTCAAACTAGCACTACAGGACTCGGTGGGTCACTTCGATGTGGTCATCGTCGACACTCCGGCCTCACTCGGCCTGCTCACAATCAACGCATTGGCGGCCTCAGACTGGATTCTGATACCAATCCAGGCTGAGTTCTACGCCCTCGAGGGCATGGGCCAGTTGATGAACGCAATCCGTGATGTCCAGAAGGCAATCAACCCGAACCTCAGACTGTTCGGAATTGCCCTAACGATGGTGCAGACCAACAGCAATCTCGGTGAAGCGGTAGCCGAGCGTGCGCGCAAGTACTTCGGTGACCGGGTATTCGATACCGCCATTCAGCGATCTGTAGCGATTGCAGAGGCCCCATTAGAGGGAGCTCCGATAGTCGTCGCGAAGAAGCCAAACAAGTCGAATCCGGGAAGCAAGGCCTACTGGGAGTTAGCCAGAGAGGTCGATGCAAGGATTGCTAGAATAGTCGGCGGATAAGAGCCTACTCTGCTTTGCTGACATTGGTTGCGCATGCGCGACCGTCTGGGGACTCGCCAACTTCGTAATCGACTGTGTCGCCCTCGTCGATGGTCCCATCCACATCTGACTTGTGAACGAACAAGTCGTTCCCTTC
The DNA here is from genome assembly GCA_045559735.1 of Candidatus Thalassarchaeum sp. Lineage (GTDB taxonomy): Archaea > Thermoplasmatota > Poseidoniia > Poseidoniales > Thalassarchaeaceae > Thalassarchaeum. The sequence continues at coordinate 16,493 of JBJLJN010000018.1, read as the reverse complement.
TTCTCTCTCTATGAAGCCGAAGCCCTTTATGCGGTTGAACCATTTCACTGTACCCTGAGGCATAATTCCCCCTCGCCCCGCTCATACTACTTATACTACTTCATCTAAACTATTGTTAGTCAGACTGGATTGATTGAGAGACTATTCCTCGCCCACCCGCTCCAAAGCAGATTGTTTCGCATCGAGCAGCGCAGACTCCCACTTCGACTTAAGCTCGGATTCGAGTGATTTCATCATCTCCTTAACCTCCTTCTTAGATAGATCCCCGCGCTTGTTGAACTGCTTCTCGAGCTTGGAGAGTATCTCCTTCTCACGCTTCTTTGCAAACTCGGATACTTTCTGCTCCATCTCGACTTCGAGTTCGAGCGCCATCTCCTGGCGCCGCAAACCCAAGGCAGCAAGCATAGTCTCCCGTTCAGCACGGAATCGTCTGTCCAATTCTTCCAGAGCCGCTCGCTCTGATCCTTCCTCAAGCTCCTTGATGCGGACCTTGACGTCCGACTTCATCTCCTTCTCGAGTGATTTGCGCTCCTCTTTGAGTTGCTTCTCCAGTTCTGCCTCTCGCTCGCGGCGTGCCTCGAAGATTCTTTCTCGCATCTGCATCTCCTGCTCAAGTCTGTGAGTCTCAATCTTGCGATGCACTCCTGTCTCCATGACCTCTCTGAGGTCCATCTCGACTCGGCGCTGCATCCTCTCTACGTCCTGCGAAGCTTCGAGCTCTAATCGCTCTTCGAGGAAGGCCCTCCGACGATGATATTCCGTTTCCATCTCCTCCTTGAGTCTGTCACGCAACTGTGCTGCGTGAGCCTCGATGCGTCGATCCCTCTCTAGATCGAGTTGTTCACGAAGACGATTCTCCTCGCGACGCAGTCGGTGCAGCATCTCTTCACGGAGTAAGCGTTCCTCGCGCTCTAGGGCTTCGGTTTCGAGGCGTTCCATCTCATCCTCTAGCTCGGCCCTCAAATCGGATTCGATCTGCTGCAACCTCTCCTCGAACAGAATCTCATTGGCCTTACGCATCGCACCGTGCATTCCTGATACTCTCTCCGTCATCTCAGTGATGCGCATCCGGCGCTCACGCCGGATGCCAGATCTGATTCTCGATTCCTCATCTAGCCTCTCTCTGGCACGGGCCACAGACTCCATGTTTGAGGAAGCTGAGAGAGCATGTTGGGCACGCAGTGCGGCCAACTCATCGATACCTTCGGTATCGTTGTCTTCAGGTGACTTGCTCTCACTCATGGGATCCCATCCCCAAGTTGTCGCTAGTTCCGGAGTATTTGAGAGCGAAGGGTCAGAATCATCCGATAAACACGGTTTAGAGGGACTATCAGAAGGTACCGTGCTAGAAGGTGACGTTGAACTTTGACTCGCATGCCGGGCACTTCAACTCGCGAGTACCGGGTCTGGGTCTGATTCTGAGCATCCTCTCACAACCAGGGCAGTCAATCTCGACCTTGATTATCTTGGGAATGAGGGTGAACTTCCCGGTGCAGGCTCCGCAAGTCAACTCAATTGGTCGCTCGTCGGAGGATGCTACGATAACGGTGTTACAGTGTGGGCAGGGTAGTGTCTCATCGGTGAGATTATCGACAGTAGGCTGGTGACTGACCCTGCATACAGCGCCACATATCTTGCACTCCTTCTCACCCAGTCCCTGAGGCAGCATGTGGCCGCAGTGAGCGCATTCTGCCAGCGGTGCGGCGTACCTTGACTCAATCTCGGATGAATCGGCCATGACCCTCGATTCAGGGGCGGGTTAATCAAGCGGTCGCAGACAAGTCTTCTCGGGATGTCCCTAAGGCCACCCTAAGCGCCTGCACCAAGTCGTCCTTCAAATCGCGTCCGAGAGTGGCCAGAGTGGTGAATCTCTCCGGGCCAGTTCCCGTCACCCACATTCCATTCAAGATGACCAATAGGGCGCTCGCCTCATGTAGTGCTACTCCCGCTGCCAGTTTGATTTCCCAGCCCCCGAGAACAATACCAACCAGAATCAAGGTTATTCCCACAGAGATTGCAATATTGATCGATACTGCCCTCCTTGTCCTCTTGGACAACTCAATGAATCGAGCTAGAGCTCTCGGATCCTCTCCTGGGATGAGTACATCGGCAGCGTCTAGATTCACCTGTTCACCACTGCCGACTGCTATCCCAACGTGTGCAGCGGCAAGAGCTCCTGCGTCGTTGAATCCATCTCCTGCCATTAGAGTCCTGCGTGCCTTAGAACGTTCTGAGACCCACTGAGCCTTGCCCTCAGGGTCAACTCCTCCTCTGCAAGAGCCTGTAGGTATTCCTATGCGGGCTCCAAAAGCCTCTACGCTAGCTTGCTCATCACCGCTAAGTATCTCGACTTTGACCTGATTGGCCCTCAGGGCTGAGATCATCTCATCGACGCCGTCTCTGGCATCATCGTGAGCGAAGCCGAATGCGGCAATTGCCCGGCCATCAACAGCCAGAACGCTGGCTCCGTGTCCGGCCTTTCTGGACTCCGCCAGAGCCGCATCGATGTCAAGGGGAATCTCCACTCCGCGCTCGAGCAGCCAATCTGCTCGCCCCATCATGACCTCCTGACCACGTAGCTTGCCACTAACTCCGGCATCGCCGTCGGTCAGTTCAGTCACGTTGCTAGCGCTAAGTGAGCGCTCATTGGCTAGCGCGATGATGCTTCTCGCATAGGGATGGTTTGAGCGCTGCTCGAGCCCTGCAGCAATCTGCAGCGCTCGGTAATCGTTCTCATCCTCACTTACCGAGATCCCGGTCATTCTAGGACTGCCGCTTGTCAGCGTACCTGTTTTGTCGAGTAAAGCAAGTTCGACTCCGGCAGCAGCCTCCAGTACATCACCTCCTCTGGCGACCAAGCCGGACGCCGAGGCCGCAGAGAGAGCTGCAGCGTGTGGAACGGGGGCGGCTAGAAGCAGTGAGCAGGGGCAGGAGACCACCCAGAGTAACAGTGTAGTGAGAATTGCTTGAGAGGTTGCTCCATAGACGAGATATCCAATGAATGGAGACCCAATCATCACCAGAGGGACCCAGATTGCAGTGAATCTCTCGATTGCGCTTTGGGTTCTAGTAGGCTGGTCGCGGTAGTTCCTCACTAAATCAATCAGGCTGGATAGTCTGGTATCGTCTCCTCCGGCGGTAGCCTTGACTACCAAGGGACCACGGACCAGGACTAATCCCGCCTCTACAGTATCACCCTTGTTGACTGGGATTGGGATTGGTTCTCCGGTCAGTGGGGCGCGGTCGATTGCACCTGTTCCTTCAATCACCACTCCGTCAACTGGCATCACCTCTCCAGAGCGAACCTCCACGAGGTCTCCCAGCTCAAGCGCCTCAACTGGAATCATCTCCTCATCGTGGCAGTCTGGAGTATTAGCGAGATTTGGATTTGCCACCTGGAGTACATTGAGTGTTCTCTCTCCATTCTCCTTGGGAGCCTCGGGGTTAACCAGACGAGCTCTCCTTGGAAGTCTATCGAGCCCTCCCTGCATCGACTCTCGAGCTCTTACCAAGGCCCTTTCCTCAAGATGCGAGGAGAAGCCGACCAATCCAACCACCATCAGGGCCTCTGCCCATTCCTGCAGATAAACTGCCCCGATGACTGCTAGGGAAGTGAGAATCTGGAAGCCCATGACTCTGTTCTGAATGCTACCTATTGCATCTTGGAACATCTGGTAACCAGCGAAGATAACCCCGAACAGAGCAATCAGTGCTGCGAGCTGGTTGGGAATAGCTGCAATCTCCTCTATGGCGACCACGCCGAGAATGAGTGGGACGGTAGAGGCAGCTCCGATCAACCTAATCTGATCGGGCCTCAGTCTGGAAGTCTGTGAAGGTGAGAGTTGGAAGTCTTCACCGAGTATCATTCCGAGTCGCTGCTCGGAGATACCCCTCAGAGCAGAGTCAGATATCCACAGCCTCTGTATCTCTATCCGGCCATCTTCCAGCCTGACGTTCAGGACTCCTGGGACATCCATCAGCGAGCTACGCAACTTGCGCCTGTCGACGCCGATTCTCGTTGCAGCCATCTTAGGTGTGACTTCAACAACGCTGAGCCAATCTACTTCAGGGCTGTGACCTAGGTTCTCAAGTACTGATGAGGCTCTGGATACCGTGCCTCTGCTGACATCTACATTGAGCCTTACTGAGCCCTGCGTAGCAGAGACCCTGCATTCCTCGATTCCGGGTAGTCTGCTCACTGCCCTCGTTGCCTTCATCGCGCAGTCTGGGCAGTCCATACCTCTGATGTCCCACTCGAACTCATGCACACCATCTGCTGCCAGATCTAAATCGATGGTATCTCCAGCCGATGCGGCAACAGCCTCGATAGTTGGTTCGGAGTCCCTCGCAGGTTTTTGCTTGGGTTTTGGAAGGCTAGGGAGTTTGATGGATGAGAACATCGATTTGAGCGAAACGGGCTTTTTGGCCGGTTTCTCTGAAACCGGGTTTTCCTCCTCTTCATCGAGCAGAAGGAATTCCTCGGCATCTTCTCCCATGTCTATGCCATCTCGTCGTGTCGCTTGAATATGCTGTGTAGTCAATGAGTGATTAAGTCATCAGCAAAGCGCCTCCCGAAAGGATATGGAGGGGCTCCCGAATAATCTGAATCTCGACATCCTATGAGGTGAGATGGTGCAGGCGGCAGGATTCGAACCTGCGAAGCTCTACGCAGAGGATCTTGAGCCCTCCCCCTTTGACCACTCGGGTACACCTGCAGTGTGTGGAGGGGAGTTGAGGTCTTGATACCCGCGCCTGCGAGGCGATTCGTGGCAGATACGAGGAATTGTTCAATAATCACCTGCGGCCCACTCGTGGCGGGTTGCTCTGATGGATGATGGAGGCGATGCACCTAGGCTCAATGAGAAGCAGTTGGCGGTGGTCGAGAAGTCCCTGTTTGAGCTGCTCAGGAAGCAGAAGAGCCAGGCCGTTCCAGTCGAACTACCAGTACCTGTATTCTGGGCCTCAGTCGGCCAGTTGTTGCACCATCTTGAGACCGATCTAGCAGAGACTATCCGGGACAAGGGGATGGGTGCTGAAGCCCAGATGAAGTCGCGCCGGCTAGGTAACATCAGGACCTGTATCAGTGATCTGACTAGACTGCGTCTGAACGCGTTCACTCAGAACGCTGTCCTGTCGAACCTGATGAAATCCCCGCAGGGTGATGCCATGAGCGTTTCTTCGGGCTTCCAGAGTCTGGACTGGCAGAGGCACGATTCCTCTGAGAGGGCTTTCCACGCTGGTATCGGCCATCTGGTTGAGAAGTACAAGCACGAAGTCTCTTGGAATGCCCTGCAACACGGCTCCAGCATAGAGTCGACCAGTGTGCCAACGGCCTCTGGTCACTCTCCGCTTACAGAGTTCTCCGAATCGCCGGAAGAGGATTCTGTGGCCACAGTCCCAGTTCCAGAGCAGCCTGCTTCTACTGTTGACTGGGATGATCCTGATATGGACGAAGAGGATCGAATCAGACAGATCGATGCTTTTCCTGACCGGGCTACCGGGGCCGCCTCGCCTCCTTCTCCTCCCGCCCCCACAGAAGACGACGGGTTGATGCGAATTCTGATTCTCAAGGACCTAGATGACCCTATCATCTCGGCAGATGGCTCTGAGATGGTGCTGACCGCTGGTGATGTGGAGTCATGCTCGTCTTTGATTGCTGAGACTCTGATTGCTGCTGGTCTGGCAGAGCCGGCCCCGCTTTGAGGAATGACTTAGTGTCGTCTAAGGACGCTTGGCTCACCATAGGTGAGCCAATGGGCAAGACAATCACTAGGAAGCAAGTTGACCAATTGAGGAAAGAGTTCGCCTCTGACCCATCTAACCGAGTGGCGCAGAACGCCGTTACCAACGTCCAGCTGCCTGACCTGACTTTGAACAGAAATATCGTCCAAGACATGGACAACTCGTTCAGCACCAAGTTGGATGAGTGGAAGGTGACTGCTCAGATGAGGAGCGGGCGCTGCTGGCTGTTCGCCACGCTGAATCTGTTCCGAGTTGGAGCAATGAAGAAGATGAATCTCAAGAACTTCGAGTTCAGTCAAGCACACATCCACTTCTGGGATAAGTTCGAGCGTTCGAACCACCTTCTGGAAGCAATCATCGAGACATCAGACAGGCCTGTTGACGACCGTACAATCCACTTCCTGCTCTCAGATCCGATAGGTGACGGAGGTCAGTGGAACATGGCGATGAATCTGATTCGCAAGCACGGCTTGGTACCCAAGTCCGCCTATCCTGAATCGAATACCAGCAGCGCTACGCGCTGGATGAATACCGAGCTGAAGAATTTCCTGAGGACTTCGGCCTGCGAGATTCGTGCCGTTCTCGAGGGAGGAGGTTCAGTGAGTGATGCTCGCGCTCACAAGGAGAAGAGGATGGCTGACGTGTGGAAGATGCTCTGCATCCATCTCGGGACACCTCCAAAGAGCTTCGACTGGCAGTGGAGGGACAAGGATGGAGAGTTTCATCGCAAGGGCAAGATGACCCCCAGAGAGTTTGCAGCCGAGTACGTCGACATCGAATGGGAGGATTACGTGTGCGTGGTCAATGACCCGAGAAACGAGTATTACCGCACCTACACAGTTGACTTCCTGCAGAACGTCGCTGGAGGTCCTCCCGTGGTCTACCTAAACGTCCCGAGCAAAGAGATGAAATCGATCACCCAGAAATTGCTTGAGGATGGTACTCCGGTTTGGATGGGGTGCGATGTCGGCAAGGAGATGGATCGCAAGCGAGGCCTGTGGGATGCCAATATGTACGATGTGGAAGGCCTGTACGGAGTCAGCTACGGCATAGACAAGGCGGACCGGTTGAGACACAATCAGACGATGATGACACATGCCATGCTGTTCACCGGAGTCGACGTTGTGAACGGCAAGCCACGACGCTGGCGCGTCGAGAACTCATGGGGCGAGGACAGTGGCCAGAAGGGCTACTACACGATGAATGACTCATGGTACGACGAGTACATGTTTGAGATTGCAGCCCCAAAGGATTACCTAACTGAGAAGATGCTCGAAGGGCTTGAGACCGAGCCGATTGTTCTGCCAGCTTGGGACCCAATGGGTAGCCTAGCCTAGGTTGCGCAGATTGATCTCTATCGTGACCGAGTCAGGGATAGGAATCCTGAGGACTTTTCTTAGTGCCTTCTCGTCCTTCGCCGTGTTGGTCACCAGCTCGAGTAGGCGCTTGTGAACTCTCATCTCCCAGTGATCCCAGGTCTCAGAGCCTTCTCCATCGGGACTCTTGCGGCATGGGACCACGAGTCTGCGAGTAGGTAGAGGGATTGGTCCGCGTAGATTGACCCCTGTCTCGTCAGAGATGGCTTTGATTTGACCACATACGTGATCCACATCGGAATGATTCTCGCCAGTCAGTCTGATGGTAGTGACGACTGGCATCCACTCACCGCTAGCCGAATCACTTCTTGTCAATCTTCATGCAGACGCCGGCAGCCACGGTCTTACCCATGTCGCGAATTGCGAAGCGGGCAAGCTCGGGGAATGCGTCCATCTGCTCGATTGCCATAGGCTTGGTCGGCCCGAAGCGAACCAAGCAGGCATCTCCGGTCTTCAGGAAGGCCGGGTTGGCCTCCTTCTGACCCTTCGAGGTCTTCTCCAACAGCTCGACAAAGCGGACTGCTACCTGAGAGGTGTGGCAGTGGAACACAGGAGTGTATCCAACACCGATTGCCTTCGGGATGTCCATAAGCTGAATCTGTCCGACGAAGGTTTCGTCGTGGCGGACGAACATCGGAGGTGTGTCCTGGTATCCTGCGACATCGCCACGGCGGATGTCTGTAGCAGATAGACCGCGGACGTTGAATCCGACGTTGTCGCCGGGCTCAGCCTTGTCAACCATGGTGTGGTGCATCTCGATGCTCTTGACCTCAGCCGACTGCTGGCTTGGGTTGAATACAACGGTCTTGCCGGCATTCAGGATTCCAGTCTCAATCTTACCCACAGGCACAGTTCCGATTCCGCTAATCTTGTAGACGTCTTGGATAGGTAGACGCAGAGGCCTGTCGGTAGGCTTGGGTGGCATCTGGATAGCGTCGATTGCCTCAAAGAGTGTAGGACCGTTGTACCAAGGCGTGTTGTCGCTCTTGTTGAAAACGTTGTCACCGTCGAATGCGCTGCATGGGACGAATGGAATGTCGTCGGTATTGAAACCGGCCATCTTCAGTAGGTTCGTGACCTCGGCTACAACGCTATTGTACTTGTCCTGAGACCAGTCTACACCGCTGATGTCCATCTTGTTGACGTTGACAATCAGTTGCTGTACACCCAGTACGCGTGCGAGGAAAGCGTGCTCCTTGGTCTGAGCGTTGACGCCGTCGTTGGCAGCTACGTTCAGAACCGCTGCATCGGCTTGGCTGGTACCGGTAATCATGTTCTTGACGAAGTCACGGTGACCAGGTGCGTCGATGACGGTGAAGTAATAGTTAGGAGTGTAGAACTCCTTGTGTGCGACGTCGATGGTGATTCCACGCTCACGCTCCTCCTTCAGACCATCCATAACGTAGGCAAAACCGAATCCGGCCTTCCCACGCTCTGAGGCTTCCTGCTCGAACTTGTCGATGACGTGCTGCTCTATGTGACCGCTATCCAACAATAGTCTGCCGACGGTCGTCGACTTTCCATGATCGACGTGTCCGACGAAAACGATATTCAAATGCGGCTTGCTCTTATCTTCCCATTGTGAACCCATAATGTACACCTTCTGAGTGTCCCGCCGACCGATGGGCCATATATGAACATCTCCCCCCTATTCTAGGGGGCTAAATTAGGAGCATTGCTTCGATAGGGCCGCCGTCATCTGTATTGCAGTTCGATAACCATCGACTTGACCTCGGTGGTGTGAGTCTCTTCGTTCACGATATCCACCGTCCAGTCTCCGGGCTCGTAACCTCGCACGGTCGAACCACCGATTACCATCCATACGCAGCGATCGTCCGATGCGCAGTCACCTGCATTACGACTGTCATCCTCGATTGAGGAAGTGTTTGCTATCTCGTCATTGGAGCTGTTGTACATGTACAAGTCGAGTTTGTTCGCCGTGGTGCCCGGGAGGCCGCCACCAATCTGGTCGTCGTCCTCTGCAGGATAGGTCAGTTTGACCCTTAGATAGCGAATTCTATCCTTAGTCTCATCATCGTAGGTTACCGGGTACTCCCATGTCATGGTTACTGGCTCTTGATAACGACGATCCATCTCAAAGTCGTTCCAGACTCCTCTGTAGTTGACATACAGAGTGGAGTCGTGGTGGTCCACTAGGCCTTGGTTGTCCCTCACTGTAAGTCTGATTGCCCAAGCTCCGGCTGGGAGTCCTTCCCATTCGTAGGTCTCTCCGGTTGCATCAATGTCGTTCTGCGGGTCGCCGTCGCCATCCGAGTCAGTGTTGGTGTCGAGGTCCCAGTTGTAATCGACCAGATACTCCTCGGCATAGCAGGTCGAATCGTCAGGGTCGCACCCGGCCCATGATTCGGAGCCGTCGAGAGTGACTGTGGTCGAGACCGAGACGGTCTTGTCATTGACGTCGTTGTCATCGTCACAGACCCACACTAAGACGAAGTCGCCGCCGGGTGGTTCCTCACCATCGCAGTCATCGTCCTTGTTGGCGGTGATTTCGGCATTCGGTTCACGAGCTGACGAGTCTAGCACGTTGATGGATTTGCTCGTAGTGGTCTCGTGGCTACCGTCACCGACCGCCAGACGGACCACATATTCTCCCGGTTGTACGTAAGAGTGGCTGGTTGTCAAGCCGGTGCCTGTGTTACCATCGCCGAAAGTCCAAGAGAATGTCATCGAATCACCGTCTGGGTCCGAAGAACCGGCTGCGCTGAAGGTGATGGTCTGGTCTGTCCTAATGTTCTCAGATGGGTCCATGGACATCTGTGCGGTAGGTGGGTCGTTTCCCGACAGAACGTCCAGACAGCCCGCCATTGGGGAGCAGACCAACAGGATTGCGAGTAGAGGAGACAGTGTCCGCATGCTTGCCATCGAATAGGTCTGGAAGTGAGGGTAAAATCAACCCTGCGCTGCCATGACATCGATGGTTTCGTCTTTGATAGGCTTGCAATACATCATTCAGAAGTCGAAAATCGACTGCTGTCTCGAGCCAGATAGTAATTCCTTCTCGGACCAATCGAAAGCCTCTGTGATCCGGCCCAGTGACTTCGCGAGACGTCCGGCATAGTAGGCGGGGTCATACACCGGTGGTTCCTCTCCTATCTCATCGACAAGCCAAGGCTCGACTGACATCGGACTGGACTTCGAATCGGTGACGATGTAGCCTACCTTCATCCCTGGAGTGAACTGCAGCCCTCGTCGGATTCTCTCCTTGGCAGCTCTCACATACGGAAGTCCATCTGGATTGGCGTATACCTTGGAGAAGTCCACCGTGCCATCGCGCTTCAGAGTACCCTTGCAGGAACGGCTGATGACTAGATCGGCAGGGTTCGCATTGCCCTCTTTGACCTCATCTATGACTGACTTGGTCATCTCCACCGCCGCCCATTCCTCACCGTCGAGAATCATCTCGAACATCTCGGTCATCGTACGAGTAAGCAGAGCGAAGGAGTCGGTCCTGCGTACTTCGTATCCACGAATCAGCATCTCCTCGCGTGGCCAGATTACTCGCCCGACGTATCGCTTCTTGGCGCCGTGGCTGAAGAATGCCGACAAGGCGGTCTCGAACTCCAACTCCGCACCTTCCTTGGTGAAACGCTCCGCTAACCTCTCTCCAAACCTGATTGTCTCGGACCTAGCCCGGTCCCATAGCTCAAACTCAGGCGAGGATTCCTCCGGCTTGTTGATTGGGGCCTCAGCATCTACTGGTGCGCGCACGAAGATTGAGTCGGTGTCAGAGTAGACGACATCGTAGCCCTCAGTTTCGAGATCGGAGATGATCTTTCTGATGTTGTGTCTGGCCCACTCGGTGATACTGGCACCGAGATCTGGATGAGTGAAGCGGTAGAAACTCGACGCGAAGACGCCGTAGAACGAGTTCATCAGGATCTTCACAGCGTATTGCAGCTGATCCTGGAGGAAGGCCTCGGCCTCATCTCCAGACTCTCTTGCCGCGGCCAGTGCTGACTTGTGCTGGTCACGGCTGCTCATCAGCTGCTCGAGTAGGTGAGGAACCAGTCCGAATCGCTCATCCTTGGACAGATATCTGGTCTCGGTAGTAGGCGAGACGCTGTATGATTTGTCAGTCGAGTCGTCCCTGACCAGAGTGGTTGAGCAGATGTTGTTTGAGATCATGATTGAAGGGTACATCGACTTGAAGTCGAGGACAACAATCCATGGGCTGATTCCAGCGTCGACCTCGTGGACATAGCCTCCTGCAATCTGGTCCCTCCTGCGCGGTCCGGAAATTGTCGTCGGCACCGCCACACCGGTCCTGTCGGCTAACCGAATCACCAGAGAGTCAATCCACTGACTAGTGGTACCAGCAGAGGCGGTCTCCACTGTGGTGAGCGATACTGATGCCAGAGCCTCCTTACGAGCGATTGACTGCAGACGATCGATTATGTCGAGAGGTAGAATTGTGTCGCGCACGCAGTACTCGAGGACTTCTTCGGGTCGCTCTTCCCACTCGCGGTCCATCTGGCTAGCATCGATGTCGAGCTTGTGCATGTCTTCGTCCTCAGGCCACAGTAGCTTCGAGACATAGCGAAGGGATTCGCGCTCAGGCCTTAGGGTCTGGCGGACCTGCCACCAGGCGTCGAGAGAGATTCTTCCGGGAATCCGCCAGACCCTATTCTGCTGCCTGCTTGGGAATAGGCGGTTGGACTCGCTCTGCAGCATCGGCACTCTTCCCCATCCATAGAGCGTTGCACCGTCCATCTTTGAGCGCCCAGATAAAACATCCATCCTCTCAGCCATGCGTGGGAGATCGAAGTTGTCGATGTTGTAGCCGGTGATGAAATCTGGATCCTCTGACCTCACTATCTCGGTCAGACCTTCCATAATGTCACCCTCCTCTCCTCTGAACGAGTGTTCGCTGCGCTCACCACCTCTGTCAATCACGGCCGCAGCGCAGAGGATTCGGTTGGATTGGATACTGGTCTCCAAGTCAAACGAGAAGGTGACGAATGGTGTCCTGAACGGCTCGGTCTTCGAGAGATCGTCCAGACTACAGGATACCACCATGTCAGTTGGGTAAAGTCCCGAGCCCCCAGCCTCGGCAATCCTAGCCGCAGCAGTAGTACGATCCTCAGTATCCTCGTCGCGGGCCCCGGGAGGAGCTCTGTCACCGGACCAGAGAACCTCTCCGCGAGCAAGGATGTGAGGTCCGAGGTCATAATCAAGCAACAATCTACGTTCGAACAAAATATCTGCACTACTGACTTCCCAATTCATTCCCTTCAAGGTCTTCCTAATATTCGGCCCTCTGGTAATCATCCAAGGCTGCGGAACTTCGACTTTCCAGTGAGGCTTTTCTCCATCTTTAGTCCACTTATCTCCAATGGGTGTAACATTGACAGCCCAGTCCATACTACGCAAGTGTTCCAGTGCTGAATCAGCTTCTGAAGGCGGTTGTGGTTCATCAGGTAATGAGATTACCACATATGGCCGAAGTCCATTGACCAAGAGAGTAACCGAATGTCCTGCTCTTGAGCGGCACCACAACTCAATTGTTGTTCTATGGGGCTTACCTTCTCCCGACTTATAGGAACCTGAAACAATGCACATCTCTTCCTCCCACTGCATGCGTGCCCCTCGATGTCAGGCTGTGCTAAGACGCCTTCAACCTATGTCAGGACGGGAGCACAAAACGATAGCGGATTGAAAGAGCGGAACCGTTGAAAGCCGAGTCCCTCACCTGTCGGATAATCGGGGTGCGCAGATGCTGGATAACGACCTCCCAGAGATAGACTGGGACTCAATGACTTTCAGTTACCAAAAGACCGATCGCATGTACGTCTCGAACTGCAAACAGGGAGAGGAATGGCGGCCCGGAGTAATGCAGGACTTTGAGGACATCTCCTTGTCTCCGGCCGCAGGTGTGCTCAACTATGGACAGGGACTGTTTGAAGGAATGAAGGCTCAGAGAGCAGCTGACGGTAGCATAGTCATCTTCCGACCTGAGCGTAACGCTAAGAGGATGCAGGAAGGGGCTAAGCGCCTCGGCATCCCACCGATACCTCAATCGATGTTTCTAGATGCTGTGCGGCAAGCGGTTCTCGAGAATCTTCGCTGGGTCCCTCCAATGGGTAAGGGAGCATTGTACGTCCGCCCGCTGCTGATGGGTAGTGGCGCTATTCTTGGTGTCGCACCTGCTCCTGAGTATCGCTTCCTCGTCTACGTCTCACCAGTTGGGCCGTATTTCAAGGGAGGAATGAAGCCGATCTCACTGAAGATCTCTGACGAGTACCATCGGGCCGCCCCTGGTGGCTCTGGAGGAGTGAAGGCAATCGGAAACTACGCTCCTGGAATGGTCCCCTCAAAGATGGCCAAGGCAGAGGGGTATGCTGAGATAATCTATCTTGATGCTGTCCATCACAGATACATCGAGGAGGTCGGTGCTGCCAACTTCTTCTGCGTCAAGGACGGCGTGGTATCGACACCCGAGCTGACGGGTACTATCCTTCCAGGAGTGACTAGAGCATCTGTGCTCGAGATTGCTGAGGATTTGGGTTACGAAGTCAAGGAGGAGAAAGTCGATGTTGATTATGCGATGAGTGCTGACGAGTGTTTCTGCGCCGGTACCGCAGCGGTAATATCGCCAATCGGCTCAATCAGTTTCGGAGACCACGTCTATGAGTTCGGCAACGAAATCGGGGCGGTCACCCAAAAGCTGTACGACGAACTGACCGCCGTCCAGCAGAGAAGGGTTCCAGACGAGCGCGGCTGGACCGTTACCGTCGAGTAATCACTCTCTGACCAAGGCTTGGAAGTAGCCTGCGAAGCCAAATGGCAAAGCGGTAGGACCGCCAGTGGCGGACCATCCCTCTGATAGTGCCTCATTCACGTCCTTCTGTAAATCCTCGAGAGTTTTCGATCTGACTATTCGATACTCCATGGAGCCGCTTTGAAGAGGAAGGACAAGGTGATTTTGGTCAACGGCCGAACTTCTTGCGTCTCTGGCCGCCTTTCTGCTTGAACGACTTGCGCTGAGAGCGCCTCTGGCGGTCCCCTCTCTTAGGGCCCTTGGACTGCTGATTACCCTCTTCGGCCAAGGCCTCCTTGGTCTGTATGTTGAGCTTGAGACCGATGGACTGCATGACACCTTCCTTGCTGCCCGCACTGGTAGCACTCAACGCATCTTGAGTCGAAAGGATTAGTCTGCCTTCCTGCGAGTGAGGACGGGACGGGTGGCTTGCCTCGGAATCGCGCTTCATCTTTGAGATTCCAACCGACTTGGCGGCCCACGCTAGAGTCTCGAGGGTGGGATTGGGGACACTTGCCTCTCGCGGCACCCTGCGCCCAGCCGAACGGCTCAGCTTCGAGTTGAAGTAGCCCGTCCAGAGGCTCATCTTGCTGGGGTCGTGTGGCATGCTGACGCTCCCTGCCTGCGTAGGGGGTGACTTGAGGGCTTCGCGAGCCTCAGTCTTCTAGGAGGACACCACTGACGACCCCGTGCATGCCGGGTCTGCTGGTGATTCTGGCCCTGCCCTTGTCGGTATCCACGATGGCTCCCTTGGTGATTATGTTGCGTCGCACGTAGTTGGGGTCAGCTCCGTTCTCAATTACAGTGCTGATTGTTGCGCTGACTGTGGTCCCAGTCTTCGGGTCGTTGACGTTGATCGAGTTGGCTCCCAGTACCCTGACGGTCTGTGAGTTACCTCTCTTGCGGTAGTTCTTCCGCTTGTCCTCCTCGCCGACATAGGCGAACTGGTTCTCGCTGGAGATTTCAGTTCGGCGCTTGCCGCGGTAGCGACTGGGGCGCTTCAGGCGTCCGCCCGAGGGCTTGCGACGGGATATGCCGTGCCACTTTGCCATGCGTCCCGCCGACCGACCGCCCTTATTTCAATGGATTGGACGACTACTCGCCTATCGCTGATGCAGCAGCCTCGATCTCGGTCAGTAACTGCTCGTAGTTGCTCACCACAGGGTACTGGGGGAACTCTTCGACCACATTGCTCGGAGGGTTGAGTAGGATGCCGGCATTGGAAGCAGCAAGCATCGATGTGTCGTTGTATGAATCACCAGATGAAATGACGTTGAAGTTGAGTCCTCTGAGAGCCTCAACAGCTTGGCGTTTCTGGTCCTCCATCCTGATTGTCCAGCCAGTGACCCTGCGTGACTTCTCGTCGACTTCAAGTGTATGGCACAGAATAGTTGGGCGTCCGAGCTTTTTCATCATCGGTGCGGCGAACTGTGAGAAGGTGTCAGAGAGAATGATGACCTGCCACTTCGACCTCAGGTAATCGAGGAAATCGACTGCTCCCTTGAGCGGCTCCATTTCCTCTATAGTCGCGCTGATATCATCGATTGTAATGCCGTTTTCATCGAGTATGTCGAGTCTGTATCTCATCAGCTTGTCATAGTCAGGCTCGTCTCTAGTAGTGCGGCGAAGCCCCTCAATTCCAGTGCGTTCGGCCACGTTAACCCAGACTTCGGGCATCAGCACGCCCTCCAGGTCGAGACATACAACGAGCATGATGAGTCGCCTATGGGCCTCGTCTTCAACGTGTTCGTCCCTGTGTGATGCGTATGTTCATCTCGGGCTGCTAAGCCGCATAGGCGTGAGCGATAAGAGGCTGCGCAGGCGCACACCGGTTCGATACAAGCACATGCGTGAGGATCTGAGCGAGTTGATGGACTCAGTGGGGCTTGACCTCGACTTGTCCGAGAGTTTCCTAGAGAGGGCTCACTTCGAAGAGCGTGATCTCATCTTAGTGGATCGAGTTCCATTGGGTATGCGTATGGAGACTGATGACGGGTTTTCCTGGTTTCCGACACTGAGGGGAATTGTGACTTGGAAGCCAGATCGATGTTGGGCTGCAGTTGACCACGGAGCGATTCCATTCCTGATGAATGGAGCAGATTGTATGGGGGCTGGTATTCACGTGGCTGATCCTTCACTCGAAGAGGGTGACCTTGTTTGGATACGAGACCAGGAGCACGGCAAGCCTCTGGCTCTGGGTCTGGCTTTGGTGAGTGGGGATGAGATGGTCAAGATGACTAGCGGCAAGGCAATCAAGACCCTGCATTGGGTGGGCGATGATCTCTGGGAGCTTGATGCCTGAGACATCAGTATTCATTTGCGATGAGAGTGACGCAGATTCATGCAAAGGCTCGTGGCTCTGCTTCTGGTCTCGATGCTTTCGCTCTCAGTCAGCGCTGCTGGACAGAGCGGAGTGAACGACTCTACCAGCCTGGAAGGAACTGGCTTAGCAGCCACGCAGTACGATGATATTGCCTATGGCGGCACGGATTATTCAATGTCTGTCAGCCTTGACGAAGGCAGCGATGTTACCTCGATAGAGTGGATTACCCAGATCTGCATCAATACAGGTGTATGCTTCACACCCGAGACCAACG
>JBJLJN010000017.1:0-25920 GCA_045559735.1 Candidatus Thalassarchaeum sp. | reverse complement strand
CAAGGCGCTGCAGCCCTTTCTCCAGCTGCTGATGGGATCACTTTCATGATGTTGATGAATAGCAGTTCACCACGCTTCCTAGTTGAGGAGCAAGTGGCAGGAGCCCCATTCATTCGAGATGCTGGGATCACCCCTCTGCCGATGGGATATGTCATCTGTGCGCCAGGGGGAAGGGCTGGGCAGGTGGGCCAGGCGAAATTAATCGAGGCCAACGAGACTGAGAGAGTAAGTGCCTATGCAATGACGGCAGAATCGTACGGCTTTGGTCTGTTCTACCTTGAGGCGGGGAGTGGAGCCACAAAACCCGTCAACCCCGATTTGATTCGTGCCGCTAGAGAGGCATGCAACCTCACTTTAGTGGTTGGTGGGGGTATCCGTGATGGTGAAACAGCGAGAAAAGCGGCTGAAGCGGGTGCGGACTGGATCATAACAGGAAATCTCTCCGAAGAGTTCGACGACGCTGACGAGTTACAACGGGTCCTCAGTGAATTCATCACTCAGATGAATTCTTAAGACGCTCAATTTCAACAATCAATCTCTCTAATTGATTCTCAAGATCTAGAATTAGAGTGACCTGCTCCTCTTCGCTTTTGAGTAATCTTGCATTCTCTCCTTGCAACTCAACCGTCCTCCCAACTCCCCCTTCATCATCAGCCCTCCTTCTCTTCTCGTTGTCTAATTGCACCTCGAGACGTGCAACACGACTCTGTGACACACGCTCACTTTCTTCAAGCTCAGCCACCCTAGCTCTTACAACCCCTTCTTTCTCCAAGGCCCCCAGATCCATCTCCAATGCACGCCTACCCTGCCTTTCAGCAGCAAGCTCCCCTTCGAGCCTAATGACCTCCTCCCAAACCGAGATGACCTCTTCTGCCAACCTCCCTGGAGCCATATCAGCGAGCCGGGCTGCGAGATTCTCCCCCGCCGCCTCGCTAACGCCAGATTCTTCGGTGTTCACAACTATCAACAAGAATCGCTGACACACCACTCTTCAATCTTGAGGGAGACAAAGTCCAGAGGACACCATCTTCTAACCACTATGCAGTTGCGCGCGGTCGAAGTTAAATCATGACCGCGGGTCGCCCGCGCCATGAAGGCGTTCAGAGCGACCGGGACTTTCAGGGCCGGCAAGAGAGACCAGCCTTACATTCTCGATTTGGTGGCCGAGGACGACTCCGAAGCCAAAGAACGAATATTCTCGAACTTCGGTAGTCGCCACGGCACATCCCGCCGCTTCGTCCGCATAGATTCACTCGAAATAATCAACCCATCGACATCTACCGCGCCGGTGGTTGTAGCCCATTTCCGCGACAGCGCGGTTTCCGAAGAGGAATAATCTCTCACCAGATTGCGCAATGGTGAAAGGAAAGCCACAGGAGCGCAGACCCGATGAAGAAGTGGTTCATGCGCCAATATTGGCGGATTCAACAGAGTCAGACACTTATCTCAATGGTATTCTGGACTTCCACCCTAACTCTTCTGATCTGGCCTTATGTCAGTTGGAGATTTGAAATCGACTCGACCATACTGGGTCTCAAGACAACTTACTGGGGCCTAATCGCGATTGGCGCTTCTGTACTATTCATCGTCTTACTCATCGGCAGGATCTACGACGCCACCTTGGGCCTCTGGAGAGAACACCTCACTGTAGTTCAGGAGAGAAACCCCTTCACCACATACAAATTGAACGCACCATTTGGTATTCTCCTGGCTCAAACTAATGAGATTCTACGCAGGATGGCCCCGGAGGATGAGGACATCCAGAGGCATTGTAAGTTTGTTGACCGTTGGCTTGAGTGGAATTCCGAACAGGAGATCTGGGCTAGAACAATGAGCTCCTGGAAGAACATCGTTGGAGATGAGGATCCTTTCCTATCACATCTTAGCGAAACCTCAAGACAAAGACTCGATTCTACCGCCGACGAACTACAGGATTTCTGAGCGTGGCGTCGATGTTCAAGCACGAGCCGGTGGTTGCGCTGGCAATCGAGGCCGGCAAAACCATCTTGGAGATATACAATCGGCATTCAACCATCGATGTGTCGACTAAGGATGACGATTCACCTCTAACTGAGGCGGATTTGGCAGCACACGAACTAATTGTCGAGGGCTTGCAACGAATTGAACCCAACACACCCATAGTCTCTGAGGAGGGGAGAATCGGCGACCCACAATCCTCTGACAGGTGTTGGCTGGTGGACCCACTAGATGGGACCAAGGAATTCATCAAGAGGAATGGCATGTTCACTGTCAATATAGCCCTGATGATCCACCGCGGAGAGCGTTGGTCTCCTATCTTTGGAGTGGTGCATGCCCCAGTTACATCCACCACCTGGTTTGGAGGTAAAGGGGTCAAACCCAAACTCCAACATTCCTCCAATTCATCTACTCCAATCAAAGTCAAACCAAACTCTGAAGGAGAACCAACACGACTTGTTGCCAGTGGCTCTCATAGGGGTGAGAGGGACGAGGATTTCGCAGCCTCATTAGGTAAATTCGATCTCATGAGAATGGGGTCCTCTCTCAAGGCATGCGTCGTAGCCGAAGGCTCAGCCGATCTCTATCCTAGGTTCGGCCCGACATCCTGCTGGGATATTGCGGCCGCACACGCGGTAGTAGAAGCGGCTGGTGGTTTGGTACTGGACCCCGAAGGCAAGACGTTGGATTATGATTTGGTAGATGATGTGCTGAACCCATTTTTCCTAGTTGCAGCTGACGATCGATGGAACGAAGATTGGCAAAGATCGAACTACTGAAGGCCCGATAACCATTCGGAAACATCGAACCCCGTAACCGTATGCAAGACCTCCAGATCATCTCGGATCTCATCTCTCATATTCTCTGTTTCACTACTATTCGGCAAACCCCGCTCCTTCCTCTCAGCACTCAATATCGGCCAAGAGTATATGTTGACGTTCCTGCCTTGTAAAGATCTCACCAAAGGATCCTTCAAGATTCTCGGGATCAATGATACAATCACCTTGAAGGCCTCTCCAAACAACGTCAGAGGCCTCCTATCCGAAGCCACATTAGAGTTGGTAACGGCCCCCAAGTCAAAGTTATGTGGTTCCAAGCCAAGATGCCCCTCAATCATTCGAAGGACCGCCCCAGGCTCTCTTCTCATCAAAATTGAATCGATCAAAAGGAAATTTTCTGCCGGGAACAGGTCAAACCATCTTTTCAGACTATTCCCATATAGAGAATCCAAGCGCAACCTATCGTCCCCCCATGCCTCCCTAAACACCGACCAATCAGTCTGATGGCGACTATCTTCCCCTGTGTCCAAGACCATATTCCAATGACTGATTGTACGACTGACAGGCTCTCTGAGACACACAACGAATCGAGCATCCGGCCACCATTCAAACATCCTGTTAGGTGCAACCGGACAGGCAAGAGCATGAACCGAACAATCCACTTTGAGACCAGGTCCCTTGAAGCAAGAGGCATATCTCTCCCAATCAGGCAATCTGGTGTCGCGCCCAAACGTCCCCTTATGCGTCGCCACCACATTGGGTTCCTTAGGCTCAGAGACACAGATTCCGGGGTGCTGCTCCAATGCACCAGCCAACCATGTAGTTCCTGATTTGGGTGCCCCTAGGAGGAACCCCCTTACATCAGGCACCGTTTCACCACTTAGAGCCACAACATCCCCGCGCCCCCTCTCGATATAGGATGTGCGCGCCCCCGTCGGTGTGAAATAGGAAACTCTTGTCGCACGGCCCACCACGGGTGCTCAAATGACGAATAGAGTCGTATGGCTCACCGGTCTATCGGGAGCCGGCAAAACAACGGTAGCGATGGCTGCGGCCGAGCGTTTCGGCTGTGAGGTGTTGGATGGTGACAACATCAGAGACTTCTTCTCGAACACCGACTTCTCACGAGAGGGCCGTGAGAAGCACCTTTTGGGTGTGGCTAGGATGGCCAAGATGATCTCGAAGCACACTAATGTGATTTGTTCATTCATCACTCCATACGAGGATGTTCGCCTAAAGATCCTCGAGATCCTTCCTACGAACGCAGTAATGGTACACATTTCAACTTCCCTTGAGGTCTGCGAGCAGCGGGATGTTAAGGGACTCTACGCCAAGGCACGCTCAGGAAAAATCAACAATTTCACAGGAGTGACCGACCCATTCGATCACCCAAAGTGTGCCCACCTGACTCTTGACTCCAGTGGTGAGGATGGTAAGGAGGTGGCCGACTTGGTCAACCAACTCGCTCACCTCTTTGAGAGGCCGAAAGCCGTCTTGATACCTGGCCGATGGCAACCACTGCATGTTGGCCATGAATGGCTGATTCAGCAGGAATTGGACAAGGGCAATCGAGTAGTGGTAGGTATCAGAGATACTCCAGTTAGTGACTCCGATCCGTATTCAGCCCAGACTAGAAAGCGCATGATTGAACATCGCTATCAGGGCGAGGATTTGGAGGCGTGGATAATGCCAGACATTGAAGCTATCTCATACGGCCGCAAAGTCGGGTATGAGCTACGAGAAGCGAAAGATATCCCCCCTCATGTATTCGAAGTGTCTGCCACTGGAGTGCGAAGCGGTAATCGAGCGAATGTGTCACAGAGAGTTATGGAGTTCATGATCTCTGAAGACATCTGGGACGGCGAATGATAACCCGACGGCTTATGGCTGTCGGACATTTCGAACAGTCCGATGGCAGTCGACCGAGCAGAGTTGCAAAGGATGGCCCAGTTAGTTGAGTTCAACCGAGAGAGGATGCAAACCATCGAACAACAGGTCCGCCAACTCGAAACCATCAGGATGGAACAGATTCAGGCCATAGAGGCCCTACGTGCAATCCCCGAGGAAGGGGCCGAAGGAGCCATGATCCCCTTAGGATCAGGCCTTCAAATAATCGCGGATATTCCTGCTGATGCCGGGGCTGTGATAGATATCGGCAGCAGAGTTCAGGCCGAGAGAACCAGAGGAGAAGCCGCGGACATACTCAGTAAGAGAGGCCAGGAACTCGTAACAGTCATTGACAGGCTGCGACAAGAGTTTGACGAACTTGACAGGACCACAGTCGAGACCGCTCAGAAGTTCAACGAGAGCGTCGAAGGCCTCGGGCCCGAGGAACTCACCACACCCGCCCCCGAAACAGAAGCACCCACTCCACAGAAGACCCCAAGACGTAAGAGGAAGAGGGGCACCGAACTAACACTCGACGACTGAGGCTTATCTATGGGCTTGTTCGACCGCTTCAAGAAGCGCTTCAAGAAAAGCTCCGAAGAAGATATCTCTGTTGAAGAGGACTCTTCGGAGGCAAAGCAGGCGACCGAAGAAGGAGTCAGAATGAGGCAAGATATCTCCAAGATGCGGGAGACTCATATCGCCCCTGCTCCGAAAGAAGATCCTGATGACGACTGGGATGACGAGGAAGAAAGCGCCCCAGACCCCTTCACAGCCGCACCTACTGATCGTAAGCAGCGAAAGAAGGCACAGAGAGCCGCTTCAGTAGAACTGGCAGAGAAGCCGAAGGAGCCAGAGCAAGCGAATTCACCCCCCGAACCCATGCAAACCACCACTGGTCGTACCCTAGTTGCCAGCGGCCCTGTGGAGATAGAGGTGGATTTCGGCGACGCCGCATCAAAGACAGGAGGACGGGTAATCAAAGGCAGTGCCAAACTGGACTCGATGCTTGAGGAACTCGAAGAGGAACTACTCACCTCCGATATGGCGCAGGGTGCTGCCGAGGAAGTCATCTTGGCACTCAAAGCCAATCTAATTGGAAACAGGATTAGCACCGTGAAGAAAATCGACCTTGTTCTGGAAGAGGCTCTCAGAAACACCCTGTTAAAACTCCTCGAGTCTGGTTATTGGGACTTCAACGAGACAGTCGACACCTTCCTTGAGGAGGGTAGACCAGTAATCATCATGATAGTCGGGGTAAATGGAACTGGAAAGACCACGACTACAGCCAAGATTGCTCACAGACTCTCAGAGCAAGGCAAATCGGTCGTTCTGGCCGCCGCCGACACCTTCCGTGCCGGAGCAATCGATCAACTAGCCACACATGCCAATCGTCTCGGTGTGCGCTGCATCAAAAGTCAGAGAGGAGGCGATGCGGCCGCAATCTCTCGTGACGCCGTTGACAGCGCGAAGGCGAGAGGAGAAGACGTTGTCATCATCGATACTGCAGGTAGAATGCAGAACAAGACTAACTTGATGGAGGAGTTGAGGAAGGTACACCGAGTCACTCAACCCCATTTGGTGCTGTTCGTGGCCGATGCGCTGGCGGGCAACGATGCAGTCACACAGGCAGTCGAATTCCAGCGCATTTTGAGTTTTGACGGAGCCGTTTTATGCAAACTCGACACCGATGCCAAGGGAGGAGCCGCGCTCTCTATTGCCCACGCTACAGGCAGACCGATCGTGCTAGCAGGAGTAGGCCAAGGCTACGAGGATTTGCTTGACTTCGACCCGAAATGGCTCGTTGATACTGTTCTGGAGTGATACCACTACGCCTGACCGCGTCGTTCTTGAGTCCGCACCTGTACGTAGGGCCAGATGACGAGCGAGGAGCAACCTTTGGCTCTGGTTGTCGTGGGCAATGCTACAGTCGAAGGACGGCTTCGCAGCATACTGAAGAATCAGGGCTGGAGAACTGAGACATGTTCTGATGGCGACAAAGCGGTCGACGAGTACGTCAACCTCCACCCTGAGTTAGTGTTCCTATCTCTTGACATCCCTTCTATGGATGGCCATCTGGCCGCTTTGGAGATGAGGGAGACTGACTATGATGCGAGAATCGTTATCGTGAGCTCTAGGCAGCGCATGTCGAAGGCTCGCAATGCAGCATATTCAGCCGGTGCTGTCGCAGTCCTCGAGACTCCCTTGACCCAATCTGTATTTGATGAGAACTGGCACTCAATGATGGGCGAGATTCCCCCCGCTCCGGGTCTGGCCGATCTCGATGAACTCTATCCTGAGGTCGATGAGCCTGAGGTGCCTCCAATGCCAATGCCACCCGTCATGCCGGTGATGCCCGAAACTGTAGTCATGCCAGGGGGTGACACAGAAGATCCTGAGGCCGAGGAGAAGCCCAAAAAGAAGGGTAAGTGGGTCAAGAGAATCCTGCTTCTTTTGCTACTGTCTGTTACTGCTGCGTGTGGGGCCCATTACGGGGGGTTAATCGATTTAATCGAATATTTTCCAATTCTAGAGGATTACCTTCCGACATGTCTAGTAGATTGCGCCTAACTCATCTAGAACTCAAAGCAGACCAAGTTACGTCTGCGTAAGCCTTGGCAGCAGCAGCAGGGTCGTTCGACTTGTGGATACCCGTGCCCACTATGACCGCATCAGAGCCGGCCTTAATGGCGTCTGAGGGGTGGCCGTACCTCTGTCCGAGGGCACCCTCCTCAGCAGAAAGGTTGACTCCGGGGGTCCAGATCATCTTGCCCTCGCCGACCTTTTCTCGAAGAGATGAGATTTCATCAGGTGAGCTGCCGTTGCCGATGTACCCCATGACATGCGGGGAAGCAGCCCCGGTAGCAATCGTCTCGTCAGTGTAACTCTCTGTCAGCAGGTTCCCCCTGCTGGACATCTGTGCGAGCAGAAAGATACCACCAATTCGCTGCACGTCGTCCCATCCAGCTGCAATCCCATCTACGATATCTGGTCCTGAGACACGGTGTGCGGTGACGATATCTGCCCATGATCGGATATCGTATACTCCTCTCATTTGGGTCTGCGAGACTCTTCCTATATCTGCGAACTTTCGATCCTCAAATAACAGCAGACCGTGTGCATGAGCCGCTTCTACAACTTCCTGCCAAGAATCATTGGAGTAGTCCTCGACCATGTCGACATGTGTCTTGAGAGCCGCTATGTGTGGTCCGACTTCGTGGATTAGCCGGACCAATTCTCCTGTGGTATCCAAGTCAGCTGCCAGCACGACCAGAGTCTGCTTCTCGACGGCCGCCTCCATAAATCGATGCGAAAGAGGATGAGCAGTGCTCGACCACCTGCTACCCCACACATCAGCCGCTTGCATCGAACAACCCCGCCACCCCGTCTATCTCAAGGCTTTCCCCAAGTCAGACCGATTCAGCGAGAGGCACAAGCCGCTTTGTTCATGGACGGGCGATAACCGTCATCCGGTATGGGGTCGCTCCCTGTTCATTCAGTTGAGGTGACCACCAAGGACATGGAAGGCCTCCCTGACGCAAGGGGAGACAGCGTCAGAGGAATGCTCTCTTCCGATTACGGTATAGATGTGGGACGCGTCAAAGTAACTCTTGGTTATCTTATCAAGGCGAATCTCCAGCCAGATGAACTGGAGAGAACAGTCTACGATTTGTTCGCAGATCCGATTATCGAGCACGGCACCTGCTCTGGCAACCTACTCGACTCCCAGAAAATCTTCCCCGAACCTCCCGAAGCCATAGTACAAGTTGGATTTAAGCCAGGAGTAACCGACAATGCTGGGCAGGCCGGCATAGATGGTCTGACAACCCTCTTCTCTTCTCTAGAAGGTGCCCACGTGGCTTCCACTCGTACCTACATGTTCTGGGGGCTTCCCGAGAACATCACCACAGAACAACTCTCGGCCCCACTCCACAACCCGATGATAGAGAGGTGTGTGGTGGCCAGCAAAGACGAGTGCGCCGTTGGCAACTGGCCGTCACTACCATTTCCCCACCACCCCGCAGCGACCTTCGCCGGACCATCTGTTGTCGACCTCGAAGTCAGTGACGAGGAATTACTCAGAATCAGCGAGACGGGACTTCTCGCACTCAATCTGGAGGAGATGCAAGCGATTCAATCTCACTACCGAGACCCTGCGGTGAGGGCTGCAAGAGAGAGCTTGGCCCTCCCTCCTGACGCTCCCACAGATGCGGAACTGGAATGCCTCGCACAGACTTGGTCCGAGCACTGCTCGCACAAGATCTTCGCAGCAAAAATCTCACACAAGGACAACGAAACAGGCGAGCAATCCGTCATTGACTCCCTTTTCAAGACACACATCATGAGACCTACACTGGATATCCAACAGGAGGTCGACTGGTTGTTGAGCGTGTTCCATGACAACTCTGGTGTAATCGCCTGGAATGATGACTGGAGTCTGTGCATGAAGGCCGAGACTCACAACTCCCCGAGCGCCTTGGACCCATTCGGCGGAGCGATGACGGGGATTGTGGGCGTCAATCGCGACATCCTCGGGACGGGCCTTGGCGCACGACCTATCGCCAACACCGATGTGTTCTGCTTCGGCCCACCGGGTTACAACGGCAACCTTCCAAAAGGTCTGTTCCACCCCTCAAGAGTGTTCCGAGGTGTCCATGCGGGCGTGCGTGCGGGAGGAAACGAGTCAGGTATCCCTACAGTCAATGGAGCAATGGTATTTGATGAGCGCTACATCGGCAAACCACTAGTCTACTGCGGGACTGTAGGAATCATGCCTAGGATTTTGGCCGACGGGCGAGAGAGTCACGACAAGACCCCTGAGCCGGGTGATGTGATTTACATGGTCGGAGGCCGAGTTGGAAGCGATGGTATTCACGGAGCGACTTTCTCAAGTCTTGAGTTGACCGAGGAGAGCCCCTCTTCTGCTGTTCAGATTGGTGACCCGATCACCCAGAAGAAGATGATAGATATGATCATCGAGGCCAGAGACAATGGACTAATACAAGTCATCACCGATAACGGCGCGGGGGGACTTTCCAGCAGTGTTGGAGAGATGGCTGAGTTAACTGACGGAGCGGAAATCAATCTCTCTGTTATCCCCTTGAAGCAGGCTGGCCTATCACCTTGGGAGATTCTCGTATCGGAGTCACAGGAGCGCATGACAGTGGGTGTCCGCCCTTCAGACTGCGCCGAGTTTGAACGACTCGCAGACCTCCATGAGGTCGAGGCAACGAACATCGGCGTATTCACTGATTCTGGAGCATTCGTCGTACGTTACGCCGATGATGCAGTGGCCCACATATCAATCTCGTTTCTTCACGATGGCTGCCCCCAGTTGAACTTGGAATCCGAATGGGAGCCTCCTATTCACCAACAGATAGTACGCCCAGAGGCAGATGCGAAGGGAATGGGAGACATCCTGAGGCGGTTGATGGCCAGACCTAACATCGCCAGCAAGGAATTCTGGGTTCGCTCATACGACCACGAGGTGATTGCTCAAACCGTAATCAAACCGTTTTGTGGCGTTGACCATGATGCTCCCGGAGATGCAGCTGTAATCGCTCCCATCCACGGAGGAACACAGGGCGCCGTGATATCTAACGGAATCGCACCTAGATACTCAGACATCGATGCCTACTCTATGGCTGCCGCATGCGTTGATGAGGCTCTACGTAACGCGGTTTGCGTCGGCGTTGACTTAGATATGGTAGCAGGTCTCGATAACTTCTGCTGGCCTGACCCAGTGGTCTCGGAGAAGACCCCGGACGGACGATACAAGCTTGCCCAACTCGTACGCGCTAACCGTGCAATTGACGATGTATGCAGAGCCTACCGCCTGCCTTGTATCAGCGGCAAGGACTCGATGAAGAATGACGTGACAATGCATGGTGAGAAGATTAGCGTTCCACCAACCATCCTGTTCAGCCTGATCGGAAATCACAACGACGTCCGCAAGGCGGTCTCGAGTGACTTCAAGCAAGCCGGCGACCATATCTACCTACTCGGTGAGACTCACCAGGAGCTCGGTGCCAGTGAGATTGCCTACATGTTCCGTGACGAATGTTCGGGAGGTATCGGGGGGAGAGTTCCTGGAATCGATGCCGAACGCAATCTGGCCATGTACAAGGCACTGACCGATGCAATGTCACAAGGACTGGTCGCCAGTGCCCACGACTGCAGTGATGGAGGTTTTGCTGTCGCTCTTGCTGAGTGCTGCTTCGGCTCGGGCTCTGGAGCCGCAGTCGACGTGACCGAACTTGGTTCCAATGACCCAGAATTGGAT
Organism: Candidatus Thalassarchaeum sp.; assembly: GCA_045559735.1. Lineage (GTDB taxonomy): Archaea > Thermoplasmatota > Poseidoniia > Poseidoniales > Thalassarchaeaceae > Thalassarchaeum. Next base: position 14,994 of record JBJLJN010000017.1, on the reverse strand, counting down.
TCTTTCGGGGCTCTATTCAGTGAGAGTCTCGGCCGCATACTCGTCAGCGTGCGCCCAATTCACTCTGAAGCGTTCGCAGCTTCTATGGAAGGGCATATGTTCCACAGGCTCGGTATTGTTGAGGAAGGTGACGACCTCTCAGTAACTGGTGACGGGTCGGTTATTCTGAAAGCATCTATTTCAGATTTGAAACACTCATGGCAAAGCTCTCTGGGGGGTAGTTCCCAATGAGCGCAAAACCCAGAGTTGCTGTTCTATCCGGTTTCGGAATTAACTGCGAACTTGAGACGATGGCTGTGTTTGAGATGTCAGGGGCCTCCTCTGAGAGAGTCCACGTCAACCGCATCGTTAGCGGGGAGTCAACTCTCTCAGACTTTGACATCATGGCTGTTCCCGGTGGCTTCTCCTTCGGTGATCACTTGGGCAGCGGGCGCCTAATGGGAAACCGCCTCCGCTTCACTCTAAGGGATCAAGTCAGGGACTTTGTGAAGGCAGGTAAGCCGGTAATCGGAATCTGCAATGGCTTCCAAGTTCTAGTGAAGATGGGCCTTCTGCCTGGTGATTCAGAGGTCAGCCTTACCCAAACCGCCTCTCTAGCACTCAACGACAGTGGTCAGTATGAGAATCGCTGGGCTACACTGGAGTTCGACGCCAACAGTCCTTGCATCTGGACCAAGGGAATCTCCCGTATGCGTGTACCAGTACGCCATGGTGAGGGCAAGTTCGTCACCGATGACCCCGGCCTTCTCGATGACTGGGCCGAATCAGGCCAACTAGTAGCTCGTTATGTCGAACCGGACTCAGATTACCCCAGTGCTAGTGATGATGTCCTTCCATATCCGGTGTCTCCTAACCAGAGTTGGCGAAACATCGCTGGTGTATGCGATCCGTCTGGTTTGGTCTTCGGTCTGATGCCACACCCTGAGGCTAACCACTCAACTTGGCTGGGAGCTACTTGGTCGCGCGAGGATGGAGAGCACGGAGAAGGAGAGGGTATGGCGATTTTCCATAATGCAGTCGAATACGCTGCTTCTAGACTGTAGGATAGCACCTTATCCTCACACTCTTTCGATATTCTGTGACCGACTACAACAAGGACGAGCGAGCAACGGCAAAAGCACCGCGAAAGAAGCGCGACTTTGACAGTAAGATGTTCTTCGCTGCAATCTTCACTGGTGCTTTCGGAGTAGCTTGGATGGCCATGGCAATTTTCGCCTGGAATATTCCGGTTATTTGGGAGAACACGCTTCTCAGTGAAGGTGGACACCATGGAGGATCAATCAATTGGGGGTTGGGGTTCGCCGCCATCGCATTGACTGGCATTGCCCTCTATCCCTGGTGCTATGCAACGCTTTTTTTGATCTGGTCATTTTTTGGCAAACCTAATGCTCAGAGGATCGGAGAAACCATCGGTGGCATTCATCTAACTCATTTCGGCGTCATCTGGTTCTGGTTAGTTTTCGTAGGCCCCGGAGTCTATCTGTGGTGGGGAGGGATGTTTGGAATCGGCATGGAACCAGAGGGTTGGTACTGGGCTCTATTCATTCCGGCTGTTATGTTGACAGGGCTTGCACTACAGGGATTATTCTGGGGACTATACCTGATATTCCGTGGAACACCCGGAGCCAGAGCTCATTCAGAAATCGAATCAGAAATCCAGAAAAAACTAATCGAACAAGCCATCAAGTCTGGAGAAGTGGTGACAAAACCACTCAAAAATTGGTGGGAAGATTAGTCAAGCGCGGAAGAGTGACAAAACACCCGCTTAAATCCTCAACTTGACGCGGAGATGTATGACTCAGTCTGCGCTATCCCGCTTCGGACGGCAGATGCACTCTAGTAGAAGGACTGTTTTCGCAGCAGCTTTTGCTTCCCTCATCATCTCCTTGCTGCTGATTTCTCAAGGGAACTCATTCATTGATGGCAACTCACCACCCCCAACTATCGAGGCGGGTAGAGCCCTCGATTTGGTTGACGATGAACTTCCTGTAACATCAGCGAACTCAGTCACATTCATCTTCAGTCATGATGAGATGTTATGGATTGATGATGAATATCAGCAGGCAGTTTCGTTAGCACTCGCTAAACTTTCTGAGCTAGATATTGAGATTCTGAGCATCAGTACCGCATATGACGCCGCTGAAGACCCAATACACCTGACCTCTCATGTTTCCAGAGACGGCCATACTACCGCTGCATATGTTCGCATTGGAGGGACAGATGATGAGATTTCAGTCTCCTATGACAATATCATCACAGCCGCGGATAACGATGTTCTCGATGTCTTGGTGACAGGTAGCCTAGTCATCAATACCGACTTCGATAATGCTCTCAAGAACGACCAAGTCAGGGCCGAGATAATCGGCATCCCCCTCTCTTTGGTTATCCTTCTCTTCGTCTTCGGCACCTTTACTGCAGCCATGCTACCGATGGTGATTGCCCTTCTAATGATCACACTCGCTACTGCTACATCGTTCTGGATGTCTGACTGGTGGTTCTTCGGCCTCTCACAGTACTCAATCAGCATGATTTCACTGATTGGAATCGCCGTGTCGATAGACTACAGCCTGTTCATGATTAGCAGGTTCCGAGAAGAGTTGGATGCGGGTGCCGGAGTCGAGGACGCGATTGCGAAGATGATGGATACTGCGGGCAGAGCGGTTCTGTTCTCGGGCGCCACTGTCGCAATCAGCCTGTGCAGCTTGTTCTACTTCACCGCCACACACATGCCTGCGATGGCTATGGGGGGTTTCCTCGCCGTTCTGGCTTCTCTGATCTACTCCCTGACAGTCCTTCCAGCCATGCTCTCTTACATCGGACCTAAGATAGACTCGCTGAAGGTACCCTTACCGGGAGCGAATACCAAGACACAGTTCTGGGAGAAGTTTTCCTCCACTGTGATGAAGAGGCCAATCAGTTGGCTTGCTCCAGCCATGATTCTCCTCCTCCTCCTCGGTTCACCTTTCCTCAGAGTGGAGTTGAATGCAGGAGGGATTGAGGCCCTCCCACCAGATTTCGAATCCAGAATGGGATATGAGGTACTTGTCGATGAATTCCCCGCTTACACTGCTTCTACCATCCCTCTGGTCGTCGTGTTCGAAGAGGAGCAACCAGACTGGAAGAGTATCTCCGAAAATCTCGCGGCGGTTTGTGACGGAATCAGAGAGACAGCCGGTGTAATCTCCATTGAGCATCCTCTATGTTACCCCAACCTGTTCGATATGGCGATTGAAGAATGGCCCGAAGACGTACAGAGCTCTTGGTACAACACAGTCTCTGAATCTGTGGCTATGATTAATGTGGCTACAGAGTACAGTAGCGGTACAGAGCGGGCCGAGCAACTAATCGCTGACTTGAGGGTGCATACAGGCACCTCTTCGGAGGAGATACTGGTCGGTGGCTGGACATCATACGAGGTTGATACTAAAAATCATCTTTCTGAGAGAATCCCTACTGTCGTAGCCTTCGTCGTTCTCGTCACGATGATACTAATCTGGCTCCAGGTCCATTCAATCATAGTCCCAATCAAAGCGGTTCTGATGAATGTCCTTTCTGTCTCTGCCTCCTTTGGTCTAGTAGTACTCGTATTCCAAGACGGTCTGCTAGCCGAGACGCTGAACTTCACACCCCAACCACTCGATCTGATTGTCCCCCCCCTAGTATTCGGGATAGCCTTCGGCCTCTCAATGGATTACGAGGTGCTGATGCTTTCGAGAATTCACGAGGCCTGGGTGGAGACTGGAGACAACACCAAAGCAGTCGCCAAGGGGTTGCAGGCTTCAGGTAGCCTAATCACCGGAGCAGCAGGTATCATGATTGCAGTCTTCTCTGGCTTCATCTTTGCTGATGTGCTTATCATCAAGTCCATGGGTCTGGCTCTGGCCGCCGCCGTTTTCATCGATGCAACAATTGTGAGGGCGGTCGTCGTGCCTTCGGCGATGCGGTTGATGGGGCGCGCCAACTGGTGGGCTCCTTCATTCCTCAGCAACTCAGAGGAATAAGTCCCTATTCCTTCTCAGAGTGTATTACACGCTTGGGCATATACATCTTCACCAACACAGCATTGGTGAATGCAATAACTCCTGCAACAGCGGCCGAAGCGACCATACCATCCATGAATGCCAATCGAGCGGTTTCAATCAATTGCGCCCCTAGCATGTTTCCCTGAGCAACCAACTCTCCTCCGATCTGCATAGCTGCAGGAAAGGACTCCACCGGCCCGGCCCCAAGGTGCTCAAGCCCCTCTGGTAGAGACATGCTTCTCTGATAGTACTCATTCAGTACGCTGCCTCCGATAGCTATGCCCAGTGCACCCCCAATCTCCCGACTAGCATCATTAGTTGCGCTGCCGACACCAGCCTTGTCGCTGGGTACCGAGTCCATCACTAGCGTTGTGGAAGGAGCCATCGTTAGACCCATCCCAAATCCGAGCAGAAGGAAGATGAGTGCGAGAACATAGTATTCGGTTTCCACTTCGACTGTGGTGAAGATGAGCATACCAAGAGTAACCAAACTCAACCCTGCTGCAACGACATTGTTGCTGCCGAACTTAGCTGCTAAACGGTCACTGTTGGCTGCAGCTGGCATTAATCCAAGAGGCAGCCACAGAAAGCGTAGAGCAGCCTCGAGGGCTGTATGCCCCCTGACTAACTGGAAGTGCAGCATCTGCGTGAACATGAATGAGAACATAACGAAGAACGCCAACATAATCGCAACGAGGCCCATTGAGAATCCTCTGTCTCTGAACAGAACCATCGGCAGTAAAGGGTGCTCCCTACCTCTCTCCCATACCACGAAACAATACGCCAGCAACACACCAAGAGCGCCCACCCCAAGGGTCTCGACACTTGTCCAACCAATGTTAGGGGCCTCGATGATGGCGTAGAGAATCGAGCCAAGAGCACCCACCGAGAGGACCGCTCCTAACGGGTCCATCGGTCTGCGCTGCTCATCCCTCGAGTTAGGCACTAATACCAGACCCAGAACAAGCGCAAGCAGTATGATTGGGACATTAATCCAGAACACCATCTGCCAGTCGTAATTCTCCACTGCCCATCCTCCTACGAGGAGACCCAGAGGAGCACCTATTCCCGCCATTGCTGCCCATATCCCTACCGCCTTCCCTCTCTCTTCGATTGGGAATACCACCACTACAACAGAAAGCGTGGCAGGCATCACTAGGGCTGCACCCAAACCCATTGTAGCGCGCGCTATGATCACATGCTCAGAAGTCTCAGCATACATCGCTGTAGCAGCAGAAGCCGCTGCTACCAGAACCAGACCGGCCTGTAGCGCTGGCTTGCGACCATACCGATCACCAACCGCTCCCATTACCAATAGCGTTCCACCAAATACGAGAGCGTAGGCGTCCATGACCCACTGCATCTCGGAGTTACTGGTGCCCAATTCCTTGGTCAACTCGGGCAATGCGACGTTGAGAGTGACATTGTTCAGCATCACGATGATGAGACTAAGACTCATCACAGCGAGGATCTTCCATCTCCTCTCGTACACCTTCTGCTCGTCCATGCGAGCTGCAAGAGCAGACCACACATGAATGCACAGGGCGGGAGTAGGGTTGATGGCTCATGGAGAGGAGCGCAACCCGTGAGTCTACCCCGATCCGCGATGAACATGATGGGTTTCGCTGTTTGCTGCCTGTGCTGCGACGAGCCCGATGTGTCAGGCTCGGATAGATGTCGGAGATGTATCAAATCGCATTCCAGAACCAGAGAAAGACTGTCCAAGCAAGCCGTCTCAAAGGCGGACAGACTCTCTAGAGAATTGGTAACGTTGCTTTCTGACCCTGCTTCACACATCGACGACTCAACTCACGGCAAGATGATGATTCACTATGCCACTTTAATCGACAAGCACCAGGGAACGGCTCCGGCAAGCACCGCAGAGGAGATGTTCGAGGTCTTCGAGAAACAGAAGTCCAAGAGCCAAAAATCGCTAATCCGTGACGTAGCCAACCAAAACCCTTGGCAGGATGTTGAGATGGACTCCGAGCAGAGAGAGGAGATGCTATCGAAACTCTCGAGCGATGCCCCTGCTGATGTTACTTCTTGGGATGAGTTGCTGGCCCAAGTAGAGGATTTCCTTGAGGAGGATGAGGGATGACCGGAGAGAGAGATCCCAGAGCACATTGGCTGGATGATGACCCATTCGACAAGCAAACATCCCCAAGAAGCCACACCAAAGCGCGAGATGATGGGAACTGGAGACAGCCCCACATCAGGGTCGTCCACGCCACACCCGGTTCGGGTGCCCCCTTCGCGCGCATATTCGGATTTGAGGAGCAGGCTAGGCCAATTCCCATCCACACCGGATCCATCTGGCATTTCTCAAAGACCGAGATTAACCACCTAGCTCAGGCTACTCTGGCCTTCTCTATTGCTTTGGCATTCATGTCGGTTGGTGGAATCATGGGGGCCCTGAATAGCCCTCTTGGATTCATCATCGGGGGTATTGTCTACGTCATAGCGATAGCACCAGCATTCCTTGTTCACGAGACCGCACACAAAGTGGTCGCCCGCAAGTATGGCTGCTGGGCAGAGTTCAGAGCTTCTCCAAGTGGACTCAGGTATGGCGTCATTCTGGCGGCTCTAACGGGAATAGTCCTGATGGCTCCAGGAGCTGTTATGGTGGCAGGGAACACAACACGCTCACAGTTCGGTAAGGTAGCTCTTGCAGGCCCCGTTTCCAACGTCGCTCTGTGGGTACTGGGCCTAGGGGTGATACTCCTAGGGGGCGCTGAATCTTTGATAGGTGAGTTGATTCTAGTTCCATGGCTCTGGGGTAATGCCATTCTGGGACTGTTCAACATGTTACCCTTTGGACCACTGGATGGCAAGAAAATCAGGACATGGTCAATCCCTGTATTCTGGATTTGGATGATTATCTGCGCCAGTTTGGTATGGTTCAACCTGACTCATCTCCCAGGGTTGCTCTGAGTGATATCATGGCGGAGAATTATGAGGAGCCACAGTTCGATTTACTAAGGCAGTACAAACACTTCGAAATCCGAAAATACTCAGATAATATTCAGGCCAGAGTCCACATACCCGGTGACGGTTGGTCGAACTCATCGAGTGGCTTCAGACGCATAGCCGGCTACATCTTCGGCGGGAATCGGGGGAAACAAAGTATCGCGATGACAGCACCCGTTCATATGTGGAAGTCGGAAGGAGGGTCGATGATGGCATTCATCATGCCTTCTGAGCATGTATTGGATGGACTTCCTGTACCTGATGACTCGGGCATTGAACTTCTACCAGTTGAGGGCGGAGTCTTCGCTGCAATGAGATTCTCTGGTTTCTCAGGACATTCGAAGCGTGACAGGCTGATTGCTAAACTTCACAGGTTGGTAAAGAAAGAAGGATTGTTAGCCTCAGGAGAACCGATATTGGCCGTTTATGACAACCCCACATCCACCCTGCCCTTCTTGCGAAGGAATGAGATTCTCTTGCCGATAGAGCCAGATTTATTCTAGAGCATTCAGAACCGGCTTCTCGTCACAGTGGAAGAAAGTCATTAGGGCCCACCAAGTAATCATGTCGAGACTGTTTGCGAGATTCGCAACTCCTGTGTTTTCCTCCCCGTAGTCCTTACCGGTGGTGTCCATCCAATCCTCCATCTCATCGAGAGTGTCACAGGTCTGGTGATAGCACCAATATCCATCTACTAGCCCTCCGAAACCGACCGTTACTGTTCCCAGATTATCCTGGAAACTGGCATGGTCACTGCGGGCAGTTGTATCCTCATAGACGATGATTTCCGGCCGATCCATGTCCAACCACGAATCAGTCTTCCAAGTGTCCGCGCTGTAGTTAGTTCCAATCAATGTCCCAATCTGCTCCTCTAGTCCGAGTGCATCAGAACCAATCCAGTTAGACAGACCAATCATTCCGGGCTGATCAAACTGGTCATGGGTGGGGCCGGGTCCGATGTATACGCGCATGGGCCAAACTTCCGAGTCCTTGGGGTAACCATCCTCATCTATCTGCGGATCCGGATCTCCATGTGGAGCACCACCACCACCAGGCCAGTTCACACCAGCCATGTCGAGATTGATGTAATTCGTGACTGTGACATGAGGATTATCCTCCTTGACGTAGTACTCGGTCCAGTAGTCTGAACCCCTCTTCCCCCCTTCCTCACCTGACCAAAGACAGAACACCATAGTACGTCGAGATTCAAATTCAGCCAATACCTTAGCTGTCTCTAGCACCATAGATGTACCAGCAGTATTGTCGTATGCTCCAACCCTTGTCCCATAGGTTCTCGACCCAGTTACATGTGGGTCTAGGAGTACTGCGTTTGCAGGCGGAGCGACATCGAAGTGAGCACCGAATACCAACCATTCGTCAGGTATCTCTGAGCCCCACTTGTAGGCGCAGATGTTGTACGCCTCGGGGTTTTGAACCAGGAAAATATCTGTGAATTCATAGCGATGCTGAACCACATCAAGCCCCATCGCTGTAAGTTCAGAGATGAGGTATTGAGCTGCATCCTCGTAGGCAGGATTGCCTTGTCCGGCCCATCGGTCCCAATAGCCAGCCTTCCCATCGACTGGATCCAGAGCGTTGGCAGGGTCAGTAATCTCGTGAAGCCGCTCATACACAACTCTTCCATGAAGTAAGCCGCTTGAATGAGCGCCTCCTTGTTCTATTCCTACAGTCTGATCCCTGATTGAGTTGACAGTCTTCACCGAAACTCTGCCGCCATTGTCCAAGCTATGATTCAACGTATCCAAAGATGCATTCTCTGAATGCGAAACCCGCTGTACTCCTTTTCCTTCCTTGCCTGCATCCCCTCCACGCATCATCCAAGTCATCCACGACTCGTTAGAGTCCCGGACGGGCCATTCGACCCGTCCAACATCTCCCACTAGAAGCAGAACACTGTCGGTTCGTGGCGGGGCCAACATTTCGATTGTAGTTGTTGAGCCTGAAGATAGGTCTACAACAGTTGAATTCTGGATGAAACCAGTCATCGGATCTCTGACCAGATAGGGGATATAGACAGACATCGAAGACTTAGCTTTCAGCTCCACTGGCTGGAAAACCCCCGCTTCCAAGACCTCTGGTGTGACACTGAGTGAGGAAGCATCAGCACTACCCTCTTCCTCAGTGAATAGACAGCCCCCAAGCGGGGCAGAAACCATCACTGTCACCAGCAGCAGGGCGATACCGCTTCGCGAGCGCACGCCCATGCGAGTGTTGACTTCGTGTTCAATGCCTCGGTCTGATGACGCCTACACCATCTGAGTTGGAGGTTGAGGGTCTTTCAGAACCAATGCTAAGATTCCTCCAAGAACCAATGAGCAGATTCCACAACCAAAGATTCCTATGCCTCCGAGTATACTCATGAATCCGCCAGCGATTTCTCCTCCTTCCTCTTTCAGGACTTCCCAAACATCAACGATTTCGTAATCTGCACTCGCCTCAATAGTATATTCCCCGCGGTCATAGTCCCATGACGAAATAGAAGCCATGTGATACCATCCGGGTGGATCGTCTTCCCATCCCAATGGTTTTTCTCCATCATCTTCACAATCGACCTTCACATGATTTTCTCCAGTTGCATTTGTCATATCAATAGTAAATTCATCACATCTCACATTGTCACGAACCATTACAATCTTCTCCTCACCACCAGGGTAAGAATAACTTGAAGTTCCTGTAGTTCCACTAAATTCACTCTTTTCTTCGACATCCCAATCACCGACATCATCTATGGATGATCCGCCCATCATTGTCATCAATCCTCCACCTATGAGCATCAAAACGCCCAGGCCAAGGAATATCTTTCCAGCTATATGCATGGGCATGCCTCAAGGGAATCGCGTAAAGACTTATCACGAATTTATCTGTTAAAGACAGATAGACAAGTCAGGGAACCATCAGCCTGTCTGATTGCATCCATGTCTACAGTAGTAATCGAGAAACCAGCATCGAGCATAACTTCCCTTGTTGTTGAGTATCCATCAGCTATAATCACCCTGTCACCAGAATATCCGATGGTATTTGCAGCGTATGAGTCGGAGTTGGGCACCCATAGGATCTCTTCGGCGAGATGGCCAATTTGACTTTCCTTGAGGTGACCTTCTGCTACAACAATCGTCCCCTCTCGCGGTGACGAGCACACGGTAGTCAGATGCAGAGTAGAGCTTGGAATGTCAATCATCTCGACTCCAAAACCCTCCTCCTTGACATGGCTAGCGAGGAAATCCGCACCGGCTCGATTGGTTCTGGTTGACAGACCTATGAGATACCGATCATCGTAGAATACCACATCACCACCATCGAGAGTCGCACCTTTTGGCATCCGGATTATCTCAGCACTCTTTTCGAGGTATTCAGCCACCGCTTCCTCCTCCCCTACCCGACTCGGCGCGCCCAAGTTACTGATGAGGGCCTTACCATCAATCATGACAGCTGTGTCCTCGACGAAGCAGCAGTCTGGGTGAGTTTCGAGAGCGTCCAGAACTTCGACTTCGGTGCCATGAGCTCTGAGGGACGTTACATAGGCGTCATGCGAGCCCTGAGCTGCTTCTGGATTGGGTGTACCTGTTCCAAAGAATGCGGATAGAGCCTTGTCGAAGTTTGGCGAGATACGGCGGGCGACCGCCGCTCGTCTGCTTCTATCATAGGCCCCGGGCACGGTATCGCCGTCGACCTGTCATTCAAGAAGGATTCGGAATCCGGGAACCCGCTTCCGCAAACAGGAGTGAGTGAGCGAGGCATTATGGACGGTTTACCATCACAGGACGGCATGGACCTAGTCAAGCAGACCGATGAGTCAGGAGCTCATGTCAGCCCTGGTCTGCCCGAAGGCGTCAAGAACTACCTAATCGATATCGATGGGACTGTGGGTGAGGATATCCCAAACGAGGAAGCACATAGGATGGCTACAGCTGAGGCTTACCCCGATGCGGTAGAGACAATCAACGGATGGTTTGAGGAAGGACACCAGATTTGCTTCTTCACAGCAAGGACTGAAGAACACCGAAAGGTCACAGAAAAGTGGCTGGATGAGAAGGGCTTCCGCTACCATTCTCTGCTCATGGACAAACCCAGAGGGGGAAACTATCACTGGATCGATAACCACGTGGTTAGAGCGACTCGCTACACCTCTAGGTTCACAGACCTAGTCAAGCGTAATGTGGAGATAGAGGTCTTCGATGACTGAGCAACCTCAGGACAAGCTCGAGAAGTTACTAAGGCAGCGCGAGGAGCATCTGGGCAAAGCTCTCTCGATAGCCCACGGCAAGCCTCTACACATCACGTATGGAAGTATGCAGTACCTGTATGCTTCAGACGGCACCCGATACCTCGATCTTGTCAACAATGTCAGCCATGTGGGCCACTCCAACCCAAGGGTCACAGAAGCCTGCACACGACAGATGGAACTCCTCAACACCAACACCAGATACGTCTACGATGGCCTAACCGAATACCTCGGCAGGATTGCCGCCACTCTTCCTGAACCACTGAGTGTGGGCTTCCTCGTTAACTCGGGTAGCGAGGCCAACGAGCTGGCTGTGAGAATCGCACGGGCTCACACAGGAGCCCACGACATGGTGGTGGTCGAGGGAGCATATCACGGCCACACAGGGATGCTGATTGATCTGAGTCCATACAAGTTCAGGGGCCCCGGAGGAAAAGGCGAGCCCGAGCCATGGGTGCACGTTGTTCCGATTCCAGACACCTACAGAGGAGGCGACAGGGACTATGCTGCAGAGTTAGGTGAGATTGTTTCCGAAGCCGGCCCGATAGCGGGATTCCTCGTCGAGTCAATGCTGTCTTGTGCGGGCCAAGTTCCTCTCCCTCATGGATTTCTCACGGAATCCTTCGAGCATGTCCGAGCTGCAGGGGGGCTATGCATCGCAGATGAGGTCCAGGTTGGGTTTGGGCGGGTGGGCACGCACATGTGGGCGTTTGAGGAGCATGAGGTAGTTCCAGACATTGTGGTGTTGGGCAAGCCAATGGGTAATGGACACCCTATGGCTGCAGTATTCACAACTCCTGAGATTGCATCCTCTTTCGAGGAGATGGAATTCTTCTCGACCTTCGGAGGAAACCCAGTATCATGTGCGATTGGTATGGCAGTGATGGATTGCATCAAGCAGGATGGTCTGATGCAGAGTGCGGCAGAGCTCGGTGAGAGATTCAAGGACGGTCTCAAGGAGCTGCAAGTCAAGCACGACATCATCGGAGATGTTCGAGGAAGGGGGCTGTTCCTCGGTTTTGAGTTGGTCAAAGATCGTGAGACTAAGGAGCCGGCAGCTGAGGAGGCAGCCAGAATCGTCGATATGATGCGGGACAGAGGAGTGCTTCTGAGCACTGATGGACCACATCATAACGTCATCAAAATCAAGCCACCAATGGTTCTCTCCAAGGAAGATGTCGACACGACCTTGCACTTGCTAAACGAATCCCTCAAACAGTCTCTTTGAAATAGGTCGGGCTAGGCCGCCCGCCCATGGATTTCACTGCCTTCACACTGGTATTCATCCCTCTCTTGGTTGTGGTCAACCCTCCCGCTTCAATCGCACTATTCCTGGCGCTGGGAAAAGATCTCGATAGGAGTGAATTGAGGACAATAGCTAGACGTGCTTGCACTTTTGCTGCTGTGGTGCTGATGGTTTTCTTAGTATTCGGAGAAGGCCTTCTTCATCACCTAGGGATAGAACTCTACAGCCTGCGTGTTGCTGGTGGTCTGATGCTCGGTATAGCAGGAATCAACATGCTCAAAGAAGGGCAAAAACTCTCCAAGAAACAATTCTCTCTTACTTCCGGTGAAGATATTTCAACCGATGAAATGATTGATTTTGGACTAGTACCCATAGGAATGCCAATGCTCGCTGGACCTGGATCAATTAGTCTCATCATTCTCTTAGGTACTACCAACAGTGTACCATTGGTAGCATGGGCAATCTTTCTGGTGATGCTAGTATCAATGCTGATATTTTATGCTGTTTCTGGCATGCAGCACGCAATAGGGGAGAACAGCACTAGGGTAATTACGCGTGTGATGGGCTTGCTAACGGTCACCATCGCAGTGCAGTACTTCTTCAATGGATTAGAGGGTTGGTATCTCACACTTTGATGGCATTCTTGAAAGCACTGCCAATAATTCCTAAGTCACTTGCCCAAAGGACTGAGCTGCCCAAATCCCCACCCCGTATGCGAGGATGGTAGCAACAATTCCTGCAGCCATAGCAGCCTCGAAACCCCAACCCTTTCTGAGCAGGAATGGCAATATCACGAACAGCAGCATCGAGGGTATAACGAGCCACAGAATGCTCTCGGCGAAATCAGCCACCTGAGCTGTGTCCTCGGTATCGTTGTACAACCACGTCATCGACATGATGCTTGCCAAAGGCAGTGAGATGACCAGTGCTCCGAACACTGCTGATCTCTTCGCTATCTCACTTGCCGTCACTATTACTGCCCCAGAAAAGAGGCCCTTGCCTGCTAGGTTAACCCAGTCCATGGGGCGTCAAGAGGGAGTTAGCACTCAAGCCTGCCGCCGAATGTTGTAGGTAACAGCCACCAGCAGAAGAACCACAATTCCGACCAGTAAAATCAGTGTGTAGTCAGGTGGCTCGTCCCAGACTTCCGAATCAAATGGTGCCCAGTCTCTGTTATCTCCATATCCGTCCCCATCCGAGTCCAGAGTCTCACTATCATCCATCGGGAAAGCATCAGAGTTGTCCCCCACTCCATCCTCATCAGTATCAATCCACTCAGAACTATCCAGTGGGAAGACATCGACATTATCTCCAACTCCATCTCCATCAGTATCGAGCCATTCTGAGGCGATTTCCGGGAATGCGTCCGAGTTGTCCCCATGCCCATCCCCATCAGTATCGACCCATTCTGTACCGTCTTGTGGGAACACATCTGCTTTGTCCCCCACTCCATCCCCATCAGTGTCCATCGTCTCACTCGCGTCTTCTGGAAAAGCATCGGAGTTGTCTCCAACTCCGTCTGAATCAGTATCTACCCATTCAGTGCCGTCTTCAGGGAATTGATCGACATTGTCACCGTAACCATCCCCATCAGTGTCCTGCCACTCGAGGGGGTTGTCAGGGAAAACATCCGCATTATCTCCGACTCCATCCGAGTCGGTATCGTCCCATTCATTCCCATCAGTAGGGAAGGCATCAGAGTTGTCCCCATGCCCATCCCCATCAGTATCGACCCATTCAGTTCCATCTTCTGGGAAAACATCGGAGTTGTCACCATAACCATCCTCATCAGTGTCCTGCCACTCATTGGGATCAGTGGGGAACTCGTCAGCGTTGTCCCCAACTCCGTCCTCATCCAAGTCTCCCCACTCAGTGAGGTCATCCGGAAAAGCATCGGAATTGTCGCCGAAACCATCACCATCTGAATCAACCCATTCGGTTCCATCATCTGGGAAAACATCGGAATTGTCACCAACCCCATCTCCATCCCGGTCGGACCACTCATTAGCATCATCGGGGAACACATCGGTAGGGGTACACACCCCATCTCCATCAGTATCCACCCAGCCTGCAGGGTCTAGGTCACATTCGTCAGTATTGTCACCAATATTGTCGCCATCGGAATCAGCCCACTCACTGGGGTTGTAGATGAACGCATCAACATCATCACGGTACCCATCGCCATCCGAGTCGCGCACAAATCCAGAGAGAGCCCAGTCCAGAGTCTGGTTGGCCCAGCCGGGGTCGTTGAGCGGAGGGACGTGGGATCCTCCATTAATCCTCCAATGAGCAACTCGGTTGCCTGATGCGCAGTTGAGGAACTCAAATTCATCGGTCTCTGTCTGCCCATCATCACCCGAGATATCCCTTGAGCCAAGCTGAGTCCAGGACGCATCGCATCCGGAACGGTCGGCCCAGTAGCCAACTGTCTCGGTGGCCGAAGGATAGGAGTCTCCGCTTATCGATCCACCATCGTACTGAATCACAGAATCGGCTGTTGAGTGGACATGCAG
>JBJLJN010000016.1:0-25989 GCA_045559735.1 Candidatus Thalassarchaeum sp. | reverse complement strand
AGTGCTCCTGAATAATGTCCGGCTGACCAATCTGTGCTGATGCAGCAGGCGCAACTGGCACAGTGAGCATCAGGGATGCGAGGACGATTGCTGCCCAGCGGCGCATGCGCCGCTGAGGGGGGCTTCATCTACAATCATTGGCACTCGCTGTGAATCTATTGTCCTCTAACCACGACTTGCTATGTGAGCGGCCACTATCTTGGTGGCGATGAGTGCTGCATTGAATTGGGTCAAACGATCCTCTCCGGGGACGATTTCGTTCACATCAGCTCCAATAACCTCGGCCCCGTTTGCGAATAGTCCCTCGATGATCTCAACAGCGGCCCAATGACTCAATCCTCCGGGAACAGGAGTACCGGTGTCTGGAACAAGCGAGCCGTCTAGTCCATCCACATCGAAAGTCAACCAGACTGGGCCTTCAATTTGTGCAATCCTATCCATTAGTGCAGCCCATCCTGCTTGCCCGTCGCACACACCCATGAAATCCCTAGCGTGCCAGGTCTCCACTCGCTCGTCATTCTGTGAGAATTCCGCCTCCTCTCTGGATAGAGCTCGTGTACCGATTTGGACCACCTTGCCAACCCCGGCATCGAGTGATCTCCTGACTGCTGTTCCATGAGAGAATCTCTCTCCTCCGAGTTGATCTCTCAAATCCGCATGTGCATCGACTTGAATCAGCGTCAGGCGACTCAAATCCCCGCCTATTGACGGATGTTCTGCTGCAGCCTGCATCAATGGAGGCAGAATGCCGTGTTCCCCTCCTAGGAAAAGAGGAAATTGCTCACCGTTCAACCACTCAATAGCGTAGTCCCTAATCGAATCCAATTGCTCTACCAAAGTCCCCGCATCAGACGACCAGGCCTCAGCCGTGTGCATCCTCATTCCGCATGGCAATTCCTCTTGTAGCAAGGGGTCGTAAAGCTCGACCTGTGAACTCGCAATGATACAGGCCTTTGGGCCGTTCTCTGTACCCTCTCCCCAACTCGTCGTCATCTCGAACGGTATTGGTAGAACCACTAGATCCCAAGGACCCTCATCAGACTCCTCAAGACCGAGGAAGGTAACTTTCTGCTGCTCTTCCACGAGGTCGCGAAAGTAACAGGGAGATTAACCACTTCGGAACGAAAAAGACCGAATTCGGGGCACAGGGAAGGACTGTTGAAATAGCGCGGCCTCCCATCTATACTCGCCGCGGAGGGATTTGATGGGTTTGACACTTGCACAGTTGACCGATGCCATCCGACACAAGGTTGACATCGATATGGAGACCTCAGTTGCCGAGACGATAGCCGAGCACGCACTCGGATTCTTCGGCTTTTCCAATCGTATCATCGACAACGCTCTTGAGCCGACCGACCGTAACCTGTTCTACCAGTTGCAGGACTATGACCTACTGACCACCGAATCCGAGGAGACCACCCTTTGGGACGGTCGCGAGTGGAGAATCCACTACTGGAAGTTCAAGTCCAATGCCGAAGAACTTGCCAGACTCGCTGCCGAGGGCAGCACCAGCAAGGACGACGACGATCCATACGCTGGCGTCTATGACGACGTCCCCTCCTCGCTGTGGAGAGAACGCTCCGGCGAAGACGACGATTACGAAGAGCCACTGTTCTAGAAGCGTGACGGGAATCGATTCATATCCTGCCGTCCGAGGCACGTACCGTGCCTCGCGCGAGACAAGCCCTCGTAATCCTCGCGGCACTGCTAATCTCCAGTCAGGCCTCGATGGTGCTTGCCGAGGAAGAAGAACATACCACTTGCACTGTGCTTGTCGATTGGGACGTCGAGGAGCACTGGGACGGAGGTTGGAATCTTAGCTACGACGTCTTACATCGCTATCTTGTCGTCTTCAATCCTCCATTCACTGGTGGCGATACTCCCACTTCAGTCACGGTCTCAGTGGAACAGAACAGGGACGATGTTCAGATTGCTGATGACTCCAACGCCTCGTTCGTCAGTGCAGGAGGCGAGATTGACATAGTACTCGACACCGAGCCACAGTTCGGAGATACTGTACAAATTTCAGTAACCACTGCGCAAGCATCCTGCTCCCGTGAACTCGGAATCACGCATTGGAACCAGCCTATGGAGGATCACGAGATAACTCGTGAGACCACATGGAGCATGGAAGGGACCGAGCAGGGCGACAGCATCGACTTTGAGGGCAGAGGATGGCAGAAACGGACAGGAGATATCCTTGAGTCCAACGAACTCGGAAACGGCACACTGATGCTTGATTCGATGAACGGGACTCAGGGACTCATACTGGCACTCAATCTGGAGACAATCTGGCTCAATGAGACCTACGACGGGGTCGAACTACTCAGGCAAGACTTCGAGATGCGCGGTAATGGTTCACTCTTTCTGAACACCACTGAGGAAGACGCGGACGGGAGCGATGGATTCTCTGTCGACGTAGACGTGCATGAGGTGTTCGTACTCCGTTCTTGGGAGGAAGGGAGATCCACTGAGCGCTTCCTGATTGATGGAACCGGCTGGCTGTCTTTCAACGGAGGCGACAATAACAGCAGTGGAGGTGGGTTCGGACAACTCTCTTCGTTCTATTGGGAGACTTGGGACGAGGACGACCAAAGACGACTACAGAACCTACAACTCGAGGCCAATGCCACACTACGGCTTGATGGAGGTAGCGACGAGTACTTCTCATTCGATCTCGATGAGTTCAGAATATTGGAGCGTTGGGAGGATGGAATCCGGGAGGAACAGCACTCACTCATCCTCGGAGGGGGCGAGTTCGGTTTCTTGATTGATGACGACTTCTTTGAGGTCGAGGTCAATGGCACAATCCCAGTCATCCACTTTGAGGCCCAAGGTGGCGAGACGATAGCCGAGACGATTAGGCTCGATGGGACCTATGATGGCGATGCTGAGGGCAGCTTCGGACTAATCAGGAGGATTGTCGACTCAGGAACTCAGCAAAACGCGACCGGCTCTATGTTTGAGGTCGATAAGATTGAGAACGAATTCTGGTTCAATGTCTCGGCGACCCCAATCGGCCCCATATCTGAGGAATGGGAGGCCGAGCACAACCTGACTTACGAGTACACTGTTCCGCAAATTGACTGGTGGAATCGAACCATCAGGTACCAGTACATTGAGGACAACGGGACTACGGACAATGAGTATCCCGAATCCTCGCCCATCATCAGGCAACCCCAGCGTCCAGACGCAGACCGAATCTTCGAGAATCACATCTCGAGGGAGACCGGCTCGGCGCCCAAGATCCTGGTTCCCGGCGACAGTTTCGCTCTTGTCGGCAACAACGCGCTCATACTATCCGTGGATGTGATGTCAGTGGTCGATGGTGTGATGGACGGACACAACATCACCCTTGCTGAGTGGATTGGTGACTATGGCGGCGACGCCCATGCATCTGGCAGTGTGGTCAACGAGGGCCCTCTAGCCGGACTACTCAATGAGATCTACCGCTGGATTGAGATATCGTTCAGCGAGAACGGAACTGCTGAGAATCTGGCATTCATCGAGCATCAGTCAGTGGACCGAGTACTTTCACCTTCGGTAATCACTGAGGAGGAGAACACACCCCCCGCTCTGCTCTCTGTGGGCTTCCGCGAAGGCAGACTGCTCACAGAAGGAGACTCAGCCCATCTCGAGGTTCTGGTCTACGACTTCGATACAGATGTCACAGCAGTGTCTGTTGACCTCACTGAGATTGGCCTCGGGGTAATCGAACTCTCTGACTCGGGCCTTCTGGGCGACCACACCATTCACGATGACATCTGGACAGCGCTAGTTACCTACGAGGGATTGCTGCACGGGACAATCGAATCATCAGTTACAATCAATGATTTCTGGATATCTGTGGTTGAGGAAGCCAGTTTGGAAATCACCAATGCAGCCCCAAGAATGATGTCTCTGCAATTCTATCCTGCCTCAGTCGTACGCGGCGATACAGTTGACATCACGGTAACTGCAGTCGATGGGCACGGTGTAGTATCGGCAGCCGTGGATCTCTTAGGAGTAGGTGGAGAGCTTAGCCAGCTAGTCGAGACTGATGGTGAATGGGTGGGCCAATTCACAGTACCCGATGGCATGTCTCCGGGTGAGCGCGCAATTCCCATAAGAATCACAGACGGGGATGGAGAGACTGTGATAGCGGAACACACCCACGCAGGCGGATTCCCTGTGGACGCACCGCGACTCTCGATTGAGAACGAAGCACCGAGCATTGGCAATCTGACAATTATCAGGGATGGTGAAATTGTCGACACAGTCCATGTTCCTTCCAGTGGAGACCCAATCACTCATCTCCTTGAGGTGTACATCGAAGATCCCGATGGAGTCTCCTCGGCGCAAGTTAGGATCGGTAGACTGGCACCCATAGGGAGCTCCGAGGCCTGGCTACTGATGTTTGATGACGGGACCGGGGGAGACAGAGTAGCAGGGGATGACGTGTACTCCTTGCTGTTCGACGCCCGCTCTACCCTACCAGGGGGGAACATGACCATAGAAGTCAGAGCCACAGACACCTATCTATCCACTACTCCATTCAACGAGCAGCAGCAGATTATCGAACTGGAGAAGCTTAGTTCCGGAGGAAATGGGGGAAGTTGGATCAGTGATAACTCGATGACCATAATCGCCTTGGGCCTAGTACTGCTCCTGATTATCGGAGTTACTGCGGTAGTAATCTCGATGCGCAACTCGGATACGGAATGGTAACGACTAGCCCAACTCCTTGGGCCTAAGGACCTCGATCAACTCCCACTTCTCACCGCTCTTCTCTATCAACGCAGCTGCAGCCGTCGGCAGCATCTTCCATTCTCCAGTCAGGTGGTTTACGAGTACCTCGGAGCCGGGGTTGTGACCTAGAATCATAGTGGTACCATCTTCCAGTGCGTCCTCCAACTGCTCAGACATACTACTCAAACCGGCGTGGTAGATCTCAGGACGAATCTCAATTCTTGCTTTATCAATCAGTGGAGACATTCTCTCCAAGGTCTCAATCGTCCTCCTTGAGCTACTTACTAGGATGAGTTGAGGTAACCATCCACGATCGGACAGGACCTGAGCCATGCGAGGAGCATCATGTTGCCCTCTGGCGTCCAGTGGCCTATCGTGGTCAGCCAAACCGGGGTAGTCCAAACTGCTCTTGGCATGGCGCATCACTACCAGCCTATTCGGCATGTCTCGCAGATGTCACACCTGTTATTGAATTGCATGAATCTCTTAAGACGGCGCGCGGTGGGCTGTACATGCACACACGCGAGCACCTGTACATCGCAGGGAATTGGGTCGAGCCTACAGGCGAAGGGACAATCGAAGTCATCAATCCGGCCAATGAGCATGTCATCGGCTCTGTGCCGGTAGGTTCAGCCGCAGACGTCGAAGCCGCAGTGGCAGCAGCCAAGGCTGCATTCCCCGAGTGGTCCAAGACCTCAGTTGAGGAGAGAATCGATTTCCTGAACATGCTTTCTCAAGCCATCAAGGGCCGCACTGAGGAGCTTACCGAACTGATCACCTCCGAGGTCGGGACTCCGGTCAATTACTGTAGGGGGGCCATGGTAGGGACTCCCAGAGTGGTTTCCCGCTCATACGCCAAGATTCTCGAGGACTATGTCTGGGAGGAGGAGGTGCGAAACTCACTCGTTGTCAAGGAACCAATCGGCGTCGTGGCGATGATTACACCTTGGAACTATCCGCTGCATCAGATAATCGGAAAGGTTGCACCAGCCATAGCCGCCGGATGCACAATGGTCGTCAAACCGTCGAAGGAAGCTCCACTGAACTCCTTCGTCCTAGCTGACATCATCCATGAGATTGGCCTGCCCCCCGGAGTCTTCAATCTGGTCTCGGGACATGGCAGGGAAATCGGTGAGGTTCTGAGCTGTCATCCGGATGTTGACATGGTCAGTTTCACCGGTTCCACTGGAGCCGGAGTTAGAGTCAGCGAGTTGGCCGCCCCCAGCGTCAAGAGGGTGACTCTGGAACTTGGCGGCAAGAGTGCCAACATCATCCTCGATGATGCGGACATCGCTAGAGCTGCATCATCATCGATTCACGACTGCTTCGGAAACTCCGGCCAAGAGTGTTCAGCACTTACCAGATTGCTCGTGCCTGAGTCAAAGAAGCAGGAGGTAATCGACGTAATTTCTTCTAAGATTACCAAGTACACGGTCGGAGATCCAATGGACGAATCAAAGCGCTGCGGCCCTATGGTCTCAAGTAGGCAGCAGGAAAGCGTCTCTTCGTACATCGCTGCTGGAATCGAAGAGGGGGCGACTCTGGTCGCCGGGGGCCTTGGGATGCCCGACGGTCTGGACAAGGGATACTTCGTCCGACCTACTGTGTTCTCAGACGTCACTCCCAAGATGACCATATTCCGCGAGGAGATTTTCGGCCCCGTTCTGTCAATCACGACTTTCTCCACTGAGGAAGAAGCCATCGAAATGGCCAATGACTCAGAGTACGGACTGTCTGGAGGAGTCTGGTCGAGCGATGAGGAGAGGGCTATGCGCGTGGCTAGAGCGATGCGAACTGGCCAGATCAGTATCAATGGCGGCCTGTTCAACATCTCAGCCCCGTTCGGGGGTTACAAACTCTCAGGCAACGGTCGGGAGTTGGGAATTCACGGTCTGGAAGAGTTCCTCGAGATTAAGGCCATACAGCGCTGAGGGTGTACATGAGTGCCCACAGACTGCTAATTATCGCAGGTACCAGCGGGGTCGGCAAGTCAACTCTGTCCGCCAGAGTGGCATCATCTTTGAGATTCTCCAAGATCGTCTCTACAGATACCATCAGGGAGACTCTGAGGACCCAGTACGACCCAGAACAGAGTCCAGCCCTCCATCGGTCTTCATTCGAACCAGCGGGCTCCGGAGTAATCGAAGACTGGCTCCAGACGGTAAAAGTCCTATCAGAAGCCACGCAAGCCGTGGTTCTCCGGGCAGCAGCCAAGTCATCCGATCTCGTGCTCGAAGGTGTCCACATAATTCCCGGGGAAGCGATGCTTGAGGAGTGGAGGAACTCGGGTGGAGAGGCTTGCGGAGTCGTACTTCGAGTCGATGATGAGGAGACCCACGAGACCTTCATCAAATCCAGAGAGAGGCACAATAGGACTGGAGTGGAACACTATCTGGACAATCTCTATCGAATCAGGGAGATTCAGGATTGCATAGTGAGAGATGCTGAGAATTCGGGCTGGCTGAGCATAGATGCCAGCATAGATGAGAATCCTATAGCCATGATTGAGGATTCGTTTGAGTAGTCAGAAGCCCAGACTCTCAAGAATCTCATCACTGCGCTTGGAGAGCTGCTCCATAGAACCGTCGTTCACAATCACAGCGTCAGCCTGTGATATCAGAACGTCCAATCCCCATCCCCATTCACGTCTCTCCCTCTGCGAGAAATCACCACTGCCCCCGTCCTCGCCTCGCCCCCTTGAAGAGAGCCAGCCGGAGCGAGAACCTTCAGTTGCTGATATTGCTAATACTGTGACATTGGGGTTTTGCTGCTTTAGTCGCTCCATCTCCTCTGGCTGCCTCATCCCGTCAATCAGGACATCTGCAGCAGAAAGAGAATTCTCGATTCTGTCAAGCAGCCTGACTACCACGACATCCTCACCGTGTTCCTCACGCATCGATAGCGCCGTGTTACCCACATTCTCAGGAGACTCCTCGAGGCCTCTCGCTGCGACCTCAGCACGGACCACATCTCCCAGAGAGAGCACTATCATGCCCCTCTCGACCGCGATTTTGGAAACTACGCCCTTGCCCGATCCGGGAGGGCCGCACAGCACCAATATTCGCCCTTTCACATCACTTCGATGTGGGTTCGGGACATGACGGTTACTGGGCAAGCTCTATCGGCCCACCCATTCGGCCTCGTCGCGGTCAAGGAAGGCACTGACTCCAATCTCTTTGTCCTCGGTGTCGAACAGTGCTATGAATTCGGAGCGCTCTGCCAGCACCCCTTCACTGAATGGTAGGTCGAGGGCTGCTCGGACTGCCCGCTTGGCAACTCTGACCGTGTAAGGAGACTTCCTTGCAATGACCTCGGCCATTTGCATCGACTCCTCTTCCAGATTCTCTGGCTCGACGACCTTGTTCACGAGTCCCAGACGCAGGGCATCGTCTGCTCCGACCATCTCACCGGTCAGAGTCATCTCCATCGCCTTCCCGTAGCCCAAAAGCCTGCACAGCCTCTGAGTTCCTCCGCCTCCGGGAATCAGCCCGAGATTTATCTCAGGCTGACCGAATTTTGCACGACTGGATGCCACCCTGATGTCGCATGCGAGTGCTAGTTCTGTGCCGCCGCCCAGAGCGAATCCGTCTACCATGGCAATTGTAGGCTTTGAGAGGCCCCAGACTGCTTCCCAGGCGTTGTTTCCAAAGAAATCCCGTACATCATCAGAGGACTTGTCCTTGAATTCGGAGATGTCCGCTCCTGCGGCGAAGGCCGCGGGCTTGGGTCTCCCTCCATCTTCAACACGTGGCGGAGGCGCCCCTCTGATGACCACAGCACGAATCGAGTCCTCAGACTCTACTCGCACACATTGCTCTCTGATTGCGGTATGAGACTCCCTATTCAGTGCATTTAGTTTGCTCGGGCGATTCAGGGTCCAGACGCTAATGACTCCACCCGATGGGCTACAGCCCTCAACTGGGACGTCTTCTACCAGCAGAACTTCCTCTGACACACCACTCGCAGCGAGTCTGTTGGCTTGAACGTTCAGTTGTTCAGTCCTTGTCTGGATTCACAGGAGGAGGGATAGGAAGCGTTCCCGTTGGAGGAGGCATTGGGGGCATGCCCGGAGGTGGCGGCATTGAGGGCATACCATCAGGGACATCTATCGGAGCTGGCACCTCTTCCTCCTTGACGCTGCGAGAAGACTCTCTAGGTGTCACTTCCAGCGGTATCCTGAGTCGCAGTATACGTTCTTCATCTATCCTGACATAAGAAACCCCCTGAGGACGAGTCGGGTCTGGCGACTCAGGCTCATCGAGGACTGTCATCCCGTGGTCGGGCTGCTTGAGCAACTCGGCTAAATCCTCTCCGTCCTCGACAGCAGACCACATCCTCGCCTTAGCCGCTCTTCTCTCAGCCATCTTCATTCTGCGCTTCCTCTCGATACGGGATCTAATCTCAGCTCTCTTCGCCCTCCTTTGGCCGACGAACTCCTCGACTTCAGCCTCAAAGTTACCTTGAGGGTTCGCCTCGGCCACATATCTCTCTGCTACGCTGCTGCCATCCTCTGGCATGATTGGCATGGGAGCCGGAGGTACCACCTCGCCCTCTGCTACTACTGGCGCAGGCATCGGCATCTGTGGAGGAGTCGGAGAGGCCATCTCGGGCCCTGTAGACCTGCCGCGACTACGCTTGATTTTGTCCCCTCTGCGATCGCTGGCGCCTTCTGGTTCCAGAACAGGCTCTGGCAAATCAATCTCGAACTTCGACTCCTTCTTCATCTCTGGCTCTACCACTATCTTGGGAGGTTTGGGAACTGGAGAGCGGCCGGAGAACAGCAGAATCGATACCAAGGCGAGCAGTAAAATGCCTCCAGCCACCCTAGTTATAAGGCCTGCATCGCCCTGTAGAACTAGGAATAGCGGAATCCCGAGAAGTACTGCTATCCAAAGAGCCAACCGAGTGAGCGAAACCATGTTCCCAACCCGTACGAAGCGCCCTTAGCCTTCACCTTGACGGGGCCCTGAGGAGCTCTGCCAGACTGTTCATCGCCTTTGCTCTGTGTGTGATTACGCTGTATTTTCCCTCTTCCCACTCTCCGAAGGTCCGCCCATCACCCTCGTCGGGGATGAAAATCGGGTCGTATCCGAAACCTCCGTCTCCCTTCACCGATTCTGCAATCTCGCCTCTGCAGATTCCCTCGGCACTCCAAATCGAGCTGCCGTCAGAAACTATAGCCACCGCTCTGTACTCGGCACCCCGAGTCATGCCTTCAGTGAATAGCGAGAGAACTCCATCAAGGCCGATTTCTGACTCGACATCCGCTGACTCGGCACCCGGCCAGTCATTGAAAGCATCGAGGAATACGCCCGAATCCTCAACCATCACTAAGACGTCTTCAATGCCTTCCTGAGCGAGTAGGAGAAGTGCCTGCGCCATCTTGAATTTCGCCACAGCCTCTATTCCCAGCTCTTTGGGCTCGTCGAACTGCGGAGCTAATCCGCCGATTAGTAACTGTTCAACGGTGTGCCCAGAGTCTGCTAGCAACGAGCCCGCCTCGGCGACCTTGTTCTTGTTACTCGTAGCGAATAGTAACCTCATGTCAGACCCTATCCGTGATACCTCACTCTTCCTTTGATGGCTTCGAATCTGGATACTACATCTCCAGCTTGGTCATTCCCGGCATCGAGATATCCTCTGACCACAGATTCTACTGCTCCCACGAGCTCGGAATGGCTGGCGGTCAGGCATTCATTGAGCACTTGCAAATCGAGCCCCATCTGCTCCAATTCCGGTGAGACTCGCGCCAACCCGAAGTCAATCATTGAAAGCTCTCCCGAATCGTCGATTAGGATGTTGTGAGTGGTCATATCTCCGTGAGATATCCCCTCCTCGTGAAGCCTGCGAATCAAGGCCCCGACAATCTCCATAGCCTCACATCCGGCGGAACCGTCAGCGATCGCATCATGCAGCGGCCTACCCTCAATCCGAGAGATTAGTATCCAAGACTCCTCGATATCGCAGTCTAATAGAGACGGTGAGGGGAATCCAAGCCGTTGCAGCCTCCCAAGTGCCCTGACCTCGACTGCGAGCCGACTACGAGTCAGTCTACGATCTAAGTCGGGGTGTCTGTAGCCCCTAGGCCTCCTCATCTTCAGGACCGCTGGCTTGCCCATCCATCTCCCGGCTGTTACCGTTGCCTCTGCACCCTCATGAAGCAGTTCTATGGGGCTCCACATGGGGATTACCGCTCCCGCCATGCATACCCGACATTAGATGACTTCAAAGCGGTTGCACACAACGAGGATACTGTATGGCCATAGAGCTACCTCCGCCTCCTCTCCAGAGAGGCGGACTGAGCCACTCGGCATTTTCCGAATTCGAAGTCGAGAGGGAAGCCAAGAGGCTCAGAGACGCTATCAAGCAGCCATTCAGGTGGAGCCTTGAGACCTGTAAATCGATTGCACCTCTGACCCTCGAGATTAATTATCTTAAACAGGAGAAGGATGTTTTCTTGATTGCTCACTCCTATCAGACTCCCGACATTACCTACGGGGTGGCCGACTCGGTAGCCGACAGCTATGCGCTGTCCAAGGAGGCAAGAGACGCCCCTCAACAGACCATACTTTTCTCCAGCGTCAGGTTCATGGCCGAGACGGCTAAGATTGTTAGCCCCCACAAGACCGTGCTCCACCCCTCTCCTGAGGCAGGATGCTCGCTGAGCGACGCGATTACCGCTCAGGACGTCAGAGACATCAGAGCGAAGTATCCTGGGCTGCCAGTAGTGTGCTACATCAACACCAGTGCTGAGGTGAAGGCCGAGTGTGATGTCTGTGTCACCAGCAGCAACTACCTCAGAATCTGCGAGAGGCTACCTGGAGATGGACTCATCTTTGTCCCTGATAGATTCATGGGGAAGCATCTGCAGAACCACCTCGCGGGCAAGAAGGACGTAATCATATTCGATGGTGAGTGCGAGGTCCATGCGGCTTTCACCGGAGAGAAGATCCGGACTTGGAGAAAGCGTGCAAGTGAGGCGGGAATGGACCTCCAGGTACTCAGTCACCCTGAGTGTGACACGGATGTGTTGGAGGAGAGTGACTTCGTCGGCAGCAGCGAGGTCCTGATGGAAGAGGCCCTCAGGCTGGCTTCGATTGGCAAGAAGGACCTGATGCTGATTACCGAATGCGGCACAACCGACAGGGTGATGGCCGAGTCTGAGGAGGATCTCAATCTGGTCGGAGCATGCGTGATGTGCCGTCATATGAAGACGACACAGCTGGAGAATATCCTACAGGCACTGCGTGACCCAAGTCCAGACCAGATTATCGAATTGGATCTATCAGTGATCGAGAGAGCAGGATACTGTCTTGATGAGATGTTCCGCCTCGCTGAGTGAGTCATCTCTCGGATGCTGCTTGGTATGACCATAGGAACAGCAGTGGGATGAGCATGACTATGGCAGATTGCAGTATTACCGAGGAGTACGGCTGAAAAGTTTCCCCTGAGTACACCTTCAGTATCGACTCTCCCGCAGTGTCTACCTCTATCCACGCCACCTCTTCGAGTAACACCTGAGGCTCCATCTGGTTGACATCATCATCACGCGTGATGGCAAGCGTGGTGTTGCTCTCAATCTCATGCAGGTAGACATCATGATTGGCAATCGCATTCGGATTGGTCGGGTCCCAGAACGGTATCTGAAGGAACGCCACTCTGCCATCACCGATGCTGGGCGAGGATGACTGCCACAGGGGGTCGGAGAGAACTATCTGGTCGCCGCTGAGAATATCCACTAGGGCCGTTCTGTTCACAGGTCCAACATCTACCACAGCAACCAGCCATGATGACGACATGTCGATGTCGATGACTGTGGCATTAGAGTAATTCACCGGAATTCCGGAAATCTGCTCCAGATATTCGTCCTCAGCCTCTGTTGCAGCGACGTCCAGTTCGACGCCAATCTCAATGCTCCCACTGGTCGAGGTGAGGTTAACCGTTGGTGATTCAGAGGATGAATCGACCCAAGCTACCAGAGTTCCAGAAGCAGCTACAATCGAGAATGAACCATCTTTCTGACCTACAACCGATTCGCCAGAGAGCACATCGACGAACTGCAACGACGACTCGCCCATAATTACCAGAACAGCCGCACCTGAGTCCTCGGCTATTGCTACATCCAGGATGGGGCCAGCATCATTCAATGTCAAGGAGGGAGTTGGGACCGAGTCCTGTTCCCCTAAATCGTAGAATTCGAGATTCTGCGAGTCATGCAGTGCCATGTACTGACCGGAAACGACCACCGAGGGGGCAGCCGCCCACTCACCACTCACAATCTCGACCCCCTCTTGCGAAGTCACGTTCCACTGCGTTATCTTCACTTCCGAGCTCACCGGATCCTCCTCGACCGATACCAGCCATCCTCCCGAGCCGGCAGCGGCCGTCGGCCACTCGACCCCCTCAAGAGGAAAGTCCTGATGTGTGGCATCCCACAGCAGCACACCACCAGTCGACAAAACTACTGCTGCGATAATGAAACTTGTCTGCCGGCGACTCGGCTCCCTGAGCGGCCTGAAACCCTCCTTCAAACCAACTGAGACCTGTCTCAACCACTTCCTGGGATCGGAAATCGCCCTTGACAGTCTACGGCCGAACAGACGTTCGTCTGCCACCTTCCAGATTGGCTCACTGGTCGTAGAAGTGATTTGGACTGCGAGTATCGCCACGACCATGCCACCGATTATGTCGACTACCCAGTGTATTCCCAGATACACGATACTGAGCGCGGTCAGCAGGATGAAACACATCAGGAAGTTACGATACCTGTACCATCTACCATCGTCATCCCACTTTTGCATGGTGAGCCAGATTGCGAATGGCAGACCGATATGTAAGCTGGGCATGCCATTGGTGAACGGATCGATTCGGGTGAACCAGTTGTTAATCTCTGGAGTCAGATCGTAGGCTATGGCCTGCATCTCAGGGATGTGATTGCCGGTGACTCCGACATTAAAGAAGAGATAGAATGGAATTGCGAGGACATATACCCAGAACATCGACAGCGACACTCTGTCAGCCATATGCCTGTCATCGAAGTAAATCGGATACAGAAAGGATGCGAAGGTAGCTGTCATGAATCCCATCACGTAGAAGTGAGTTAGGGCCTCATCGAGCAGAGCATTCCTCATCGCTTGTTGGACCCATAATACGATGTTACCTTCAATGGCGTATACGTATGGTGTCATGTCCAGCTGCGTATTCGTCATCAGGGCTCGGTCCATCCCGTCGAGTATGTCCTTCCAAAGATAGACCGAGAACACCACAATCATGTGAGCCCAGTATCGTCTGAACATGTCGATGAAACCGTCAGCGCTGAGCTTAGAATAGCTAGGTTTGAAAAACGGCATCATCGCTATGCTGAGCACGATTGCCCCGGTGATCCAGGTGATGTAGATGCCAGTTCCCGCTGCCATTCTCAATACCTCTGGGGCGGCGGATGAGCCATCAAATCGACCCTTATTCGGAGGTCGAACGTCAAGTAATCCTCACAGATGTCCCGGAGCCCTCACGCAGGGTCTCAAGCACATTTTCGACTATGCTGTCGAACGCTGCCGCAGTGTCTCCCTCCGGCTCAGCGACGATTCTGTGAACTCCATCATCTCCACCTCGGACGATGCCCGGGTCGAACGGCAGAGAGCCAAGGAATGGAACTCCGAGGTCCTCCGCTGCATCGGCACCCCCGCCGGACTTGAACACGTCCAGAGTTATCGACCAGTCACCTTCATCATCTGCTGTGGCTGAGATGGGAACTCCTCCCGGGCCCATCACTGTGACTTTATCTCCGGGGCTGGCCGTGCCTCTGATTGTATACCCGCTCATATTCTCGATGACCCCCAGAACCGGTACAGAGAGAGTCTTTGCAAAGTTGATCGATTTACGGCTATCGAGGAGAGCGACCTCTTGCGGAGTCGTCACAATCACCACGCCATCTATGCCTGGCAGGTTCTGGCTGACCGTCAGAGGCTCGTCGCTGGTTCCAGGCGGGAAGTCGATAATCAGCGCATCCAACTCTCCCCAAGCGACATCACCGATGAACTGCTGAATAGCCCCGAGCTTTATCGGGCCACGCCAGATAACCGGCTTGTCAGGGTCTTCTATGAGAAAAGCCATCGAGATAACCTTGACGCCATTCGGTCCGATGGCGGGGAAAATCTGTCCCTCCTCGACATTGAGGTCAGATGACTCTATTCCGAGCATCTTCGGGATGTTTGGGCCGGTGATATCTATGTCCATCAAACCTACACTCATGCCCTTCCGGGCGAGTGATAGTGCTAGTCCTGTAGCTACTGTGGACTTGCCCACGCCGCCCTTACCTGATAGTACCATGATCTTGTGCTTGATGCCCTCATCCATCTTGGTGATTCGCAGTTTTCGCTGCATCTGCTGATACGCCTGTTCCATCTGAGCTTGCTGCTCAGGTGAAGCATCTGGCTCAACGGGCGTACCCTCCTGCCCGCCGGGATGGTGGCTTATCGGAGAATCCGCCATGATGCTACGGCATGCGAGGGCTACTTCAATTCTGTTCAGCGAGCCTTTACTCCACAAACGTCGAATATTGTGGATTGGTTCATTAGTCACCGAAGTCAGGATTCCCTGATGCGAGTGCTATTCGTTTGCGTCGGGAATACTTGCCGAAGTCAGATGGCTCAGGCAGCGGCTAGGCACATGGGCC
This sequence comes from Candidatus Thalassarchaeum sp., assembly GCA_045559735.1. Lineage (GTDB taxonomy): Archaea > Thermoplasmatota > Poseidoniia > Poseidoniales > Thalassarchaeaceae > Thalassarchaeum. Next base: position 10,586 of record JBJLJN010000016.1, on the reverse strand, counting down.
ATGAGGCCGAATCAGCAGGAACTCATCCAGGGGAAAATATCGCGCCTAATGCGATTAAGGTCACATCTGACATTGGAATTGACATGGGTGGACAGCGCCCCAAATCAGTAGATGACATAGATGCAACTGGATTCGACCAGATTATCAGCATGGGTTGCGGTGTGGAATGCCCCACACTACCAATGGACGAGGATTGGGGATTGGATGACCCAGTGGGCAGAGGAGAGGATTTCTACCGAGAGACCCTGAGGGCCATAATAGGACGCATCGAGTCACTGGAAGATTAAACCGACGCTTAGAAAAGCGATTCTCGTTTCCCGGATTCCGCACGAGTGTAGTGTAGTGGTTATCACCGGGCGTTGCCAACGCCTGAACCCGGGTTCAAATCCCGGCACTCGTACCATTCCTAAGGTCAGAATGTCTTCATTCATCCTCGACAGATTCAATATTGAGGCCTTTGACCCCGTTACATGAAGGAATTCAGAATTAACATGAAAGACGAACCTGGCGCCTTGGCAGATCACTGCGATGCAATCGCTGAAGCAGGTGTCAACGTCCTTGCAATCGTGGCTATTTCGGGAGATTCAGCATCCGCAGCCATTCTGACCGACAACCCAGACGCCACTAGCGAGGCTCTGGACGCAATGGGGGCCGATTACTCGATGGCCGAGCTTAGGTCAACCAGGATGGAGCACAAGCCCGGCTCCCTAGCGGCCTTCACGAGAGGGTTGGGCAACTCAGGCGTCAACCTGAATTCACTGTACGTCATGTCTATCGACGGTGACAGTGCTACAGTCGGATACACGACCGATTAATCCGAGCGGACATGGTCTAGTGGTTATGACAGCAGGTTCCCAACCTGCTAACCCGGGTTCAACTCCCGGTGTCCGCACCAATCCTCTACTCATTCAGTAGTTTTTCTTCTCAGCCTAACCACTCCAATAATCAGAGAGACGATACAGGCCAATGCAGCCACATTAGCAATAATGATGGATATCGATTCAATCATTATCCCATAAATTAGCCACAATACAAGAGCTGTAGAAATCAACCAAAAGGTTGGCAAAGAGATCCCCTCATGAAGTCCCTTAAACCAAACCTCCCTTAGTTGGGGAATCCATGCCAAAACACCTAGGGTTCCCGCAAGAATACCAATTAACTCAATCAGAATATATTCCATGGGGGGCATCAAAGATCATCTCGATCAAATTTACCATCTTCCAACCAGTCGTAGATCCCCTTGCCGGTCTTCTTGCCTAGCTCTCCAGCCTCGACTAATCGATTCAGCATCGGATGAGGTAGGTACCGCTCATCATCGAAAGCTTCGGCCAGATTGTTGAGTATGTCACGCCGCACATCCAGTCCTACTAGGTCACTGAGTTCGAGTGGGCCCATTGGGTGCTTGTAGCCTAGACGCATCGCCGTATCGATATCGCTTGCCGAGGCCACTCCATCTGCCAGCATCCGTATCGCCTCGTTTCCAAGCACTACCCCGAGCCTGCTGGTAGCAAAGCCAGGGACATCCCGAACAAGAATAGTCTCCTTGCCCATTGCAGAACCGATTGATTGAGCGGCTGCAATGGTAGCATCCGAGCACGACTCATGACGGACTATCTCCAGCAAACTCATCAGTGGTACTGGGTTGAAGAAATGCAACCCGACGACTCTATGTGGACACTCTGTCGCCTCAGCAATTTCGCCAATCTGCAAGCCTGAGGTATTCGTCGCCAGCACAGTATGAGCGGGAACCATCTCCTCGAGTTTACGGAAGATACCCTGCTTTAGATGCATAATCTCGGGCACAGCCTCAATGACGAGATCTGCACCAGCTACGGCCTCAGCCATGTCCTCAAACGGACTCAGATTGGCCGACCATTCCGACTTCTGCTGCTCGGTAGTTTTGCCACGAGCAATGCCCTTGTCCCAGAATGAATGAATCGAATACATTCCCTTCTGCAAACTCTCAGGAAAGACATCGTAGAGTCGAGTGTCCCAACCAGTCTGGGCGCAGACTTGTGCGATCCCCGTTCCCATCGTCCCGGCGCCGATGACGGCGACGGTCCGGACATCCATTGAATCACTCCCGGCCATAGGCTGCCAGTGCAGCCTGGAACAGACGCTGCCGAGGAACATCGTGTTCTAAGAAGCAAGTGAATGGAGCGACGTCCTTGAGCAACTCGATTGCAGTGATATAGGCCCCGTATACGAACGGATCAGCAGATTCGATGCTGGGGATTTCGATTCCCAACTTACTCAATCCTTTGCGGGTGTCCTCGTCCCAGATAGCGTAGGTGTGGCTGGTGAAGTGGAGATAGGCTGAGAGTCGGCGCATGTCTGATCTTGCTTTCTCAGTGAAGCTCTCTATGAGCAATGTGTCAGGGTACCTGATGGCGTACAGAGCCAGCATCACTTCTCTCTGAGTCTCCTCACGCCAATCGCGCTCGGGCAGCCCCATCCAAGAGTCGATCATGTCAAGCATCTCTGTGGTATACGGTCTGTGGATGCGGTAGAGCAACTCCTCATACCCTAATGCATCCTGGTTAGCGGAGTGATGATGCTCGTGGAAGTAATCGATCATCCTCTTGAAGAAAGGAGCGCAACGCTCTTTGTCGAATGAAGTCAAAGCAACATGCTGCATGTTGAAGCCCCCAAGCTCAGTCGCCCTTCCACTCGCGGTACTGAATCCAATCTTCCTTCATGTATTCGTTAATCAGTTTCTCCTCGTCCTCATCTGAAGGTAGTACTGAAGACAGGTACTCTTCCCAAGCAATATCATCACCCTCAAACATCTCTCCGTGGACAGTGTAGCGCTTGCCGGCGTACTTTCCGATTCCACGCTTGAACTTGTCAGACGGGATGTATAGCTCGGGCTCACCCTCCTTTCGAGGCTTACTAATCCTCCTCATCTCATCCCTGAGCTCTTGGAAGTAGAGATCCCTACTGGCTTCGTTCAGATGCTCTCTATCGGCAGTTTCAGCAGCCTCTCTCTCATCGTACCTGCCCTTGACGCCGTACACATAAGCCCACTGCGCGCTAGATGAATCATCTGTCCCGAATAGGTCGAGTCCTGTACTCACCCACTTGTTGACGTACTTCTGAACCAAAGCGCAGGGAATGACTCCCTGCTTGACAATCCTGCGTAGTCCGTTGGCACCCGTTCCGAGATGAAATGACTCCTCTTTGAGCATGGGCCCCATCGAGGCCGCCAGAGGTTTGAACGAGGATGTGCTAAGCATCTTCAGTTGGTACTTGCCATCGCGATCAATGAAGTGTGTGAACATGAAGAAATCTAGCCAGTGATCTATTGGTTCGTTGAACGAGCCTAGGATGCGAGTTCCATCCTGAGCATTTCTCTCAAGAAGCTTAGCTGCTTCACGAATCCCTTGCTCACCAAAGAATGTGCACAGGAGGTAAGCCATTTGCCAGCCGTGGCGCTGCTCCTCACACATGATTCTCAGAGCCGATTTCTTGTCATACTCAGTCGGAGCTGAGGCCAGGAGGTGATTCTGCTGCTCTACCGAAGCGAACTCGGTGTCGCCCTGCACACTAATCATGTTGATGATAGCATCCCTGATGGTCTGTTGTGGGATTTGCATCCTTCGCTCCCACTTAGGTCTGCCCTCGAAATCACCGAACTCAATGCTATTCCCAGCGGTGTCCCAGTCGAACTTAATGTCGAAGCGGTAGTCACCTAACCAAGACGGGTCGAAACCAATCCTCGTCTGCCAGTCATTGAACTCGTCAATCCACGCCTCGAAGTTCTGAGTATAGTCTCCCACTATCTCTGCGTCTGTCATAGTTCTGGGCAGAGATAACAGGTATATCAAACGCTGTATCTGAAACCGCACTCTATAGAGTGCGAATCTTAACTTCCATCAAATTCTGGAACTTCCCTGTTTACATATGCTGCAATGCCTTTCTTGGCATCCCCGCTCTGGAACAGGTCAGATTGCAACTCTCTCTCGAGTGCTAGATGGTACTCGAGAGGGATCTCCATACCGCTCTGGACACTTCGCTTGATGTTCCCGATTGCCTTGCTTGCGGCATAGGGCAGAGTGAACTGGCCGGCATAGTCGAGAATATCTTGACGGAACTCCTCAAGGCTGCCAGCCCAGACGTCATGCACCAGGGCCATCTCCTTGGCCTCCTCGTACGAGAACTTGCGTCCAGTGACCATGATTTCCATCGCCTTTGCCTTGCCGACCAAACGAGACAGCCTAGCAGTCCCACCAGTCCCGGCGAGAACTCCCAGTGAGACTTCCGGGAGGCCTACCTGGCCGGAGTCCTTGCGACCGATGCGGATGTCGGCCGACATAGCAATCTCCAGCCCCCCTCCAACGGCATGTCCGTTCAGTGCGGCAATTACGAGTTTGGGAGTCTGTTCCAGTCTGCTCAGAGTCTCGTTGGCGTGAAGGCAGAAGAAGTACTTGAATCCGGGACTGACTGAATCGAGCATGCTGATACTGGCTCCTGCAGAGAAGAACTTCTCTCCAAATCCAGTGAGTAGAATCACAGTCACATCATCATCGAACCGAGCCTTGAGCACGGCCTCGTCTATGTCTCTCATCATCGAGTGAGTGTATGTGTTGACCGGTGTCTTGCCTTCAGTTAGGGGTTCTCCAGCGGAATCAGAGCATAGTTCAATGACGGCTATACCGTTGTCCGTCGTTCCGTAGTTCACAAGGTTGTTCGCCATTGGCTGCATGTCAGGCCAAGATGTCATGCTTGAGCCACTAAGGGTAGCCATATCAACCAAACGGAACCAGATGACGCCTTTCAGGCGTCGCTCTCGCCGAATGAGACCGAAGCCCCCCCCTTACGTATCGAGTTCCATTGTGAAGCAATCTCTTCGGCTCTGGGACTCGGCTCCCACGAGTCACGGTCTAGTGGCTTCCTGAACGGCATCCTTCGGACCATCCTCCCGTCTTTCAGGCGCTTGCGACGCAGCATTCCGAATCGTACTAGCGGCCATAGCATTAATCGCAAAGGTCCAGGAGAGTACAACCAGCGCATGAATGCGAGACCGTCTCCCTTCCTGCTTTGATCCCTCATCCAGTGATTCGCGACCAGTTTGAATCCCCTGTCCCCAATCCGATTCATCAGGAAGCGGTTGATGGCACTAGCTCGAACTAGTGGAACTAGGCGCTTGCGGACTTCAGTCTCATAGTCGCACTCACCGAGTACAGCTTTGGCAGCGAGAACGCCACTGGTGACGGCGTAACGCATGCCAAAGCCCCACATGAAGTCCTGTAGACCACCAGCCTCACCCACATAGTACCGGCCGTCGTAGACGTACTTGTCAGGAATAGAGAAGTCTCCTTTGCCACCAACTCTCTTGATTGGTCTGCGATTTAGATCGTAGTGCTCCTCGTACCAAGCTATCGTCTCATTGAGGTAGCGTGAGGTACGCTTCTGCTTGCGCCACAGGCAGGTACAGATTAGGCCAACACCGTCGATGATAATCAGATAGGAATAGGCCCCCGGGGCGAGTTTGTCGTTTAGTTGGAATGAGACGTGATTAGGGTGGTCGGTGTGAAAGATCTCACCGAAGGCGACTGCACTGGATTCCTTGGGACCCGCAGCTACAATGTGACAGTCCTCAGGATCTCTCCGCGTCCCGTAGTGTATGTTGACTCCCGCTTTAGTAGCCATGCGCTTGAAACCCTGATCGATGCAATGGGAATCAGTGCCACGTTCCACCACTCTGAATGCGACACCATTTGTTGCAGGATTGGTAATCTCATCATCAGGGTGAATCAGGTCGATAATGTCGAAACCGTCTGACTTGAACTCATCAGGGGTGAATCCCCACTCTCGCATCTCGTCGAAGAAGTCTGTCTCGCTATTGGTCCAATTTTCGATACCTTGGAAGTCCCCGTCGAAGCGGGCTCCACTATCACTCCTAATCTCATGGACATGGACCTCTCTGCCCGCCTTGGCCAGATAGGTCGCAGCGGCGAGTCCCGACAGCCCCGCACCAAGTATGTGCACAGCCTCCTCACCCATGCTGCTGCGAGCATTCATCCTCGCTTCAACGGTTGGGTCTTCCGTGGCGTTCAAGCGCAGCACCCGCATGGAACGCCATGGCACGTGTGCTGGTGTCGATTGAACCAGAACGACTCGATCCAGATAATCTGCGAGTAAATCTTGACGTGGAAGGCTGCGGCAGCGTTGTCAGCTTTGTGGGCCTTACTCGTGGAGACGATGATGGTGTCGAGGTCGAGAGGCTTGAGTTCGATGCATGGGAGGAGAGACTCCCAGGAGTCTTGAACGATCTAGCTGAGCTGGCTTTGGAACGTTTCGGGGTTAGATCGGTGGTAATCGCTCATCGCACCGGGTCAGTAGGTCCTGGTGAGCCGATAGTGTGTATCCATGTTGCCTCGACTCACAGGGCCGGGGGTTTTGAGGCCTGTAGTTGGCTGATTGACGAGTTGAAGCAGCAGGCCCCACTATGGAAGAAGGAGATCAGAGCAGACGGAGAGGTTTGGAAGGCAGGTCTGGGATGATTACATCTCAATAACGCTGTTCACAGCACTAGGCACGTTCGACGCTATCCCTTCCACCATCATCCAGCCGTGCCCCTTGATTCCGTCCCCCACCAGTCTGATTCCCTCCACCCCAATATCGGAGGGTAACTCAGCACCCTGAGGTGCACGATTGCAAGGCCAGTTTCGATGATATGAGTGAACACATATTTCCTCGGCATGGTCAGACAGCCAAGGAATCGCCTCGTACAGATCCTCCCTTCCCTTACTGATTTCCGACTTCACAGTTGGATCAGGTACATACTGATGTGTAATCATCAGGTGCTTGCCTTCTGGGGCAAGACTCGGATCCGAGAAGGTCGGGATAACGTAACCACCCACTCTTTCCAGTCCCGGAAGCATGGTCACACCGCTGCCGCGATGAGGAATATCATCGTCCAATGCGAACGCGAAACCGATTCCTCCAACAGCTTGCGTGTCACGTACCTGCTCCTTGATTCCATCTGATACTTCAAAGTCGTCGGACAGTGCCTTGAAGATATTTGGATGTCCGCCATTGTGAATAATTGAATCTGCGCCCACCCAGGCACCCTCATCACGCCCTCTCCGTCTGACGCCAATGCAAAATCTGTTGTCCTTGGTCGACTCCTCGGCATCCCCCGGTAGAATCTCAGTAATTTCGTGCGAGAGCTTGACGCGAGTTCCGTTCTCCCGCAGGTCGGCCCTCAATCCGTCAATCACTCCCTTGCATCCTCCTTTGGGAACGTGAGGCCTGTCGCTCCAGAACGAGTTCTGCAGAATCCTCACTACAGTCGATGCTGGCATCTGGTCGAAACGCAGACTGATAGCAAAGTTTGAGAAAGCATCGAGGAAGTCAATGAACTCATCTGAGAAGCGTCTTGAAAGCCATGCCCTGCCATCCTCAAACTCGTCGCCCCAAGGTCGCTTAGCACTCTTCATCAGCATGCTAGGAAGGTTCAATGCATCCCTGGCCTTGAACCACGGAAGTATTCCATATACTGAGTTGGCACGATACAGTTTACCATCCTTGATACGACAGGCGAACTCCGTCGTCGGCAGGAAATCGACTCCATGGCGACCCAGATCTAGTCCGCCCTTGTTCTGCTTGCCCAGAATTAGATTAGCGAAAGGCCCCTTCTTTCCGTGAGGGATCATGTGGACAGCACCTGTCGGAATCTGGTAACCATCGTGGTCGTGCTGGGTGAACCTACCGCCCGCGAACGACATCCTCTCGTAGACAGAGACGTCGACTCTACCCGACTGAGCCATCAGCGCTGCCGAGGTAAGACCCCCGATACCGGCTCCGATTACGACCGCCTTGGGCCTGTCTTCCATCGATACACCTCACGAGTATACTAATGCCCCTGTGGGGCACCAGAGCAAGCACCGTAAACAGTCAGTGCAGTTCTCTAGAATGACCTCGCACAATCCCTCGACCACAAGAGCATCGTCCTTGCATGCCATCAGACAGTACGAGCATCCCACACACAAATCATCAATCACTCCGAGCTCCATTGCTTCCGTGATTGGCCTATCATGGCTGATTCCAGATGCCAGCACGGGTACCGGCCCCGGAGTTGCCCTGTCCCGGAACGCCTCGGCCATGAAGTCCCATTGTGGATTACTATTTCAGATATTATCAACGAAATCCAATAGCATCATGAAATCCTCGCTGGATTATAAGTGAAGAGCCCCCGCACTCTGAATTGTAACATGGATGAGGATGTATGGGCCGGGATGGTTGACATCGGCACCAAGCCGGTGGTGGCACGCGAGGCCGTGGCAACCGGACTATTGGTCCTGTCCGAGACGGCCATTGACGTCGTCGCTAATGGGCGCTCGCCTAAGGGAGATGTCAGAGAGGCCTCGACCATCGCGACCATCCAAGCTGTCAAAGAGACTCCTCGCACACTGCCACACTGCCATCCGATTCCAATTGAGGGCTGTGATGTAGACTGGAAGATCGAGGAATCAGGATTGAGGTGTACGGTGTCTGTTCGAACTCATTGGTCTACCGGAGTGGAGATGGAGGCTCTGTGTGGCGTCAGCGCCGGCCTTCTATGTGCTTGGGACATGCTCAAGCCTATTGAGAAAGATTCCGATGGCCAGTATCCGAACTCCCGAATTGAAGGAATCAGCATCCTCAGAAAGAGCAAGGCAGACCCGCATGATTGAATGCCTAGGCCCGCTCCGGTCTTCATGGCTACAAGAGATTTGGCGGACCACTTCTTACAAGCCACCGAAGCTGCAGCCGTTGCAGCTTCTGCATGGAGGGGACTTGGAGATAGGAAGGCTGCAGATGGAGCAGCTGTTGAGGCCATGCGCGCCGTTTTTGATAATGTCCCATTCGATGGCAGGGTTGCGATAGGAGAAGGTGAACGTGATGACGCACCGATGCTTTGGATTGGAGAGCCCCTAGGATCTATGCAAGACCAGGATGGAGCACCCATCATAGACATCGCAGTAGACCCTCTAGAGTGCACCAACCACGTCGCTTTGGACAAGCCCAATGCCATGGCCGTACTAGCCGCTGCTCCAAGAGGGGCCCTACTCCATGCCCCCGACTGCTACATGGACAAGATTGCGGGACCAGTTGAGATGGAAGGACACATCAGTCTCGAGGCCGACGTGGCCTACAATGTCGAGGCCGCGTGCAATGTTCTCGGCAAGCACAGCTCTCTGCTCAAAGTTGTGGTGATGGACAGGCCGAGGCATGAGGAATTGATTCGTGACTTGAAGCAGCACGACGTCGATGTTGTTCTGATTGGAGACGGCGATATCGCTGCTGCTCTCAACGCCGCCGATCCGAACTCAGAGATTGACATGTTGATGGGAATCGGAGCCGCTCCTGAGGGGGTAATCACAGCAACTGCGCTTCGTGGGTTAAAGGCACCATTTGAAGGTCGGTTAATTTTCAAGAATGAAGGCCACCGAGAGAGGGCGGAGAAGATGATTGACGATGATATCGACAGACTTTGGAGCCGGGACGAGCTCTGCTCTTCTGACGATTCCATATTCATCGGAACCGGAGTCTGCCCCGGCCGAACTAGAGGGGTAGAGAAGGCAGAGGACGGAAGGCACTCGGTTCACTCAGAAGTGATTGATGTCAGTTCCGGTGAGCATTACTATTTATCCTCCGTGCGATGACTTCTTCTCTTACAACCTTCACGAATCCACGAGGCTATTACATGGATGTGGAATTACTCGAGCGAACAGCAAATGAGTTAGTGGCTTCTGGAAAGGGCATTCTAGCCGCAGATGAGAGCAATGGAACAATGTCAAACAGGCTTGAAGCCGTAGGGGTCGACCCATCTTCAGAAACCCGTCGCGCCTACCGCTCAAACATCTTCGCAACCTCAAATTACGAGTCGGCAATCAGTGGCGTCATCCTCTTTGACGAAACCATTCGCCAAACTATGGATGATGGCACTCCTATTCCCGATTATCTCGCAAGCCGTGGCGTACACCCAGGAATCAAAGTAGATACAGGAGCGAAGGAATTAGCTCACCACTCCGGCGAGAAAGTCACCGAGGGATTGGACGGACTGAGGGAGAGGTGCATGGAGTACTTCGCCATGGGCGCTCGCTTCGCAAAATGGAGAGCCGTAATTCGAATCGGTGAGAGTATACCGAGTGATGCAAATATTTCCACCAACGCCCATGCCCTCGCCCGATACGCAGCGATTTGTCAAGAACAAGGTTTGGTTCCAATAATCGAGCCAGAAGTTTTGATGGATGGCGACCATGATTCTCAGACCTGTTATGATGTAACCGCACGAATCCTAGATGCGACCTTTGCAGAGTGCAAGATTCAGGGAGTTCACATCCCTGGGGCTTTACTCAAACCAAATATGATATTGCCAGGAAAGGATTGTCCAGATCAAGGTAGCAGAGAACAAGCAGCTCAGATGACTGTTGACTGTCTAACCGCTCACGTCCCGCATAATCTTCCCGGAATCGTCTTCCTTTCTGGTGGCCAGTCGGATGAAGATGCCACCGCTCATCTCAGTCTAATGAACGGAATGGACGTTGAACACCCATGGCAATTGTCTTACTCATACGGCAGGGCTCTCCTCGCAC
>JBJLJN010000015.1:0-26064 GCA_045559735.1 Candidatus Thalassarchaeum sp. | reverse complement strand
ACTATCATCTCTATCTGGGAAATCAAAGTAATCGTAGTTCAATCCATCAGTGGAAATCTGGCCACCAATATTCTGAACCTGATGCCAAAAGTTGGAGATTACTAGACTAGCCCATGGCCCATTTCCATAAAGGAAGCTGTTTATTGGGCCCACGACTTCTACCTGCCACGACCTGTCATAGAATGGTTCGGGTGTACGATTGAAACACCATTGCCAGTCATCGGAATCGGCCCCTGCAGGGTGGAAGAAAGCATAGAATTGGTCTACACCGCTAGTGCTTGGATAAGGAAACCAACCCATGGAAATGATATCTCCATTGGTTGTCTGCACAATGCTGCCTTCTCCAAGCCCTTCTTGCCCGGGAACAGTCGGCTTCCATTCACGACATCCGACTTGGCTGAGGATTGATGGTAGATATTCATCCCAAGTGTGGCCGCGGTCCTCACTCCAAGTCGGGTATTCTCCACCAAAGTTGAGAATCAGTCCCTCCTTAGTAGCCGCCAGATAATGCTCACAACAATTTCCACCCTCTACATTTCCAAAGACCGCCCAAGATGAGTTGCCCCAAGTATCATTTGAAAATGAGTCGCCAACTGTAAATGGCCTAACACAGGGAGTGCTAGAACAGGAGTCCGTATGACTGAGGGGGGAATCGACATACTCCATCCCTTGATCCCAGGGGGTGTTTTCTATGTCCTCAGATTCGCCACCGCCGAAACAGCCTGCAAGAGTCATGCTGCATACCATCATTACTGCGAAGGCTGCTCTAGACTGCCCGCCCCCTAGCATGTTGGACCCATCATATGACCGTATTTCGCACTTCGCACGTGATGTGCCCCGCGCCGCAGGGAGGTGAGGTTCAAAACCTGAAGCGACGCGTTGGTGGGCATGTGCCGGGTCGCCGTGTCCACAGTCCTACTGATGCTGATTACAAGTCTGAGTCCATTGGCGATAGTATCTGCCCAAACGGCTCCAACCGATGTCGTCTACATCAACGAGATTCTAGTCTCTCCGAATAACGAGAATTATGGTGGTACTGACTGGAACGGCGATGGTTCGATGGGGACCTATAGCGACCAGTTCGTTGAGTTGTACAATCCGACTTCTGAGGCTATCGACATGGGTGGCTGGTGGCTCGATGACATAGCCGATGGAGGTTCTCCGGCTTGTAACATTGGCTGGGGTACAATCCTAGAAGCGGGTTCATACATCGCTTTCTACCGATCATGGACCGGAATAGAATTCGACTTCTGGGAAGGAGACACGATTCGCCTGCTGGACGAGTCAGGTTTGGAGCTTGACTCAGTCAGTTACGCGGGCGAGGATTCTGACTGGGACGTGCCATACGGCTACGACTCTAGCGGTAACTGGGTAAAACTGTCTGATGGCAGTCCTACTCCAGGCGGTGCCAACGACCAAGAATGGGGCGGTGCCAATCACCTGCAAGGCAACTGCTACCCTCCTCAAGACCACATACACCGGGGAGAGTACATCCTTGAGGGGCGTGTAGTCACAATGGAATCTGAGACTTCAGTAATCGATGACGGTAGGATTCTGGTAGTAGACGGGATGATTGAAGCAGTTTGGAGTGCTTCCGATGGTGCACCCTCATCAGCACAAGGAGTCATGTCAATACCGACAAGTGGGACAATTTACCCCGGATTCATCGACCCGCATAATCACGCCAAATACAACATCATCCCACTTTGGGATCACGGGACCGATGGTTGGGAAAATCGCTACCAATGGCAGGCCGAGGATTCCTACAGGGACGCTAAGGATGTGGGTTGCTCGCTCACAGACTCTTCCGCCATGCGCTTTGCTGAATTGCGAGCAATTGCTGGAGGAAATACGGCTCTCCAGGGCAGTTCGACTTCTCATACAGATACCTTCGAAACTATGCTGGCTCGTAATATTGAGTTCTACAATTTTGGCAAGGATTACATCCATACGAAAGTCACCGAACTGGAATCTGACTACTCTGGCCAGCACATCAAGGACGGCAACTCCTCCGGAGAACTAGACGCCTGGTTCCTACACCTAGCTGAAGGGGTAGATGAGTCTAGTAGAGCCGAATTCGATATCTTAATCCAGAATGATTTACTTGTTGGCGAGCTTGTTGTAATCCATGGAACCGCACTTGAACAGCCTGAATTCGAAGCACTAGGGTCTGTAGGAGGAAGCCTTGCTTGGTCCCCTACCTCTAACCTCATACTATACGGAGATACAACTGATATCACCACAGCCAAGGCAGAGGGAGTAAATATCATGATTGGTCCTGACTGGGCTCCATCTGGCTCTAAGAGCTCGATGCACGAACTGAAGATTGCCGATTGGTTGGACGAGAACGTCCTCGGTGACATCTTCACTGATTACGAATTGGTCCAAACAATCACTACAAACATCGTCGATGCAATAGGGTGGTCTGAGCACACCGGCCGAATCCAAGCAGGACTAGCAGCAGACCTAGTCGTTCTGGACACTTTCCACTCGGACCCTTACCGAAATGTCGTCGAGGCGATAGACCCGGATGTTAGGCTCGTGGTGGTAGGGGGACTGGCTGTGTTCGGAGATGTGGACATTATGCAGGCGATGGATGAAGAAATCCAAATTATCCAAGGAGAGGGTTTCACCAAGGCGACTGACATCACCTATGACGGAGTTCCCGAGGCCCAGCAGACTGTGGACGAACTACTTGCAGAGTTGCAATCCTGCAACCAAGGGGCGCAGGTTCCCCTCGAATACCTGTTCACACTTGGTGATGATCGCTATTTCGACGTACTGAACCGCTCCCTTACATTCCAGAATGGGCGTACTATTGACCTCTGGAGTGACTACTACGATGTTGAGTTGAACGAGAACGGCCATCGCGTAGGCGGGACAGTTGCGGGAGCAGGTCCAATCGTGACTAATCCAGGAAATGGTGGCTCCGAGGACACCGAGGAGGCTTGTGGTGATGGGATTGATAACGATGGAGATCCGTATATCGACTGCGATGATTTTGATTGTAGTGGCACTATGGTCTGCAGCGAAAATAACCAGACCGAGGTGCCTGAACCCGAGTTGCCAGTACTGTGGGCCACATATGGGCCCCGGGGCGGAACCATTCCGCACCCTACAACTATCGAAGATGGCATTCACCTAGAGGGGTGTTTGTCCGATAGCACTACTCTGTCCGAGGCGGGTGTACCATCCATTCCTTCCAGTAAGATACTGTTGTGTGGAGCCATCATGGTGGTAATGCAGCCAACCGATGAGTGCATCGATTCTGGCAGTTCTTTCTGCAACCTCGAAGTGGCTGATGCAGTCGCGGTTCCCGGGTACCTTTGCACCGATGCGGGAAGCTATCCTCAAGAGGTGACTTGTCGCGCTGCTTGGTCATTCATTGATACCGAAGATGATGAGCCGGATCCTGGGCCGGACCTCGAACCCGAGACTGAGAGTTGGATTGATGGTCCTCTTTACTGGGTAGCCATCTTTGTTGCCCTGATAGTAATCGTCGGCTCGCTAGGTGTAGTCAATTCCAACCTCAGAGCACGAGAGGATAGCGGGCCAGCAGTTCTAATCTCCGAGGACGAGTGATTAGCCCAAGCGCCAAGTCGGGCCTTCGGGCCCATCCTCGACGATGACGTCAATCGAAGCGAGTTCGTCTCGTATCTCGTCAGCACGAGACCAGTTCTTGGAATCTCTAGCGCTCTCACGCTCAGCCAATAGTGCATCGACTTTGTCGGCGATCTCTGTCCTCGCCGAATCTTCCTTAGCTAGTCGTGCTAAGACTTCCTCAGAAGGAGGTAGCAGACCTAGGACTTCACCGGCGTGCCCTTCCAACCAAGCCGCCACATCTGAACCGGTTTCCGACGAGACTACTGCTTGAACCTCAATCATCGCCGCTCTGGTGTTGAAGTCGTCATCCATCGCCGCAGCGAAGCGCTCACTCACTCCATTCAGATCGGTACCTGACTCAATCTGGGAGGAAAGAGCCTCTCCGTATGCCTCAACTAGCTTACCGAAGTGCATGGTGGCTTCGTCAAGGAACTCGGGCGTCAGGTCGATGGGGTTGCGATACGGAACACTCAGCAGAGCATATCGGAGTGCGAGTGGAGGGTGGTTTTCAAAGGCTTCACGAATAGTCCAGAAGTTATCCAGACTCTTGCTCATCTTCTCACCGTCAATATTGACAAAGCCATTGTGCATCCAGTAGCCAACTACTGGCTCACTTCCGGTGCAGCATTCAGACTGGAATATCTCGGCCTCGTGATGAGGGAATCTCAAGTCATGCCCTCCGCCGTGGATATCGAACTGCTCACCAAACTGATTGAGGGACATCGCCGAGCATTCGATGTGCCAACCGGGCCTTCCCTCTCCCCATGGACTCTGCCATGATGGCTCTCCCGGCTTGGCCAATTTCCAAAGTGCGAAGTCACGGTGATCTCGTTTGCCCGAACCCGTGTCTGCGACCCTACCTCCTGCTCCGGCCCTTACCATCTCTAGGGTTTGACCTGTGAGCTGTCCAAACTTCTCGGGGGCGGTGTCTATCTCGAAGTAGACTCCATCGTCGCCAACATATGCGTGACCCTTTTCGTGAAGCGTGGATATCATTTCGATAATTTCAGGAATAGCTTGGGTGACTCTAGGGTAGTAATCGGCCCTCAGGACATTCATTGCATCCATGGCCTCAAGGTAGTCGTCTATGTTCCTGTTTGCGACGACTGAGAAATCGACTCCTTCGGAGTCTGAAATATCTAGAATCTTGTCGTCAATGTCAGTGAAGTTCTGCACGTATTCGACATCATAACCACTTACTTCCAGCCAGCGATGTACTACATCGAATGCCAAGTAGCAGCGGGCGTGGCCCAGATGGCTTGGAGAGTATGGTGTGATACCGCACACATACATACTCACTTTGCCATCCTCTAGGGTGGACAGTTTGCGCTTCTCACGCGAGCGTGTGTCATAGACTCTGATAGTCATTCTGACCGGGCTGCGCCGCTTATCGGTCATCAACCCCGCGCCGCTTCGACCAGTCCGGAGTACAGAACGTCATGCCCTGCTCTCTCCGGATGCCACTGGACGCCAAGGCAGAATCTCAAGTCGGGCCGTTCAACCGCCTCGATCAGTCCATCATGTTCGGCCGTCCCAGTTACTGAGAGCTCGCCAGCATCCGCGACACCCTGGTGATGCGTCGAGTTGGCATTAATCGAAGCGCCCATCAGACTCGCCAATAGTGATCCTTCAGTCGCCGATACTCCATGCTCGGTCTCAACTCCGTCGAAGCCACCGTGTCCTTCATGCCCGGGAGTAGTGTCGAGATGCTGGTGCAATCTGCCTCCATGAATTACGCTTAGAATCTGCATCCCTCTGCAAACTCCGAGGAATGGCATGTCTCTGGAAATTGCCTCGCGGATTAATCTCATCTCGGTTTCATCCTGTTCGGGGTAAAACTCAATGGTCATCGGTTCTGGTTCCTCTCCGTAGGCAGAAGGGCAGATGTCGGGTCCGCCCGATACCACTAGGCCGTCAATCAGATCGAGCACTTGGGTCATGTCGCCTGCAGGGGGGATAATCAGAGGAGTCCCTCCTGCTCTCTCTATCATCGATATGTAGGCAGATGGGAGGATTGCAGCATGCCTATGCCAATTTCCGTAGACCGCGTCTCTGCAGAAGCATGTTACGCCGATTACGGGTTTCATTACGCTCCTCCGGCTTCCCTCAGTAACCTAGCGTGCCTAAATGATTTGACTCCTACAATAATGAAGGAAATGCCGACCTGAAGAAGTAGTAGATGTGAAATTATTGCCATAGTAGACATTTCTGAATAGCTTGATACAATCCTCGCTCCACCAATTGTCATAACTAGTGCCAAAGCCATTGAAGCATGCATGTAATGACGTAAGTTCTTGGCATTCTTCTCAGACAGAACTCCTAGGGCAAGCATTGGAAACCCCATGAATGAGGGAATAAGTGCAGTAATTGATGGGGGGTCTGCACTTTGCAGAAAATACGACATTACCCCCCATAAAGTGAGAACAGTGCCATTTACTATTGCTATTCGTGGTGTGGTCATCCCGAGAAACGTGAACTCATCACTCATGTTTGCTCCCTCTTCTGAATCAGTTATTATCATCTCTAGCAGAGAGTCCCTTGAGTGGTTTCTGTATCAGCTCGTGAATCTCCTGATCACGAGCCACAATCTGCTCCCACAGCAGTTCGGACACATCCATTACTTCCATCTCAGCGCCCACGGTATCAAGTCCATCCTTCACCATCACCGAGCAGAATGGACATCCGACAGCCACAGTGTCGCAACCAGTCTCGGCTAACTCCTTGGCCCGAATTTCATTGACTCGCTTGTCCGCATCCTCTTCCATCCACATCTGGGCGCCTCCAGCGCCACAGCAGAACGAGTTCTCTGAGTGCCTCTCGACCTCGACATCGACCCCTCCGATGATGGCCCTAGGTTCATCGATTATACCTCCGATTCGGCCTAGGTAGCAGGGATCATGGAATGTAATGCTGCGACCGTTCTTCTTGGTCTGCGGGAGTTTGCCCTCATCTTGGAGTTTTGCGAGTATCTCAGAATGATGGTATACCTCAAGTCTGTCTCCTCCATAGTCCGCATACTCCTTGCCGAGAGTATGGAAGCAATGCGGGCAGGATGCGATAATTCTCTTCACACCGAGTTCCTGAAAGGTCATCATGTTGGCCTCGGCTAGCATTTGGAACAGGAACTCGTTGCCTGCCCTCCTAGCGGGGTCGCCCGAGCATCCTTCCTGCATACCGAGTATGCCGACATCCAAGCCTGCTTCCTTGAGCAGGGAAATCGTTGAGCGCGCCACCTTCTGATTACGCTCATCAAAGCTGGCTGCGCATCCTACGAAGTAGATGTACTCGGCTGGTTCTCCAACTTTGACATCAAGGTCGGCAGCCCAGTCGGCCCTCTCATGAGCTCCAAACCCATAGGGGTTCTGGGCGGCATCCATGTTGTCGAAGGCGACATTTAGCTGCTCGGGGTACTCCATGGTCTCCATGACAGCGTTTCGACGCAGGTCGGTGAGTTTTGGGACATGCTCGATGTAGAGGGGACAGACATCGACGCATGCGTTGCACGTTGTGCAGGCCCAGACTGCCTCCTCAGTGATTCTCTCCATGATGGTCTCTTCAGGACTTTCAGAAGATAGCAGTAGGGGGGCGTGGTCGTTAGCGTAGTTACGTACGTCATGGATTATCTGCATCGGGTTGAGGCCTTTGCCGGAGGCATATGCAGGGCAGACATCCTGACAGCGAGCGCAAGAGGTGCAGGACCAGCCATCTATCAATTGCCTCCAGGTGTAGTCAGTATAGTTGCTCACCCCGAAATCGAGCGAGTCCATCTCGAGTAGGTCATCCATCGGAACGGCCCTGCCGAAGTCATCGACTGCGAGTGGCCTCATCCTAGCCGTGGGCCCGACATCATGGAAGAACACATTAGGCACAGCCATGACAATATGCATATGTTTGGATAATGGAATCAACACGAAGAATATGCATATAGAAAGCATGTGAGCCCAATAGGAGGCGACTACAAACGAGTCAGATACTCCATATTGTGAGACAGCATAACCCAGTGGCTCCCAAAGGCTGCTGGGGTTTTCTTTCGACTCGATTACGAAGGATGTGGTTGTAATAGTGAAAATCAACAGTAGAATGGCATTGCCCTCGATAGCCTCTAACTGTGATTTCCCCTTGAGCTTCGGGGGAGTGAAAACCATTCGTCGGACTAAAGCTGCAATACAACCGATCATGGCCATTGTGTAGCCGAGTTCCACCATGCCATTCCACGGACCATTAAGTAAGTCGGGAAGGATTCTATCCGAGAAAAAGTTGGCGGTAGCGAGGTCCAGCATGTCTGATGCCAGCATCAGGAACCCCCAGAATAATAGAACATGCATCGTCCCTGCTACTCTATCTCTGAGGACTTTCTTCTGACCGAGCCATCCAATGATGAACTCACGGATTCTAGTATCCCATGAGTCGAAGCGATTGTCCTTCGAGCCAAGCATTACCAGTCTGGTGGCCTTACGGACCTGATGGACGAAGAAGCCAATTGCAATACTCCCCATGATGAGCAGGATATGCCAACCCTCGAGGAGACCATATGATTGCAGAAGGGGATGCTCCATCGAATCACTGTCAGGCTATGCCTGACAAACACCGGAGTCGTGTCATGTCCTTGAAACAACCGCTCCAACAGGCAAACTCATGGGCTCATGACCTAGCCTAGCGACATGGCGAGGGGTTTCGCGCCCGGCAAATGCATCCTGTTCGGTGAGCATGCCGTGGTCTATGGCCATCCTGCAGTCGCAGTAGCGATTGACAGCGGTGTTAAAGTCGGTGTCGAGGAGTCAGAGGAATGGACTCTGGAGGGGGTGCCGTTCGAGCCCTCTAGACACCCTCATATCTCCCACATAATAAATCGGGTGTTCCAATACGACGGGGTTCCCCTTAGGATGGAGATTGAGAGTGGCCTATTCTCAGCCGCTGGATTGGGCTCATCAGCGGCTCTGTCCAACGCTATTGGAGCTGCCCTACAAGCACACATCAATCCAGACCAACCATTGGACCCGATTGCTCTAGCTAGGATGGGGCACTCGGCTGAGGCGATGGCGCAGAAGGGACGAGCCAGCCCTACTGATACTGCAACCAGCGCTTTGGGTGGTTGTATCGTAGTCTCGGGAGGGCATGTGCAGGGCACTAGGCATGTATTCGATGCAGAATTAGAGACTCCCGAGGGGCTAAGAGAATGGTCGATCAACACTGTCGATCTCCCCCGTAGTTTGAGCGAAGCGTGGCTGGTCATAGGATTCACCGGAGAGATGTCGTCGACCGGTAAAATGGTTGCAGGTGTCGCCAATCGGATAGAGGAACAACCCGAACTCAAGTATGAGATGGATGCCATAGCGAGGATAACCAGCGCGGGGTTGACTGCTATGTCTGCGGGCAATCTTGAGGCAATTGGCATGGCAATGGACGCATGTCATGACAAGTTGCGACTACTCGGAGTCAGTAGTCCCTCTCTCGAGTCTCTGGTAGAAGCTGCTAGACCTCACTCGTTGGGCGCCAAGCTCACTGGCTCGGGAGGCGGTGGTTGCATGATCGCCCTCGCTAGAGACCCGCAAAGAGTCGCAGAAGCAATCGAAGTGGCCGGCGGTAAACCTCTGGTTTCGCGTCTTGGAGCCCCTGGGGTTCGTCTTCTGGAAGACCATTCATAGGGCCGAGAAATAGTACTCTAAGGTTAATTTCCTGTCAACTACCCTTTATAAGCAGAATATTGGTGCCGCCGTCATGCTTAGCGACGAAGAGAGATTGACAGTGGTCAACGTGGTCGCCTCCACTAGAGTGGCGGAGGAGCTTGACCTACCTGACATAGCCATCCAACTGAACTGCGAGTACGAGCCCGAGCAATTCCCGGGAGTCGTCTATCGAGTAACAGACCCGAAGTTGGCGATCCTGATGTTCCGATCTGGTCGTGCGGTCTGTACGGGGGGCAAGAACGACAACAATATCCGCGTGGGTATTGACATGATGACCAGTGATCTGCGAGACGCTGGAATAGAAACTTGGGATTCCGAGAACATTGAGATTGAGGTCCAAAACATGGTCGCCACTTACTCTCTGTTCTATCCAGAGGATTACGCAGGAGTTGCTAGGATGGATGACAACAACACCCGAGTCATCGACACCGATGATGGTATTCGCGCAGCGACCGATGAGGAAGTAGAGAACGAGGACCCACGAATCCGTGGCATCCGCGAGGGCGAGCCACTTGCCGCTCTGCCTAGGAAGCTAAACCTGAACAATCTCACCTTCCACCTACCTTTCGACAAGGTGGAGTACGAGCCAGAGCAGTTCCCGGGCCTCATCTATAGGTTGGATTACCCAAAGGTCGTCTGCCTGATTTTCGGAAGTGGAAAGATGGTGATTACTGGAGCTCGGGCGAAGGACGAGATTCTTGAGGCCGTCCAGTTTATCCAAGACGAATTGGCCGATCTTCTGTACTAAGTGAACACAGGAGGGAGACATTGATGCGTTACTCGCCTACACGGCGGGACATGCGCTCGCGTCTGAGGCTCGCCGTCGGACTTACACTGATGCTTCTTCTCTCCACGTATGCGGACCTATCTCTGGCTAGTAAGGATGCTTCTGAGAATCTATCCGGCATTCACATTTCGGAATCCTCTGCAAGAACCAGTAATCTGGTAGATGCGCCTTCATGGAGGGTCAACGATGCTTGGAGCTACAGCGGCACTCTCGATGTGAGGGACTTCGTCACAAGTTCGGGTGTTTCGACAAATGTACAGTACCTCTCAGGAACTCTGAATGAGCAGGTCTCAGACGTGTATACGACTATTGTAGACGGGGTCGAAACCCTAGTCTACAGAGTAGAGGGTCAGGGACAATACGAGGCCCAGAACATCAACCTCGACGGTAACGATGGTGATTTGATTGTCGAGATGGACACAGAGGAGATAATCAGAGTCTCGGATTTGGCAACCATCGAGCAGAATGCCGAGTTCGACATCGACTTCGACTACCAAATATGGTTCTGGACATACACAGTGCACGTTGCCGACCTGACTGTCGAGCAGACTTACAGCCCTCCTCTGGAGGGCTATGACTTCCCAATCAGCGTAGGCGAGGAATGGCAGACTGACTACTCATACACCACCGAATACAGTGGAAGCAGTGACTATGTCACCATTCCAAGTGACTCCAGTGGGCAGAACTCTACCAGCTGGGACGTCGTCAGCAAAGGATTTCCGGGAGTATCCTACAGCGGTTGCTCACAATCCTACAATATCACCAACTATGATGACAATGGGGACGAGATTGGATACAAGTGGTACTGCCCAGCAATCCGAGGAGAAGTTCGCTCCTCCTATACCAACACAGTTGGATTCATCGCCGAGCACACACTGACTACTTACCAGCCGGCTAGTAGATACAAGCAAATCTCAGTCGACTTGGAATTCCCCCTTTCTCCTCTTGACTTTGAGATGTCAGCATGGGTCAATGTAACAACCTCTGGACAGCCTGCTGGGGGGCAGGAATTGCAATTTAGATTTGAGCCAGAAGGGGCAATAGAAAACGTGACTACAGCCGCTAATGGATCTGCATTCCTCACCTTCGACACGGGCCACTCCAGTGATGACAGTGATGGATTAGGAGAATTGGGGAGTCATGGGGTTGTGGCGTGGATTCCCGTCCAGAGAATGATGGGAATTTCGACTGTTATAATCGACCCTGATGTGCATGAAGTTGACTTGATCTCACGCTCAGAGGGAGTCACTGTCGAGAGGACTAGGGGCAACAGGACGATTACTCTCGATAACAGCATAGGATTCAACGCCATCCCTCTCGATCAGCTCACCTTCAGTGTTCCAGTAATGAATCGGGGAATCATCCATTCTCCGGCGACTACGCTTGAGGTGGAGGCCCCGGACGGCTCAACCTCTTCTACCCACATCCCCAGTCTGGGCAGTCTCGAGGAGATGAGGGTCGAGGTGAATTGGACTGTCCCTGAGAATCAGCCCTTCGGCGACATAAGTTTAATCTTCACTGCAGATCCGAACGAGCAAGTCTCCTCCGATGGAAATCGATCTAACAACGAGGGTTCGTTCGGATTGTTCATCGGCGGACTACCCACTGCCTCTCTGACTATTCCTTCCGAATGGCTGACCCTATCTGAGGTGGATTTCAATGGGCTTTCCTCCTACGACCCTGACGGAGGTGATATGAGCTGTGAATTCAGTGTCGAGAAGCTAAATGGTGACACTTGGACTTCGACTGAGGAAGACTGCGTGCACGAATACACGTGGGCTGATGACGGGGTTTTCCTTGTCTCTCTCGTGGTCACTGATGACGAGAATGATAGATCCCATGCGCAGTCTTACATCTCGATACTGAACAGGCCTCCTGAGGTCGAGATAGGTTCTGACCAGAGTTCTGTTCCTGTCCTCTCGGCGATAACTTTCGACATCGAAGAAAGCGGTGATTCTGACACTCAGAACCCAGATGCTCCTATCGACATTGAGTGGAATCTGCCGTGTGAGGAGGGGCAGGTCGGCGAGAGATGCACCGTCACTCCGCAGGATGAGGGACCTTTCACAATCGGCGTCACGGTCATGGATGATGACGGCGACATTGCCGAGGACAGTTTGACTGTGGAAGTAACGAATATCGCCCCTACAAACCCACAAGCAGAAGTCTGGTTCGCTGGCAATCGAATGGTCCCCCAAATTCTCGGGGAAAACGCCCGCTACGTGGTCAACGAGGGAGATGTTCTGACAATGCGCGGGTTCGCCCATGACTCTGCAAACGACTTGAGCACTCTTGAGCACCACTGGGCGCCTGACGCTGAGCAGCAACCTGATTTAGTCACCTCTAGCGTAGGGCAGCAAAGCGAGATAGAGCACATCTACGGGGCATCGGGGCAGCATCTGGCTACTCTGCAAGTCGTCGATGATGATGGTGCGAGCACTGAGACTCTGATTATCCAGTTCATAGTCCACAACGTCCATCCTACAATAATGCCGGTCTCCAATCCTCTGCCTGTGGCTGAGGGAGGGGTGATGCAGTTCTCGGTCGAAGTCAGTGATACTGCAAATGATATGCCCGGACTTCTGAGCTGTTTCGACCTCGACCCAAATGTGAATTCGGATTCCGAGGGCAATGCTACCGACGACTGTGATGTTGAATCCCAAAGCCTAGCCCACTCATGGGAGGATGCAACCACTGCCCCTAGCGAGATAGTCTTCCATGTAACTGATGATGATGGAGCTAGCGCTAGAGTTGTTATCCCTGTGCAGATCAACAACCTGCCGCCTTCGCCTGCTGCATCGGCCAGTGACTACGAGCCCACTCAGGGAGATGTGATTGTGCTGTCAGCGAATGGCACCACAGATTCGGAGTTCGATATGGCGAACATGCTGTATGTTTGGGACTTGGATGTTGATGTTGATTCCGATGGAGACGGTGATCCTGCCAACGACGTGGATATACAGGGCAGGTGGGTCGAAGTGAGTTTTTCCCAAGAGGGACAGAAGATGGTCAGGATGACCGCTTACGACGAGGGCGAGGGGGCTTCGGTCACGCTCTCGATACAAGTGAAGAAGGAGCCCTTCGGATTATCGACCCTAGTTGGAGATTATGGCATATACATCGGCCTTGTTGCGCTGATTGCGGTTCTGCTGGCGGTCCTCCTCCAGAGGATGCGTCAACCGCAGTCTGATGTTTCTTCTAATCAACTGGCGAAGGAAGTCAGGAAGAGCAGAGGAAGAGAGGTCTCGATGGATGATGCGTTCGACGATCCCGATTACGACCCTTTCGATGAAGATAATCGCAAAAGTTCCCCTCAAGAGATGTCTAGCGAGGACTCTTCGTATGATATAGAAGACTTGGACGATGTTCAGGAGAATGTTTCCGAGTCAGGAACTGTGGAACCTGATTTGTCAGGAGAATTAGAGACGCTGATTGGAGAGTCTCCTGATCAAGGAGATGATGATTCTGCGGAGAGTGTCGCGGCGTCTGTAGAAGAGGCTCTGGACAACGAGGACATAGAAGCACTCTTTGATGATTAGTCCAGCCGCCATCCATGGTCAATCTGTTCAGACTGCTGGGCCTTCCCGATCCATCAGGAGTTCAGAGAGCTCGGACTAAGGGCAAGGCGAAGTCGGTTGACCCGGGGCCGCAGGCCGACGACAGGTTCCATGATTTGGGAGAGGATGCCTGGTCTGAGAGGACGGATAGAATAGTACCAAGGCCGGACAGGAGGGTGATTTACTTGAAGCCGGATAATCTGCATCGTCTCGCTCTAGAAGGGGCGGAGCGATCCCTGATGGGTGGCGACATGCTTCTAGTGGACCTAGGATCTCTGACCCATATGCCGAGTCAGCAGGATGTCTGTAGGAGGAACGTCCAAAACATGGGCGATAGGATAGGGTTTCCCGTCTTCTCCCTCAATAATAGCGATACTCTACTGATGGTTGCCGGCGCTAGGATGAGGGTGGATACGGAACGGCACAATCTGGGTATGTCGTTGTGGGGTCAGCTTCCCGACTCTGAGGTCTGATCGTCCTCGAGCCATGTATCGAGGTCGCCCGAGGCCACCTCCTCGGCAGCATGCTCGGTGAAGTCTCGGTATGCCTGCCACTTTGCGATGATATCTTCATCTTCTCCACGCTTCTTCTTCCGATCTATAGAAGCATCAGCATAGGTCACACAACGGCGCAGAAACACCTCAATCAGCTTGCGACGTTCATCGATTCCCATCAATCAACCTCCAAATCTGAGAGCAGTTCCTCAACATGCCCCTTAGGACTAACCTTGTACTTGACCCATCTCAGGCTCCCGTCTGGGCTAATCACGAAGGTTGACCTCAGAGTTCCCATGTATGTATTGCCGTACATATTCTTCTCTCTCCATGTGTCATACTCCTCATGCAAAGTTGCATTCTCATCAACAATCAATTCGAAAGGTAGGTCGTTCTTGTCAATGAACTTCTGATGGCTGGAAGCAGAATCTGTTGATACTCCGATGACTCTCCACCCCGAGCCTGAGAGTCTCCCGAAGTTATCTCTGAAATCACACGCCTGAACAGTGCAACCAGAAGTGTTGTCTCTGGGGTAGAAGTACAAGATGACTCCTTCGCCCGTAGACAGTTTCTCGGAGAGTCGGAACTCCGATCCATCGGTTAGAATAGCTGTGAAATCGGGGGCTTTGTCGCCCACCTGTAGTTCTGCCATGATGTTCCGAGTCGTCGGATACACATCAAGACTCGGCTGCTGAGATGTGTGAATCGACTCTCACACTTAGGGGCATTCTAGGTGGATTACTGAAGCCAAAGCAGGCTGAGGGAGCCATCCCTTTCATCTGATCCGAGCTTCTCCCATCAAGATCGAGTTCGACGGACTTCATCCTTGAGAGTCCTCGGACATGGTACCACTCCTTCCGGCCGTTCCTAGTAGTCCCATGTGTCTTGGTTCCGAAGAACAATCTTGCAAATGGAGCTTCGATGTTTGCGATGAACCAACGAGGCCTGTAGAAAGGTAGTGGGATGGTGATTCCCCATTCCATGGACACGCGACCGAGGTCACAATTGATTTCGATGGATTTGTCGGCCCTCTCGATTTTCATCGGTGAGACGATGACTTCCTCGAATGAGTACAGAGAAGATACGAAGTCACCTAGTTCTCTGGATGGTGCAATCAGGACTCTAGTACCGTCTGGTTTAGCCCACATCAGGTTGGTGAATGGCCCATGCGGAGAGTCGTTCCAATCTCCAATAACCACCATATCTCCAGTCTGGAAACCAGATGATATCACTCGTCCTCTGAATACCTCATTGCCTACTTTTCTTATGCTCATCTACTCATCTCCTCTCTCTTTCGCTTCTTGGTCGCTGCCCACGAGCAGATAAGGCATTGTTCGAGGTCGTGGCGTAGTGCAGGGCAGTGCTCTCTGCCGAAATAGATGATTTGCAGGTGCCTGCGAATCCAAGTATTCTCGGGGAAGGTCGATTTGAGGTCCTTCTCTGTCTTGATTACGTTTCTGCCGTTGGACAGCCCCCAGCGGGAGGCAAGTCTGTGAATATGTGTGTCTACTGGGAAGGCAGGCACTCCGAAGGCCTGTGCCATGACTACGCTGGCAGTCTTGTGGCCGACACCGGCCAGAGATTCTAGGAATTCCCAGTTGGGCCTAATCTCTCCGCCGTCCTCGACAATCTGCTCTGCCATCCTCTTGAGATTCTTCGCCTTGGTAGGCGCTAGGCCAATCTGGCGTATCAAATCGTGAATCTCATCCACTTGCAGACTGGCCATTTTTTCCGGGGCGTCTGCCTTGGCAAACAACTCTGGTGTAACTTCGTTGACCTTCTTATCAGTGGTCTGAGCAGAAAGCATGACCGCCACGAGGAGCGTGTAGGGGTCGCTGTGGTCGAGAGGTATCGGTTGCTTCGGGTACAGGTCATCTAGAATCCTCCCTATCTCCTCCGCCTTCTGGGCACGACGCATACTATACCTCGCTTTCATCCCTCAATCCCAGAGAGAATGCAATGACAACGAAGGCTGCGGGAATACCATAGCAGGGCCCGTACATCCAAGTCTCCCATTCGGAAGATTCCGCAGAGCCGCCTAGAAGCAAGTAGGCGAACAGAGCGACGATGATTCCAGGGAAGATGGCAATCAATCCGAATACCATGGCCCGAAGCAATCGCATGACCCCCCCTACAGGGTCTCGCTGTTAAGTTTCGTCAGATGCCAAACAGACTCTCAATCTCCGAGCCGCTGCGGGTGTTCAGAACGTCTGCGGCGGAAAGCCATCCCTTTCTGGCGATTTGAACACCGTACCAGTAGTCTCGCAGCCCATTGGTGTCATGAGCGTCCGGATTGATGGAAACTGGGACTCCCTGATCCCTCGCGTACTTGCACAGGCGCCAATCAAGGTCGAGTCTGTACGGCGAGGCGTTGATCTCAACCGCCTTCAATTCGCCCTCGGAGTTCAACTCACCCATCCTCCTCAGTACTGCATGCATATCCACTGGGAAGCCCTCCCTCCCCTGTAGAATCCTACCCGTAGGGTGACCGAGTACTGTGAAGGTCGGGTCCTCTATGGCCTTAATCAGCGCCTCTGTGTTGGTTAGCTCATCC
The DNA here is from genome assembly GCA_045559735.1 of Candidatus Thalassarchaeum sp. Taxonomy (GTDB): domain Archaea; phylum Thermoplasmatota; class Poseidoniia; order Poseidoniales; family Thalassarchaeaceae; genus Thalassarchaeum. Next base: position 9,382 of record JBJLJN010000015.1, on the reverse strand, counting down.
CGGTTCCTCCAACTGCCCAAAGCGTGCACGCTTCCTATCACATGAGATAGGGATCTGCGCGTCTCATCGTCGTAATCTATGCTGCCGTCGACGAGTATGTCGCACTCACTTCCATGGAGCAGCCTGAAGTCCTGCCCAGAGTCTCGCCATTGCTCATTCAGAGTCCGGATTGATTCCGCCTGTGACGATAGGTCGGCTGCCGGGACTCCAATCTGTCTGCCTCCGATGTTGAGGGCTTCTGAGTGATCGGCAATACCAAGATACTCCCACCCCAATTCTATTGCCGCTGAAGCCATCTCCTCAAGGGTTGCTGTGCCATCCGATGCAATTGTGTGGTTGTGTAGTGAACCTCGGATTTCGGAAGGCTCAATCAGGCGAGGCAGTCCGGCACCCTCGGAAGAAGCCGCCTCAATCTCACCAGTATCCTCGCGCAGCTCGGGGGGTACCCATTGCATTCCGAGACGGCCATAAATGCCCTCCTCAGTAGAACATTCCAGTGTGTGCTTGGCCGCCTCCATGCCTATCGCATCGCCGGCATCCTCCTCACTGAATAGACCGAATTCATTCAGGCGTAGTCCGCGATCTATCGCAGCCTGTCTCATCCTGATGTTATGCTCCTTGGATCCGGTGAAGTAAGCCAGTGTGAAAGGAAAGGTCTCTGGCGTGACGATTCTCACTTGAGCGTCGATGGTGGCGTCACTGCTGCGCTCAAGCAGAGCCTCTGCCAAATTTGCATCCACGTTGCCCTCACCAAGAGAGCTGGCCAGAACTTTCGACTCGAGGATCAGGCTGACCTTGGATTCTCCATGCCCCTTGACTTCGGGCTATTCCAGGCAGTTCCAGTATCGATTGAATCACTGAGTCGTGATCCTGCAGATTCGCTCCGACCACGATATCCAAGTCCCCAATGGTCTCCCTCCTTCTGCGTGCGCTTCCTGCCAACTGGGCTATGATGACTCCGGACATCGAGGAGATATTCTCTTCCAACGAACGGCCGTATAGCAGGCCAACGTCCATCCTGCTCCTACCCTGATAGCGTCTCAACAGCTCGATTCCCTCGAGGTATTTCTGCTGGCTCTTTTCGCCAAAACCAGACAGTGGCGCCACGTGGCCCATCTCACAGGCTGCTTTGAGAGACTCAACCGAGTCAACTCCGAGTTCCTCGTACATATTTCGAGCCCGCTTTGGGCCCAGTCCGGGAATCTCGACTATCTCCATTAAACCGGGGGGAATCCTATCGTACAGTGAAGGCAGATCGCCCCAAGTTCCTTGCAGCACTGCTTCCGTGATGAGCCCCCCTAGCCCCTTTCCTATACCTTTGACATCAGTAATCCTGTCCTCTCTTACTACAGTGATTATGTCTTCCTCAAGCGAGGCCAGAGCCCTGCTGGCGTTCTGATAGGCGATGACCCTGAACCGATTGGCTCCGTCGAGTTCCAGCAGGACGGCGACTTGTTCCAATACCGCTGCAATCTGGGACTTGGTCAGAAACGGTGGTCCCTGTGCCCTAGGCTCAGGTAGACTCCACCCTGATGTCTTGACCATGCTTCCAAGCAACGGTCATGCGACTTGACTGTGTCCCTCAGATAATCGCCTCCCTAACCTAATCAAGGGGCTGCCGCACGCCTATTCATGGACATGGTCAATCTGCTTGAGACAGGTTCTGTCAGCCTTTGCGGCATAGCAGTGATTCTATGGATGTCGATAGGGACATTTTCTCGCTCTGAGGCTGGTGAGTTGTTGGCACAGAGAGTCATCGCAATGTTCTGCCTCGTCTCCGCAGTGCTACTAATCGCTCTCCACTACATGGGAGGGGAGTTGTGGGGGTCAAGGAACATGGCTAGGCCGATGGCAGTGATTGCTGTGATTGTGGCTCTCTCAGCAGTGATGAACATAAAGGGCAAGGATGTCCAGGGTGAAACCAATCCACACAAAATAGCTAGGATGAGACGCGAAGAGGAGTGATTATTCTCCAGAGAGTTTGTCGTCGATGAAGCCGCGCATGTAGGCTGGCAGTTCCCCGTTTGCGAAGATGACATCCTTGACAGCTTCAAGCTTCATCAGGGAGTAATAGATTTGCATCGCAGTCATTGGAGTGGCACTACAACCCGTGCAACCACCCTCTAGTGAGATCATAATCACGCCATCAGTAGTATCCATGACATTGACAATGCCGTCGTGAGCGTCAAGAACCGCTTGTACTGGGCCCACCGAATCAAGGATGGTCTGCTTGTCTACCATGTTCTCCCCGGTGGTTCAGTCTATGGGGTGGCCTTTCAACCAATTGCCCCTCGGCACTCCATGGGCACGTACACGCGGGTATTGATGGTCGACCTGTTGGTGGAGCGCGCTGTGTTCGGACATGGGGGCAATCAAGAGGTCGTCAGACCATTCGCTGCGCGCGGGGATGTCGAATTACTACTAGTAACTCCTCAGATGCAGTCTTTCGAAGCCGGGATGAAATCAGATTTGGGTGAGGTCGCACTCATCGAGGAAGATGTCCCCCACTGGGATGATGAGTTTCCGTTCTGGCAATCTATGAATGTGGAGCTTGAGAGTAGGGATGTCTCGTTCCGCAGAATAGTCATGCCGATGCACGAGGATGATGCCAGAATGAGTGAATGGTTGGAAGAAATCAGTATTGATGCAGTTGTTTGCAGTGGGTCTAGGCGCAATGTCAGCATCTGGGAGGATTGGATGGGACCTGCAGCCTCGTTGATGAGAGCATCTGCTCTCGCCGGCCGGCCTACTCTGGGGATTTGTTTCGGACACCAATTGCTATGTCATGCATTGGGTGCTACTATCGAACGCGCTGACTCACTATCCAGTGGGATTTGGGATTTAGATTTGACAAAAGAAGGAGCTGGTGACGAGTTACTGACTTCGCATGTTTCGGATGGATCTTGTGTAGCCGGCCTTTTCACTCATCAAGACCATGTAATCACTGTCCCAGATTCTTGCGCCCTCCTGAGTAAGACTACTCACAACCGAGTGACTGCGGTACGAGTCCATGCTGATGATGGTAGTGCTTTGCCAGCTTGGGGCTTGCAGTTCCATCCAGAAGCGGCACGCGCTCGAATCGAGCGCGCGTACGAGTGGGGGCATATCTCGGAGGAAGAGTTCTCATCATTCAAGGGCGAACATGACGGTGCCGAGATACTATCTTCTTTCGCCTCAGTCACTCTAGGACATTGAACGGTTGCTGGACAGAGTCCAGAATCACGATTTGAATTATAAGCGGGTCTTGGGTCGGCGGGGCGACAGGCGAACAGTATGATTGAGATAGGGAACATCCAAGAAATAGGAGCAGGGACGGCAATAGTAGGTTTACTGATTGCTTTCATGCTCTACAATAAGATTAACAAAATCGAGATTAGCAATCCAATTGTTGCAGATATTACTCAGCAGATTCAGAATGGCGCCATGGCCTTCCTGAATGCAGAATATAGGTATCTCGCCATATTCATCGCAGTGGTTGCTGCGTTGTTGTATGTCAATCCGGATACCGGATGGGAGACGGCAGTGGCGTTCCTTGCTGGTGCGACGGCAAGCGTTGTCGCCGGTTTCAGCGGCATGCGCGCAGCCACCAGCGCCAATGGACGCACGGCTATGGCCGCAGCTGAGGGTGGACAGGCCGCAGCACTTGCTGTCTCTTACAATGGCGGAGCCGTAATGGGTCTGTCTGTAGGGGGGCTCGGACTTCTGGGCATCTCAGCAATGGCCATGTGGCTAGGCACCGGTGAAGCTGTACAGAACATCGCTGGCTTCGGAATGGGTGCTTCGTCAATAGCGCTCTTCGCGCGTGTGGGTGGTGGAATCTATACCAAGGCCGCCGATGTCGGAGCTGACCTTGTCGGAAAGGTCGAGGCCGGAATTCCCGAGGACGATCCTCGAAACCCCGGCGTCATCGCTGACAATGTTGGAGATAACGTTGGAGATGTGGCAGGAATGGGAGCGGATATCTTTGAGTCATTCGTAGGCTCAATCATCGCTGCTATGGTCATAGCCCAAGCCTCTACTGACATGGGGGAGCACTATGTCATACTCCCGCTCTTCCTCGCTTTCGTCGGATACGCCGCGAGCATCGTCGGTGTGTTTAGCATGGAACTGATGAAGGGAGGAGATGCTGCTGCTGCACTGCGGAACACCACTTTCATCGGCGCGATTCTATTCTGGATAGGTGGTTGGTTCGGTATTGGCTATCTTGAACTGGATACAGGTACCGACCCAATGATTGCAGTAATCATCGGTAGCATAGTTGGAATTGTAATTGGACTCGTTACTGAGTACTACACCGGGATTGAGGATGTCTTCGGAATATCCCCTAAGGCGATCCCTCACATCGGAGAGATGTCCAAGACAGGTCCTGCTACCAACGCCATCGCGGGACTTTCAGTCGGGATGCAGTCAACATTCCTTCCAATCGTTCTCATCGCAGGCGGCATCTTCGGCGCTAACCATTACATGGGTGGTGGCGACCTAGGCTTGTACGGAATAGCAATGGCCGCCATGGGGATGCTGGCCACAGTCGGCGTCACGATGACTGTTGATGCATATGGTCCAGTGGCGGACAACGCTGGTGGAATCTCGGAGATGAGTGAGCTCGGCTCAGATGTCCGTGAGATTACAGACGGTCTCGACAGCATCGGCAATACAACAGCTGCGATAGGCAAAGGCTTCGCAATCGGCTCTGCAGCCCTAACCGCACTTGCTTTGTTTGCAGCCTTCAAGACCTCCAGTGGAATCAATGCAGCTGACCTCAGCCTTACTGAGCCTATGGTTGTCATCGGGCTACTAATCGGTGGTGCATTGCCTTTCGTCATCGCCTCGATGACGATGACCAGTGTTGGCAAGGCGGCCGGTGACATGGTGACTGAGATTCGTCGCCAATTCCGCGAAATTGACGGTTTGCTAGAGGGTAGGGAAGGTGTCAAGCCTGACAGTGCCCGATGTGTTGAGATTTCTACTCAAGCAGCTCTTCGCGAGATGGTGGCCCCAGGGCTGACTGCAATCGCTGCTCCAGTAATTGTCGGAACTGTACTCGGGGCAGCAGCCCTAGGGGGGCTTCTGGCTGGAGCGTTAGTTACCGGTGTACTAATGGCACTATTCATGGCTAATGCTGGTGGTGCTTGGGACAATGCGAAGAAGGCCATTGAGCAAGGTCACATCGAAGGTGCAACAAAGGGTGATGCCTCTCATGATGCGGCAATCATCGGCGACACAATCGGTGACCCATTCAAGGACACCAGCGGCCCTTCGCTGAACATCCTCATCAAGCTGATGTCGATAGTGGCAGTAGTAATTGCCCCTGGATTGACTTTGACTGGAATGCTCTGAGAGGACGATTCCTGCCTGCGTCAGTCTCATGACTGATTGTTCACACGCCCAACCATGCGCGAGACCGCGGGTGTTGCCCTGTCGGTGCTATTCCTCACGGCTTCGCTATCTGGGTGTACGGCTGTCACTGACGCAATAACAGGCAACGAAACTGTAGATGTCCCTGTCTGGGAAGTCGGAGATTGGTGGCTCTACACCTTCTCTACACCAGAATATACTGATGATACTGCCCGTCTTGTTGTCGCTTCAGTTAGTGAGGAGGGTGGGACTGCCAACATGCTGGCCATATCTAGCCTGACAGAGGCCCGCCGGCACGCTGTGTTGAATCACAACCCATTCCTAGGTCGGATAACCCACGATGATCTATCTGCTTTCGAGAATGGAGTCGTGCAGACAGTGATGGATTTCCCGTTAGAGGAAGGTAACTCCTGGGGATTCACGTTGTTCTCTATCGAATGGCAGGCAGATGTAACTGATGTCTCAGGCGACTATGTTACCATCAGAGCCGATGCTGATGATGGGGGGCGCCTGGACTATGCATACGACAGGAGTGCAGGGTTCTTCTCTTCCTTCATCTGGAAGGACTCCTCTGGCATGGAACAGATGCGGATGATGCTGGCAGATAGCGGCGAGGGACATACCGGAGATGTCTACTTCGTTAGAGGAGGAGATTTGTACTCTGATTCGTGGGAGGATACGGGCCCTGATGTAGAAATTCGTGACACTTTCTTCGTCAGTGACCATCCCAACGATGGCGAGTGGGACGAGATGATCTACTTCCTCGACGCTCAGTGCGGGTCCGGCTCCTCGAGCATCACTCTGACTCTCAGAGATCATACCTCAATCTCCGCTCTAGAGCGAGTCTGGGGCCCGGGAGCTAGCGAATACGGGACTCTCGGAACCATCCCCTACCCGTCCGAGGAATACACCCTCACGGCGACTTTTACAGGAGATACATATCTCAGAATCAGGATAGCCGGCGGGATTACTAGTTCTTGGACACTCTAGAGATATTCCATTAGGTTATCAGAGCCGCCAACGAACACTGGCTCATCTCCTCTCAAATCAAAGACCACTGGTACTGTACGATGCTTGGTCGCGGCAACTACCTGTTCCCTCAACCCATCATGGTGGTCGAGGTTTACTTCTGTGTAAGTGAAGCCGTGTGCATCTAGAGTTCTCTCAGCCCTTGTGCAATATGGGCAGATTGTCTGAGAGAAGAATAGGAAGTCCGTGTCTGCGGACTTGAGATGCTCACGCACCTGAGACAACTGGCTCCTCCTCCTCGTCGTCGTCGCTCCACCACGGCGTCTCACCCAAGTCACCATCGAACTCTTCCTCTTCGTCTCCGAAGCGCCCCTCTAGAACTCTGTCGACCTCGTCTGGGTCGATGAACCAAAGAAGAATCACGGTGAAGAGAGTCAGAGCAGCACCGATGTACAGACAGGTGATGTAGTCGAATCTCTGAGTCATTGTTCCTGTAAACAGGTAAGCCATCACAGCTGAAAGGTTGAACATAGACATGTAGGCTGTGAACTGAGAGCCTCCAGCCTTGGAGAATGTTAGCCTCATCGCTACTGCGATGACACAGATCCAAGCTACTCCGTTGATGATGGCTCGAACGCAGAGATAGGCAACCATCAGATTCGTGTTGGTCCAGTAGTCGCTCATCAGGGCAAGAGTTGCGTTTGACAGTGCAAGCAGTGAGAAACCAATCATCGAGACTTCCCTAACTCCAAACCTATCTCCTAGCATTCCTCCGACAATCTGTCCGAACATCATGAAAGCGATGACTACGCCACCTACGATTGCGTTGTATTTGGTCTGGGACCATCCGGCCTCGTTGATGAAAATATCCACCACAATCGGGTCGGTGAACAAGTACAACTCCGAGAGCAGACAGAGGAATATCAGGACGAATGAAGAGCGAGTGGAGAATCCCTTCACAATGTTGTAAGCAGTTGTGGATGCGAGATTGGAGGCCGGAGCAGGATTGCTGATTTCAGGGATTGATGCTCCAAGCCATTCAGCCAGGATTAACAAGGCTGAGGCCAGCAGACCCCACTTCCCAATGGACTTCAACGGAGCGGCTATGTCTCCGAATGTCAAGCCCCAATCTCCTGTATACGTGCTCGTCAGCTGGTGAATGATGGCGAATAGACCCCATAGAAGAAGTGAGGCGATACTGAGCCATAGGACTAGAGCCGCGGGAGAAATTCTGTTCCCATGCAGGTTGGTAGCAACCCATCGTGCTTGTGTGAACTCCTCTGGATGATCTGCTTCCCAAGGTAGAACTGCTTCGGCCTCGATAGTCTCCTCTACATCTGTATGAGAGTCATCATCAACTTGCTCAGACTTCTTGCTCCATGGGAACAGGCTGTTACTCGGCCTCTCACGTAGGAAGAGAGGTACCATCATAATCAGTACCAATAGAGGCAGTTGGACCATGATTGCTGATTTAATTCCGTAAGGGACAACTAGCATTCCAAGGACGGCTCCTCCGAAGATGATTCCACCTCTCTTGGAGGCGAACATTAGTCCGTTCACAGTGGCTACTTCATCCGGCTCGAGGATATCAACAGCCAGTGCATCTACGCTGACATCCTGTAGTGATGAGAACAGATTATGGATGAACAGAAGTATGGTCACCAGTTCGATTGAAGCGACGAGATCTGGGACTATCAGCAAGGTAGCAAGAGAGACAATCATGCCAGTCTCAGCAAACAGAACCCAAGGTCGTCTAATTCCGTATTTAGGGAAAGTCACCATGTCGATGACCGGGCCCCAGATGAACTTGAATGTCCAAGGCAGATAGACGGTAGCGAATAGCAAGGCAATCTGCTCTACTGCGATTCCATTGGTTACTAGGAAGGCGACGAATGCCACGTTTGCGAAGCCGGAGGGCAGGCCCTGGGCGACATAGAGGATGCACAGGGAGATGGTTCGAGACGCCTTGTTCTCGGTCAATGCCTCGCCATTACGGAGGCCACGTATGAATGAACCAAATGCGCGAAAGAATCGATCTCCCGGAGAAAATACGTACGTAAACCACCAACCCGTACGTAATAATGAGTTGTCGGGTAACTTGGTTGGGGCGGAATCAATAGAATTTGAATATGATTCTCGCATGGCGGTCTGGAACTTCCTGTCCCATCGCTCTGTTGTCATGATGAAGCCAAGCAGGGCCATCACCAATGCGAAGGGAACAAAGAAGATCCATGAGCCAATAGACGTAAGCCCTTCAGCAACTCCTGATTCAGACTGGCCGTCAATGAGTACAACTCTTCGGGCATCAATTGGAGAGATGCTGTCCTCCGAGATAACCAGTCGGGCATAGACTGTTGAATTTCCAGCTCCTGTATGAGGGTCGAGTTTGACTCTCCAGGTCGCCCAGTCACCATTCTTCGACAAATCAGCCGCGCCCTTCCAATCTCCTCCCCCTACCTTGACCTCGACTACGCCCATGCCGGGTGCTCCGCCTGATGAGGTTCCGGCGATGTAGCTCTCATTGCCAATCTCCTGTAGCGTCACCAAGTCCATCGAGACATTGAGCGAGCGGTCGATGCTTCCTGCAGCCTCTACAAAGGCCACAGGATCTGCTTGGCCGTAACCGAACTCATTGTCGGGCCGAGTCTCTAGCAGGCTGCAATCATTGAAGCCGGGGTCGTCCAGAAGAGCGATTTCGCGCTCAATTGAGTGTGCTGCGATGATGTCCTTGAACTCTGTAGGGGTGATGTCCGGATTAGCCTGTACCATCAGGGCTGCAATTCCAGCCATCAGAGGAGTGGCCATGCTCGTCCCAGACTTGCTCGTGTAGCCATCCTTAGTAGCAGCATCCGGTGCCATAATGCTGGATCCTATAGTAGCAACATCTGGCTTGACTCGCATGTCTGATGTGTATCCTCGGCTGCTGTATATGGCCAACCCTAGATCCTTGTCGAGGCTGGCTACAGTTACAGGCAGCTTAGCGTCCCCAGGACTATCTATGGTGTTGCAGCCGGCAAGGGTCGCGCCTCCAAACTCGTTTCCGGCAGACAGTGTGGTG
>JBJLJN010000014.1:0-176260 GCA_045559735.1 Candidatus Thalassarchaeum sp. | reverse complement strand
CAGACGGTGCTATGATTGTCGAGACAATGGCCTACATGGGTCTGTCCGTGCCGACCTTCGGCGCTGACGGAATCGCTGGTGAGGCTGCTCTCAACGATTACACTGAGCCTGCTGCCGCTAATGGCCTGCAGGTTACCAAGCCTAGAGCCGCTTCCGGCGCTGGTGACTTCGGTGACCGCTGTGCTGCAGATGATGTCTGCTCGACTGGTATCTTCCAGTCCGAGGCATACGACGCTGTAATGATGATCGGACACGCTGCCAACATGGATGGCGGGAACGACATGTCAATGCACCTCAATATGGTTGGAGACGACTACGAGGGTGCAAGCGGTTCGCACACCTTCCTAGACAACGGAGATGTTGGAGGAGCAGGATACGATGTCTGCACCTTCCACCACGTACCAACATATGGTGACTACTTCAACTGCGACATGATGTGGACCGCTACTGATGGTCTAGCTGCCGTCCCGTGGGCTGGAGCTACTGTCAAGATCGGATACCTGAACCCAATTACTGGACCAATCGCGGTCTACGCACCTGGTTTCACAGCATCCGCTTACATCGGACTCGGCCTAGCCAACACCATCGCCTACAACCAAGGCGTACAGTTCGAGCTAGTCATGGCTGACTCTGGCTGCGACGGTACAGTCGCTGGTGCCGGTGCTCAGTCTCTGATTGACGCTGGAGTTGTCGGTGTTGTCGGAGCAGCCTGCTCTGGTGCCACTATAGGTGCCAACGCGGTATTGTCCGCAGCAGGAATCCCGATGATCTCGTACGCGAGCACATCACCTGCACTGTCTGACCAAGCTACACACCCACACTTCTTCCGAGTAGTGCCAAGTGATGCACTGCAGGGACAGGCTGTGAACGCTGTCGTCGGTGCGCATGGTGGCACTCAAGTCGCCCTGATTCACATGGTGAACGCATACGGATCTGGTCTTGCAGACTCCTTCTCGGAAGCTTGGGGAGGAGAGGAATTCCTGTGCGCTAAGGTCGGTTACGACGAGACTGCGACCACAGACTTCTCGTCAGTGGTCCAAGCCGTCGCCGACAACAGCTGCGACACCGTCGTAATGGTGTCCTACGCTGCTGATGGCGCTGCTATCATTGAGGAACTGTCTGCTCAAGGCTTCTCTGGATCAATCATCGGTACCGATGGAATAGCCGAGACAGGAATCGCCGCTGACATGACGGACCAGTCGCTGCTTGATGGCATAATCGCCACCAAGCCAGCTGCTGCAGGTTCTTCTGAGGTCGGCATGGCATTCCTGTACCTGTGCTCAATGAGTCCTGACTGCGCAGGCGGTATCTTCACAGCTGAGTCATTCGATGCTGTGACGATAATGGCCTTCGCTGCCTTCACTATGATGGCTAACCCGGGAATCACAATGTCCATGGCCATCGCAGGCACAGGATCCGGATGGTCCGGTGCTTCCGGTGACATCACGTTCCTTGAGAACGGCGATGTGCCTGGAGCAGGTTACTGCGTAGGAACGTTCACTGCTGATGCATCGAGCGTTTCGTACGACTGCAACCAGCACTGGGATCCAGCTAACGGTCTCTCCTGAATAGATAGAGACAGTTACTGACGTAAAGCAGTGAGGCGGGCCTAAGGGCCCGCCTCACTGCCCCAACATTAATCGCCGATTAGTAGAAGGTCTACCGCGTAGGCTATGTTTCGAAAGGCGATTGACGATTTCTCGGCCCTCCCTAGGGGCACCAGAAGGGCAATCATCGCTACCCTGCTTCTAATCGATGCTGCCATTCTGGGACTGCTATACGGTCAAGGTATCCTAAATCAGATTGACAAGATAGTCGGAGGAGGCCTACCCAACGACTTGGTTTGGCTCCTGCAGTTGGTAGGGGCAATCTCAGCGGGCTTCGCTTTCATCAAGATCCTATTTGATGACATCAAGCCCAGCCCCGCTCGCAATTACGCCATCCTGCTTTCACCCCTTTTCCTTCTAATCATAGTCTTCTTGTCCCTCGATCTTCTGTTCCAAGGGCTCAACGACACTGCTACTGTCACCCTCGACTTGGTCTCAATCGCGACCAATACACTCACTTGGTCCTCAACCTATCTCGCCATTGCAATCGGTCTAACTCTGACATACAAGGTCCAGAGGTATGGAAACTTCGCCCAGTCTGAATTCTTCATGATTGGGATGTTCCTTGCCATGGTAATGGCTTGGAGCGAATACTACTACCCAATATACGAAGCTCCCAGAGATGGAGTGATTGCCTGGTACCTACTTCTGTGGACTCTGCTAATCGCTTTCCTCTGCACAGGAATCGTTGGCGTGATGATCGACCGCTTAGTGTACCGGGGCTTCAGGTTGAGGGATGCAACGCCCCAAGTCATGATGATAGCATCTCTAGGAGTGGCCCTGATTCTTCGTGCAATCATCTACTTGAGATTCACGGCTGCAAGGAATATGTTCGAGCCTGATGCAGATTGGAGGATGCCGACCCTACGCTGGGAGATTCCCACTACAAAGATGAGACTTAATCTGGGCGACCGCTCCCTCGTAGAGGGCCAGACCTACACCCAGTTCACCTGCGAGCAAACCGGCATAGATGAGACAACAGGAGAGCCAATTCTATCGAGGATTGTCACAGAAGGCTCCAAGCCAGCGATTGAGATCTATGATGTGACCACCCAGTGCGTAGAGGCTGCTACGAACTACCCCTACTACAAGGGAGTCGTTCCGGTTGTCGTTTTCATCTCGGTGACACTGCTCTACCTGCTCCTCACTAAGACCCGTTTAGGCAGAAGGATGCGAGCAGTCGCAGACAACCCGGATCTGGCTGCCAGCAGTGGCATCAACGTGGAGAGGGTGCAGCTGACCAGCGCCTTCCTCTCAGCAGGGATATCAGGGATGGGGGGAGCGGTCTTCGCCATCACCCTGCGTTACAATCCAGAGACCGCATTCGGACTCCTCCTACCCTCCTTCGCTGTCATCGTCTTAGGTACGATAGGTTCGATACCCGGGGCTATATTCGGCTCGCTGATTGTTGGGTTCGTTAGAGCTCTATCGTCTCCAATTCTGATTGGCATAGGCCTTCCATTAGGCAGATCGAACTACACCGCTCTAGACGCAGTTATGCCCTACATATTCCTCGTAGCGATTCTGATGATATTGCCCGAGGGAATCGGTGATGCATGGGAGAAATGGAAAATCGAGAGGCTCCGGAATAGGAAATCCGAAACCGATCAATCGAGGAAGACTGCGGGAATCCTAGCCATTCTACCTACAGGAATATTGGGACTCCACCATCTGAAGCGGAACCGCTCGGATCGGACTGTTACCTTCTCGGCTATCGCCATAGGCTCGTATGTGATGCACAGAATTGGTAGATTCGTCGGAAAGAACTCGTTTGCAGATGGAGCCTGTGCTGATGATTGTCTTGACAATACTATTGTCGAGACCAATCTGGCTCTCCTTACAGGAAGGGATGATGGAACCCTACTGGTCGAAGACTCTCCTTACTTCTCTGAAACTGCTACTCAACTGGATGAGACATGGTTTGAGCTGATGCAGACTGAGCTCCAGGTAGCGAATCTCATCGTCGACATCGGGGAATTAGTATGGCCTCTGATTCCGATATTGCTCTGGGTCTATGCTGCCAACGAGGGTCGCAAACTACTGTCCAACTTAGACACGACCTCGTCTGAGGACATCTTGAGTTTCTCCAACCCACTGGGCCGAATCGGGATGCCTGACCTCACTGAGCTCAGGAACTCATGGTCGGAGTTGGATAGAAAGCACAAGTCATTTGTAGACGAATACAAGAAGAAATTGATTGAATCGGCCAATCGATTATCCTCGAAGATATCTGAATCCTACGAGGGATTATTCGACTCTGCTTCTGATTCATCTCTTGTCAGGAATACGAGCCTGCGATTGTACGGTCGTGAGGGAGTGACCGGTTCATGGATTACCTTCGGCATATTGCTGTTCATCCTGCTGCTGTTCATCTGGTGGCTTCCAATCAGCGAAGATGTGGAGTCGATGTCTTGGAGCAAGGCTTTCCAAGTGTCGAATGTTATGCTGACTCTGTCAATATTCATTCTGATGGCATTCTCCCTCAACCTCCATACCGGCGTCACTGGGATGGTGAACTTCGGGGTCATCTTCTTTGTCGGTGTTGGAGCAATCACAGTCGGCGTCCTGACTGCTCCACAAGAGATGCATGGCTACGGTTGGGATGTTCTTCCTGCGGTAATAGCTGCAGTTCTACTATCTGCTGCATTTGGATGGGCTCTGGCATATCCGACTGCGAGACTGCGTATGGATTACTTCGCAATCGTCACAATCTCTTTGGGTGAGATAGTCAGAGTTCTTCTGGCTGGAGAACCTCTGCTACGTTCTGGCCCGATAGCATCTGCAATTGGCATAGGGAACTTCACCCTGCCTCTGAAGAAGTGGTGGTTCTGCGGATCCGATGTCGATATCGGTGATGGAACCCCATACCTGAGCGCCAATGACTGCAGGGATGATGCACTACTGTCTTCTCCTGCCACATCGGTTAGTGACTTACTCAATCTCGGTGACCCTGCTCCCTACTTCCTACTGCTCGCAGTGCTTGGGATGGTTTGTGTGTTCGTAGTATGGCGCCTCCTTGAGTCACTTATGGCCTCTCCATGGGGTAGGATACTGAAGGCAATCAGAGAGGACGAGGACGTAGCACAGCACCATGGTCACAATGTCCTCACTCACAAGGCATCCAGCCTTGCTCTAGGGGCCGCAATAGCCGCCTTGGCAGGGGCATTCTGGGCTTGGAAGTTGACAGGCTTCGAGCCCACATTCATGGCTCCAGCAAAATCGACCTTCCTAGTGTGGGCGGCATTTGTTATTGGGGGGGCGGCAAACAATCGAGGTATGATAATCGGAGCATCAATTATCGTACTGATGGAATTCGTATTCAACGTCCTAGTGGCAGCCAGCTCGCCCGACCTGCCACTGTATTCCACAGCAGACAGAATTGACAGTCTGTTCGAATGGCTCGTTACAGATCAATGGGCTGTTACTAAGGTATTCGTGATTCTGACCGCAATCGGTATCGCAATTAGATCCAGGGGAGTTGCTGAGACCGGTTTATGCGGCGTAGCAGTATTTGCCTTCACAGCACTGATGTTGCAAGACAAATCCATCGATGCGGTAACAAATATAGCGGGAGAGGTCTCAATCGCGGGTGCAAACATGGCCTACGTCAAGTTGATGCTAATCGGCTCCTTGATGTTGTTCTCGCTCAAGTACAACCCGAAGGGTTTGCTGCCAGAGGTGCCGAGCAGACCCACGAGACCCACTGATTCAGGAGGTAAGTCGGAATGAGCTCGGTGTTGAAGGTCGACGGCCTGAGGAAGGAGTTCGGCGGCCTCGTGGCCGTCAACGATGTTTCCTTTGAGATAGGAGAGGGCGAGTTCGTCGGACTAATCGGTCCGAACGGTTGCGGCAAGTCGACCACCTTCAACTGCATCAGTGGCCTTCTGGAGCAGACTACAGGATCTATCGAGATGTTCGGCAAGGATGTCTCCTACCTGCGCCCCGATCAGATACAAAATCTCGGTATGACAAGGACCTTCCAGCACACAAGGCTATGGCGTCAGATGACGGTAATCGAAAATCTTCTGGTGCCGCCCAGAGGACAGTTCGGATCTAACATTGCAGACCAATTAAGAGCATTATTGACTTCAAAATCTAATCCGGATGAGACAAAGAGGTTAGAGAAGGCCTACTCTGTACTAGACCAATTAGAGGTGCCGCACATGGCCCTCAATCTGACCAGTGAGCTATCCGGCGGCCAAAGCAAGTTGGTCGACATAGGCCGCTCGATGATGGGAGACCCGAAGCTACTGCTACTGGATGAACCAGTAGCAGGAGTAGCCGGTCCACTGGCCATGAAAATTTTCAACAATCTCAGGAACATAGTGAATGAGACCGGAATTTCCATTCTTATCATCGAGCACAACATGGATTTCATCCTAAGGCAGGGAGTCGACCGCATTATCGTAATGAACGAGGGTGAAATCCTGATGCAAGGAACTCCTGATGAGGTCAGAGGCAATAGGGAAGTTATCGAAGCCTATCTTGGAGCCTCTGGAGAACCACAGGAGGAGTTGGAATGAGTAGAGTATTGGAGATTACAGACCTCCAAGCAGGGTATGGCTCAGTCCAGATTCTGCATGGCATCGACATACATGTCGATGAGGGTGAATTCGTCACTATCATCGGCCCCAATGGGTGTGGAAAATCCACTCTCATCAAGGCCATCTTCGGTATCGCGACATACTACTCTGGAGGAGTCAAGTACCGTGGTTCTGAGGTCTCTGGATGGAGGACAGATCAGTTGGTGAACCATGGCATAGCCTATGTCCCCCAGGTAGACAATGTGTTCCCTTCTCTATCAGTCATGGAGAACCTGCAGATGGGGGGAAACTCCCTCGATAACTCGACTCTGAATGATAGAATCGAAAGATCTCTGGAGATGTTCCCCGACCTGCGTGACAGAGTTCACGATGTAGCGGCCTCTCTGTCCGGAGGAGAGCGACAGATGCTGGCGATTTCTAGGGCTCTAATTTCTAATCCGACATTCCTGCTGTTGGACGAGCCTACAGCTGCCCTCTCACCACTCTATCAGCAGCAGATCATCGAGCGCATAGACTCGCTTCGCGAGCAGGGAATCACAGTTCTCATCGTCGAGCAGAATGCTCGCCTCTCGCTATCTCGTTCGGATCGAGGATACATCATGGCCAACGGCAAGATTGTCCATACGGGAGATGCTCAGCATATCCTGACGGACCCTGAAATCGGCGAGTACTTCCTAGGTTCTCACTGATTGTCTAGTCAAATTCCAGACCCAATAACTCAAATTCAGCAAGAGGACAACGCGTCATGGTGGCATGATCCATGACCCTGATGTGAATTTCAGCCACAACATGAACGGTCGCTTGAAACATATGACCAGCATGGACATTGTTGTCATCATCAGACCAGCAGCAGTGGATATGGGTGAACGGCGCTCCCTCCTGTGTGCGAGCAATATTGCCTGAGAGACTCACCAATTCAGATGGCGAGTCCAAAGATCGTCTTTTGTAAACACCTTCCTCATTCATGTATCCATATTGATTTTCACGAGTTCGACCAATGCCGCTTGTGATAGCACCCGCATCAAATCCAAGATCATCTGACAGTTCCTTTAGTGCTGCATGAATTTCCTCTCCCGGGTCAAGTCGCACGAGGATATCACTTCCTGAACGTGTGTGTTCCATGAGTGGGCGATTGTGCAACGGTGCTTGAATAAATCCCAAGGGTGATTTCTACTGCGTTCGGCGAAACTTACAGGATACTGCAGTGGAAGTGTTCAGTACTTCATTCGGCCACTGGAAGCAGCCGTGTTGGCGCAGTGGAAGCATAGGGGTTGGATTTAGTCGCCAAACTGTTCATAGACCTTGAAACGGAGGGCGCACGCCCGGTGGTGTAAATTGTGACAATGGCTGCACATGACTCTTCTGCGAGATGGAGAACTTTCCTCACTGAGGCAAAGGAGGATGACATACTACTAATCCTCTCAGAACAGTCCCCGCCCTATCTACAGATACCCTTCCACGAGCTTCAGGCCTTCGACCCAGAGTTCGCTGAGGATGTACTCCAACACCCTCGCCAGATTCTCGAACGAGGTTCACAGACCCTAGTCGAGATTTGCAGAGAGAGGGGCGAGGACATAGATGCGATGTTACGAGTAGGTGAACTGCCCAGAGACAGTAGGAGGAATCTTCGCGACATCGGAACCGCAGATATCGAGCGCTTGCGCTCTGTCGAGGTCATCATCACCAAAATCTCTGATCTCAAACCGAGGCTACACATCGCTGTATTCACCTGTGAGGCTTGTGGGAACACAATCGAGGTGAGTCAGAAGAATGAGAGGGAATTGGTAGAGCCACTGCGATGCCCGACCGACTCGGGGTGCGGGGGAAGCCGGAACTCAAAGGACAACCCTACTCGATTCAATCTCGTAGTCAACGTGTCTAGGATGGTTAACAACCAATGGATAGAGATCCAAGAGTTACCTGAGAGCGTACCGAGCGGCGCTCAGCCCACTCGCGGTTCGGTGCTAGTCGAGGGGGACCAAGTCAACCGCCACTTGCCAGGGGAGAGAATCGTCGGCAATGTGATGCCTGTGGTTCGTAGCGAGGTAAGGAGGAACCGTAAGACCCCAATGTTCGATGTAATTTACCATCTCATCAGTTCCGAGCACGAGAGCACACCGTTCAATGAGATTAAAATCAACGAAGAGGACAGAGAGAAGATTCTTGAAATCTCAAGAAGAGATGATTTGATTGGACTGATGCAGAACTCAATCGCTCCCTCAGTCTTCGCTACTGGTGTCATGCACTATGTCAAGCGGTCGCTAGCTTTGCAACTGTTTGGAGGAGTATCTCGAATCAACCAAGACAGGACTAGGACCCGTGGCGACATCCACATCTTGCTCATGGGAGACCCCGGGGTTGCGAAGTCACAAGTCCTCAACTACATGTCCAAGATATCCCCCCGAGGCAAGCTTGCATCCGGAGGTGGAGTCTCTGGGGCCGGCCTAACAGCCGCCGCTGTCAGGGACGCCTTCGGAGACGGCAGGTTCGCGTTGGAGGCAGGTGTTCTGCCATTGTCGGATAGAGGATTGGCAGCGATTGACGAATTCGATAAAATCAGTGAGGAAGATCGTAAGGTAATGCATCCTGCTATGGAGCAGCAGCAGATCCATGTTGCGAAGGGAGGAATTACAGCAACCTTACCCTCACGCTGCGCCATCCTAGCCGCAGCCAACCCCAAAGATGGCAGATTCTCCAAGCGAGGCCCGAACCAGAGCGTCATGCGCTCATACAACGAGACGGGCCTACCTCCTCCATTGGCTTCAAGATTCGACATCATCTGGATGATGAGGGACGAGGTCAGGGTCGAGGACGATGAGAGGATTGCCAGATACATCCTTGATAACAGGACAAAAGGAGTCAGTGAGACCATGATAGAGGAAGCCATCAGTTTGGACCCATCGGAGGAGGTAAAGGACGAGATTTACGCATTCACCGTGGACAATACTGAACATCTCTCTCTCGAATTCTTGCGCAAGTACATCGCTTACGCCAAGCGCAATCATCACCCCGACCTCAATTCAGATGCAAGAGCCAAGATACTGGAGTACTACACCGACGAGCGCCAAAACTACGGACGAGAAGATCAGATGGGCGGCGAATCCGAGGTGATTCCGATTACCGCCCGCGCGCTTGAGGCCCTGATTCGCCTCACCGAGGCTCATGCTAGGATGCATCTGAAAGACACCGCAACAGGTGAGGATGCAGGGGTCGCACTCGCAGTATTCAGGCACTGGAGGGATGAATCTGGCATCGAGGACGACTCCGAGTTGTACTCTGGCGTCTCCGCCACAGCTCGTTCAAACAACACCACAATTCGAAACATAATCAGGGAGATTTGCCATAGCGGTGATGGCACAGCGAACATCACGGACATCTACAATTCGGCCTCGTCTAGGAAGATTACCGAAACCACCGTGGACGACGTCCTGCAACGCATGCTCATGAGCGGTGAGCTGTTCAGCCCTCGCAACGATTTCTATTCGTTCGCCCGCTGAGTCTATTGAACAGCCCCTCCTCGCATCCAACATGCAGCCACTTGGTGACATCAGAGAGCCGGGCGAGCTCGACCCCGTCTCCTTGGGTTTCATGTGTGGCTTGGAGATTCATCAACATCTGGATACCGGGAAATTACATTCGAGGATGGCCAGTCAGCTGTTCGACTACAGTATCGATGAGATGCCCGAGGCTTGGTCGCGCTCGAGCCGCCGACTGAGGGCTTCTGAGGGAGAATCCGGTAAGATAGATGTCGCGGCCCGATTCGAGCAGAGGAGGAACCGTTCTTTCGTATACATCCAACCTCCCAACGCCGGATTGATTGAGCTAGACGAGGCCCCACCACTGAAGCATGACGACGAAGCCATCGATATTGTTCTGACCATGGCTGGAATGATGGGTGCTAAACCAGTATCAGCACTGCAGGCGATGAGGAAGACAGTCGTTGACGGCTCCAACACCAGTGGCTTCCAGAGGACGACTCTGGTCGCTACTGATGGCGCCGTTCAAACCGCGGAGGGCGAGGTCGCCGTCGATTTAATCTGCCTCGAGGAAGACTCGGCTAGAAAACTCGACACTAGGCCAACACCGTCGGGTGAAGTGGTATACTATACTCTGGACAGGCTCGGCATGCCACTGGTGGAGATAGCAACTGCACCCGATGTCAAGTCGCCCGAGCACGCGCGTGAGACTGCTCTGGCTCTAGGCACACTCCTCAGGGACACACGAAGAGTCAGAAGGGGCTTGGGCTCGATCCGCCAAGACCTCAATGTCAGTTTAGCATGTGGTGACAGGGTCGAGATCAAGGGTTGTCAGGACCTAGATTGGATTCCGCGAATCATCAGGCTTGAGATGGCAAGACAGTTGCATATGTATCGACTGTCATGCGAGTTACGAAGTGAGGCGGACCTCCCGCCACTGCCGACAAACAGAGCAGAAGACGAGGTGCCGGTGGAGAACAGAGTCGCTGCTGCCGCTGCTGCAAGACTCCCCTTGAATAATCACGACCTAAGCGGGTTGTTCGAGAACTGCGAATCGGAGATGATTCGAAATGCTCTCGCATCGGGCTCAAAGACCCTCGCAGTTCCTCTGTCAGGATTTGCCGGAAAACTGGGCTCGAAACAGACCGACAACGAGGATGCACAGCCCCCGCGTCTTGGGAGAGAACTCGCCAGCGCAGCTAAGGTGGCTGGAGTAGCTGGAATCTTCCACTCAGACGAGTTGCCGGCGTATGGCATCTCATTGTCCGAAGTCGAAGCCGTGAGGGACGCCCTGTCTCTTTCCGAAGTGGATGCCTTCGCCCTTTGCGTGGCTCCTGAGTGGCAGGCAGAACTAGCTCTCGAATCAGTAGTCCTACGCGCGCGACTCGCCTACCACCGTATCCCTCAAGAAGTCCGCAACGTCGTCATCAGAAGAGGGCAGCCCGAAGATGGCACGACCACCGCGATGAGGCCTCTACCTGGAGGGGCTAGGATGTATCCTGAGACCGATATCCCTGTAGTGCAGATTACCGAGCAGCACTGGACCTGCATCAATGAGAATCTCCCTCTTACCTCAGAGCAGAGGAAGGAGCGCCTGCAGGGGTTGGGTGTCTCTGATAACCAGATCGAGGCCATTCTGGGCTCAGAGATGGATGATGTTCTGATGATGGGTGTGGAGGGCGGCCCATGTGGTTGTCCACCTCTGCCTGCAAAGGCCTGGGCCTCAGCTATCCTTGACAATCTCCGCTCCGAGGTAGCAGAAGGCAGTAGTAGGGATGAGACCGAGGTTCCATGGCCGGTTCTGACTCTAGCAATCCACTCTCGGGAGATGGGAGTGGTGACTAGAGAGGGAGTGGCCCCAATGGCACGAATACTCTGGCTAGAAGGGCCTGCCATTGATTCAGGTTTTGACCAGAGATTGGATTGGTTCTCAGCCAAGGCCGAGGAAAACGGATTCACTCCTGCCGATACCGGGGCTGTCGAGGCCGCAGTAGAGGAAGTGTTGGCCGAGAACGCAGATATGGTTCGTGATAGAGGCATGGGAGCAATGGGCCCTCTGATGGGGGCCGTGATGGGCAAACTTGGAGGCTCTGCCGATGGAAAGGCAGTTAGCGGTGCACTACGCTCCAAGATCACCGAACTATCATCCAAAGAAGATTGAATAACCGGATGTCAGACCGTCCGAATCCGTGTCAGACATCGTCGCCCTGATTGCACTCTTTGTACTGATCTCGGCTGCAGTGGCAAGTTCTTCGAAAGAGGAGAACAGACTCAAGGCACTGTCTCTGACTTGGGTCATATTCCTGCTAATCACGTTTCCAACTATGAGTACTGAGTTGGCCCGAATGACATCTGAACTGGTTGACGATGAGAGCAACCCTCACCATGGGCTCCCCGATATTTGGGAAGACAAACAAGTCGTCTGCTTCCACTTCCCCGAGGGGCACGCTCCAGATGGTTACCAAGGGGCGAGACATCACATCGACAGCGATGGGACGGAGTTCATGACCGACTCTGATTGGAACCACACCGGAGCCTGTGTCGGCGGCTTCTCCGGTTTCGAAAATGGACTAACTCTGTTGGACGAGGCCGTCTCGACTTCGGGAGGCGAATTCTCTTACAACTCTACGCAATACACCTTCGGGTTACAGATTAATTCGATTGCTGGAATCAATCCCTGCGATGTCGCAGCCTGTTCAGATATCTCTGGGGCCTATTGGGGATTGTTCCATAATAGCCAGTTGGCAATGGTCGGAATTAGCGAACTAGAATTGGATGAAGACAGCGTAATCACTTGGTCTATCGAGACTTGGTGAGGATGCTAACAGGACAACCATCAAGAGCAAGTTGAATCTGACTAGTAAGGGGGCGCACATGTTCAATGCACACGCTGTCACAATCGGACCTCATGGTATGCTGCTCATCAACGCTGCAATGCTGTCCTTGATTGGTTGGGCCCTATGGAGAACTGAGCGCAAACTCTCCTCCGGTAGCGATTGGATTCTGCTGGTGATGTTGGGTATTTTCGCGGTCTCGGGAAGAGTTCTTCTCGACCCTATTCCCAATATACAACCAGTCACGGTGATTGTCCTGCTCGCCGGTGCTCACTACGGTGCTCCAAGAGCCATCGCCTTGGCTACTGCAGTCACTCTGTGCTCCAACTTGTTTCTCGGACACGGTCTGTGGTCGCTCTACCAAGCTGTAGGTTGGTCTGCGGTGGGTGTGGTCGGAGCCTTACTATCCAATCACCTGTTAATTGATGGTAGACTGTCGGTCATGCGACTGGCGATGGTAGCTGCTGCTTCGGCATTCGCCTTCGACTGGGTAGTATCTGTTAGTGCATTACATTCGATGGGAAGCGAACTCCTGCTGCCATATCTGGTAGCCGGACTCCCATTCGACCTGCTTCACGCAGCAGGCAATGTGGCGTTCGCCGCTTGGTTGGCTAATCCTCTGAGTGAGGTCATGACCAAGCACCTCAATGCATCCTCTCCAATGGCGGTGAGCGAACCTGTCTCGAGCATCCCCTGAGTTGACAATGGTCTTGGTGACCAGAGCCGATTTGGATCTGTCCCGAGGGAAGCTGGCTGCACAGTGCGGCCATGCCGTGGCAGAATGCGTCCTCAAGGCCAAGCGCGAAGACCCGAGGATTCTGAGAAGATACAGCAAGGGCGGCGCTAGGAAGATTGTGTGTGCAGCACCTAATCTTGATTCGCTTAAGCGTCTGTATGGAGACGCAAGACTGTGTGGCTTGGTTTGTCATATGGTGACTGATGCAGGCCACACGGAAATCCCCGCAGGGACTGTGACGGTTCTTGGCATAGGTCCCGGACCACGTCCCGAAATCGATGCACTGACAGGCGATTTACCACTCGTCAAGTGAATAAATGAAGAAAACCCACCGTGAGCGACTGCTCTATGCGGTGGGTAAAACGGCTGGACTGGGAGGCGTTTGCCCCCCAGTCCGCCTTACGTAATTCTGTCAGCTTAGTTTCCTAAATTGATCAGAGCATGTCTGGGACCTTGGTGGCAAGCAATGCGCCGATACCGGCTATTGCGCCATCCATTACCCAGTTAACAAGGGAGGCAGCCATATCAGCGTCGCCCGAGTTCAACAGAGCAGCGCCCATGTCGCCAGCTCCACCGTACGCAACCGCGCCTGCAGTAGCCATTACAGCCATCGCGGCGACCCATGCGTCACATCGGTCATACACTGTCCACAGGAGAGCTCCTGCAGCTAGCGTTCCCATGGCGGGCCACATGTCAAATTCCCACATCGTCTCAGCCGCATAGTCGGGACCGATTTCGCCACCGTGCGTAGCGACCATTATCGCTAGCGCGGCACCGACTACCTGGAATAACAAGCGCATTCCATTGCCCATCCATGCGTCCGTATCGCCTAGGTCCCCAGTCATTATGTGGCCCCAGGTGATCACAGGGAGGATGTGAGCTCCTCCAATAGCCATCCATGCAGCAGCCAGCACAAGGGCACCCTCAAGGCTCCCGTGTGTTGCTAGCCATCCAACCATGAAGGCTCCACCCAATTCGTTCATATTTGTTTCCATATCCATGTTATTCATTTCCTTCTCACCTAAGTGAGTGATTGCCGGCTTTGTGGACGATTTATAATAGAATCCTACGAATTCCGGAAATAAACCCCTGAAAATGAGTGTTTTTCCATGCGCCGGTGTTACTGAGAACACCTGATATCAACCCACACATCCAAATTTTTTACTTTCTCGGTGCTACGCACCGAATCCTAACGAAAACTCTCGTCCTGCCTTCTGAGCCTAAACCGTCATGAGGCCCACCCCATCTCGCGGAGCGTGGTCACGCAGATATCTATCGATTCGGAGGTCCGCGACAAACTACTCTCTGAGTGCTCAGGCCTTACAGGCCTGGTGGACTGGCTCGACTCGATTAATCGCAGACCCGGTCTGGGAGAGCTGGATCAGCATCTCAGTAATCTCGAGGTGAATCTGAGATCACTCAAGGCATGCATCGGCTATGCCGATGACGGCTACCAGAGGAATGTAATCAAGAAGTCAGAGCATTACGAACTCGTCGCGATATGCTGGACTCCTGGACAGCACACCCCGATTCACGACCACGTCGGTAGCGATTGCGCCTTCTTGATAGTCGATGGAGTGTCCACAGAGACGATCTACGAGACCGATGAAGAGGGCCTAGCTCGCCCGATAAACGTCAGGCATTATCAGCCCGGAGAGGTGTGTGCTGCTGAAGAACCTGATATTCACAGAGTCTCAAACGATAGTGACTCGGAATTGGTCAATTTGCACGTCTACACTCCACCTCTACATGCTTACAACATCTATGCCCCGGCCGAGTGAGCGACATCTTGCTTGTATTCCTCAAACACCTCGCTGAACAATTGGATGTCTGATTCGAACGTCTCGGGCAGCAATGGTCCGAATGAGAATCGGAAGAAGCGAGAATACGGCGTCTGGTAACTCGGATCCTTGGAATGGGGCCGACCCATGTCGCAGTCAGAGGCGCAAAGGATTGCTGCTCCGCGCTTGAAAAGCCTCCTGTTCAACTCAGCACTATTGAATCCCTCAGGCAGCTCGAGCCAATGGTAGAATCCACCATCTCCGGTGTAAACTCCCAGCCCCATCTCCTCAAATGCCATGCCGTAACGCTCCCGCTGCCAGTTGTAGTGCTGCTCAACCGCCTTCCGAGCCCGCTCGACACGCCCAGACTCGAGCAACTTGACCGCATAGTGCTGCGAAGGATGACTCACACCGCCCATCCCGAAGCTGGAGTAATTAGCCATCGTTTCGATATTGGTCTTGCTGGCGATAATCCAACCGATGCGGATCCCTGGAGACTGCAGTCCCTTGGTACAGGCCCCAGATAGGAAGACGTTGCTGTTGTCAAGATCTTGAACGAATTCTATGCCACTAACTGATGGCGAGTGAAACATCTCGTATGCTTCGTCGAGCAGGATGCCGTTGCCGGGTTGTTCGGCCATCTCGATCAGCTCCCTAAGCTCCTCTCCCCAACGAGTCTGTCCCGATGGATTCTGCGGATTCGAGATGACTGGCATCAGGCCCTTACCTTCACTGACTCCTGTGCGGTCGAAGTACTCGGAATTGTGAGGGTGGAAACCATTCTCCTTGCTGAAGGAGACGAGTTCGTACTCGGTATCTGTCTGAGTCATGATATCCAGATAAGCAGGCCACTCGATGTTGCCGATTCTAACTTTGACATGCTTTTTTAGGAAGGCCATCACAGTATAGATTCCCGGCCTTCCTCCTGCGAAAACCATGACGTTCTCAGGAGCGATAGTCGAGCCGTAGCGCGAGTTGTAGAAATCCACTATGGCCTCGCGTAACTCCGGGTGCCCCCAGGCCTTGGGATAGAAACGGTCCTCCCAAGAGACATCGACACTGTCTGGAAGAGAAGGTCCTCCAAAGTTCTCGAGTGGTGTTGTCAGGGGGAATCCCTGCGACCATGGATGAGTCCCTTCGGTTCCCATGAAACTGCCGAAGGAGTCCCTGAATGCGTACAACGTCTCATAGATTCCCATTGGCGGGCAGTTGTCGGACAGGAAAGACTCCACCTGGCCCGGTATGTCGTTTCCCCCTGCCACGTCTACCCGTGAGGCTGCATGCAAATGAGTTTGACCTTCTTCAACAGCCTCATAGAGCCGTGAATAGCGTTATTACTCCGTCTGTTCTGTCCGGTCTATGAGTCGATTAACACGCTCAACCCAACTGTCCATATTTCTGGTCCTTCTTCTCCTTGGAATGTCTCTCACCTCTGCCATTAACGCTAAGGAATCAAGCGAGCTGAAGAATGAAGAGACAGCACAGCAAACCCATGCAAACGTCTCAACTCTGTTCTACCCGGGCTCGCAGGGAGGATCTACGTACTCGTACTCTACAATCAGTGCCTCGGAAGATTCCACTTGTGCAGTGGCACAAGATCACTCTATGAGATGTTGGGGAAGAAATAACCACCTCCAATTAGGCACAGAAAGCACCCCCACGAGCACATCTCTGAACGAACCAAAGAAAGTGCATCTTGACTCTGGCGGAGGTTCATCGAGTGCCTTGGAGGTCTCAGGCTACGGCGAACATACATGCGCATTAATGTCCGACGGACGGATGAAGTGCTGGGGCCGTGACAACATGGCGCAACATGGTTCCAATCAGACCGCACTCTTGCCAGAAGCCACATGGTTCGATTCGTCAGGGGCCGCCTTGGGTTCCAACTCCGTCGTTCAGGTCTCTTCAGGGCGCAATCATACATGCGCAATCCTCACAGATCAATCACTGTGGTGCTGGGGCGACAACAATTGGGGACAACTCGGAAGGGGATTCATCAGCAATACTCCCTTTTGGTACCCCGAAAAGGTGACATCAGGAAACCCATCCAATGCCAAGTGGATTGCGGTTTCTGCCGGTGCTGAACACACCTGTGGGATCCTATTGAATGGAACAGCATACTGCTGGGGATGGGATACCTATTGGAAACTCGGATGGGGAGGAATTGGCACCACCTTCGCAGTACCCTCTTACGTAGCTGTACTACCTCAGAACAGAACCGTCGCAGCAATTTCAGCAGGTTCCCATAACACGTGTGCGATTCTTGACGATGGAACCGTTAGATGCTGGGGCCTGAACAATTTCGGACAATCCGGAGACGGAACAACTACCACACAAGCCAACGATACTGACCCGGCCAAACTGGCCTTGCTCCCTCAGGGTACTACTGCAATTGCCATAGATGTGGGAGAAAATCACGTCTGCGCTATCCTGAATGACAACAGAACCTTCTGCTGGGGTCTGAACACAGATGGACAGCTTGGGATTGGCAGCTCACTCACCTACCGGGCACTCCCTTCACAGGTAGCTACACCTCAAGGGGTCACCTTCTCCACGATTTCCACCGGCTTTGACCACACATGCGCAATTTCATCAGATGCTTCTGCATATTGCTGGGGAGATAATACCCATGGTGAATTGGGAGATGGCACCTGGGTGGACAGTTTTTCTCCCTCCGTGATTAATCTAGGTCCTACTTGTGATGAAGATGCATCTCAAGACTGCACAGGCTTAGTTGACCAAGATGCTCAGTTGGGAGAGAGGGATCCGGACGATGATGATATCCTATCCATCTTCGACACCTCCCCGTTTACTCCAAATTGCACTCCGGGATACTATTCGATTAGCAACACATCTGGTTGTATTGCTGCAGATCCTGGGCACTACTCTGCCAGCGATCTGGGGTATCAGATTCCGTGTCCTGCAGGTACATACCAGCCCAACTCAGGCCAGTCTAGTTGTTTAGTTGTGGACTCAGGATACTATACTGATGTCAACTCCTCTGCGACCTACCAACTACCTTGCCCAGCGGGCACTTACAATCCAAACAGCGGACAGTATGGAGAGGTTTGCATAGACGTGGAGCCCGGAAACTACAGCGCAACTGGCTCTACTCAGCCTATGCCATGTTCTGCGGGAACCTACCAACCCCTAGCAGGACAGGCAACCTGCATCCCAGCTAATTCAGGGCACTACGTTCAACTGAGTATGCAGACAGAGCAGGAGGAATGCCCTCCAGGAACATACCAGCCAATCCCCGGTCAGCCGTACTGCTTCAGTACTACTGAGGGATACTATACTGCTGAATTCGGGGCCACCGATCAGACACAATGTGCAGTTGGAACATACGCTCCTTCTGCTGGCAACTCCCATTGCCTGACTGCAGATAGGGGTCACTACGTCTCTGGAGTCGGAGCAACCGAACAAGTCGCCTGCCAACCGGGTTTCTATCAGGATTCAAGCGGCATGACGAGTTGTATAGCAAACAATCCCGGCTTCTACACAGATGTGTCTGGATCCTCCTATGCGATACCATGTCCTGCCGGAACCTACCAACCAAACTCAGAAGCTGTCGATTGCATCGAAACCAATCCCGGCTATTTCTCGCCGGTCCCGGGCAATTCTAGCCAGACAGAATGCGAAGCTGGCACCTATGCCCCGGTGATGGGTATGGATCAATGCACGTCGGCCGATACAGGACACTATGTCAGCGATGAGGGTTCGGCCAATCAGGAACCATGTCCGGCAGGTACCCACCAAACTTCTACTGGCCAATCATCCTGCATTGAGAATGACCCCGGTTTCTACACCGTTGAGTCAGGATCTTCGGAACAGATAGCATGTGAATCAGGGACTTACCAAGACTCCTCATCAGCTACGTCATGCATCGAGGCAGATTTCGGACATTACGTCCCCGGGCCGACCTCTTCTGAGCAGATTGCATGCTCTGCGGGTACCTACCAGCTTTCCACCGGACAATCAGAGTGCATTGATTCTGAAAAGGGTCGCTATGTGAGCGGTACTGGTGCAACCGAATCCATTGTCTGTGAGAGGGGGACCTATCAACCAGAGGCGGGCCAAGTTGGATGTATCGATGCTGAACCGGGAAATATTGCCCCTAATGAGGGAATGGAAGCACAGATTCCCTGTGACAGAGGCACCTATCAAGGCCTCCCAGCTCAGACCGAGTGTGTTACTTCTGACCCGGGTCACTATGTCCCAGTCAAGGCAGCAATATCTCAGACTTCCTGCAAACCCGGTTCGTATCAGCCATTAGCCGGAATGATGTCATGCAATTTGGCCGATTCCGGCCATTTTGTTTCAGAGTTTGGTGCTACTAGTCAGAGCGAGTGCCCCGAGGGGCAATCGCAGACAGAGAGAGGTATGACCAGTTGCGAAGGTGTCGACAGCGGTTTACCCATGTTTGCCATTGCTGCAATAGTAGCCATCCTAGTCATTGTAGTAGTCTTCATGCAGTTCCAGAATAATGCCAAACCCTCTCCTAAGAGAGGCAAGCGCAAGGCGCGCAGACCTCCTGAGGCTCAGAATACCGCCCCCCTTCGTGAGGAAGAATAAATCTCAGCGCAGTTGATATGCGATAGGGTCTCCGCGAGAACCCATGCGAGACTACCCCAGTGACAGGGTCGACTTGCGCAGTGACACAGTCACTCAACCCACTCAAGACATGCGTAAGGCCATGGCAATGGCCGCCGTCGGCGACGATGTCTTGGGAGATGACCCCACTGTCATTGAGCTTCAGAATCGTGTTGCTCAGATGCTAGGTAAGGATGCCGCTCTGTTCGTCCCCTCCGGGACTATGTCGAATGCTGTGGCAATCAAGACCCAGACCAGACCTGGGGATGAAATCGTCACCCATCGCAAGAGCCACATCTACATGTACGAGGCTGGAGGCTATGCTGTACTCGCTGGATGCTCGATTTCACTCGTTGATGGAGAGATGGGACAAATGTCACCAGAAAACGTCCAGAAAGCGATTAGAAAGGTTGCAGGAAGTGACTCTCACTATCCTGAATGCACACTGATATGTGTTGAGAACACCGCTAATGTAGGTGGAGGATCGGTCTACGATCAAGAAACTCTGGATGCAATATGTGAAGTCGCACACAAAAACGACTGCAGAGCTCACTTGGATGGCGCTAGAATGTTCAACGCAGTCGTTACCAGCGGAACCGACCCGGCTAGAATGGTAAGGGATTTCGACACTATCTCAATTTGCCTGTCAAAGGGCCTGGGTGCTCCTGTGGGTTCAGTTTTGGTAGGGGACGCGTCAACAATCTCCGAGGCACATAGATGGCGCAAGATGTTCGGTGGTGGGATGAGGCAGGCAGGGATGCTTGCAGCTGCAGGGTTGTACGCACTTGAGAATAATATCGACAGGCTAGTCGATGACCATGCCAGAGCCCGCCGACTCGCAGAGGCTGTGAACGCAATGGATGCTTACTCGGTTGACATCGAGGCTGTACAATCGAACATGGTTTATGTCGATTGTAGTGAAGGTGGTGCTAAGGCACTCGTTCAGAATCTGGCTTCAATGGGTGTAGATGTACTTGATCTCGAAGACTCGACAATCAGAGCTGTCGTGCATCTGCACATTACCGACGAGGACATCGACCGTGCCATTGCAGCATTCGAAACCGCTCAATGACCCGTAACCATTCAATATCCCTTAGGCCAGCGAAGGCCATGCGAATTGCCTCGATTGCCGTCGCTGCCCTACTGCTGTCGTCACTCACGACTACGGTTTCGAGCAGTGAAGGCAGCTCACTTTGGGACGATGCAAGATTGGGCGTGAATGGAGGAACTGTCGGAGCAATCGCCATTTCACTGGGCAACGGTTCTAACATCACAGAAACGACCGTAATGGAGGAAAACTTCGTTCCTGTCATCGAAGTCTACACTGCCACATGGTGCACCAGTTGCGTATATACAGAAAACTCGCTAAACGAGGCTATTGGAGACACCGAGGTCTTTTTGATTCACTATCACAGACACAAGTACGAAGCTCTAGACCCATTCGGTAGCAACTCCACCGAGCTCCGATGGGAGTCAACATATGGCGATGGCTCTTATGCTGCAAGTGAACCCCCCAGCACCCGCGTAGCACCCTCAAACATCTTCTTCGGAGAGAGGCTCCACTGGGGTACACAGCCCAACTCAAACAGTCTTGTGGACGACTATGCTACATCTCTAGCGACTGTCAAAGCATCACACTTCACAGGTCCAGCATCCTTCTCTACTTCCCAGTCCGAGCAAGGTTCACTACAGGTCTCATGGAACCTCAGTGGATTGGAATACCAATGCATGGACGGAGGAGGAACCTGCCCAACCATTTCTCTCTCTCCATGGTTGATGTTTATCGAGGATAGCATCCACTACCCAGAGGGAACAAATGGCTTGGATTATTACCTTCATGTGCTTCATGAGGCCTACGAATTCGATGGGTTGACAGGATCATCTACACTGGATATACCGACAGTCTGGGATGGGAATGACCTCTCTGTGGTACTCCTAATCGACTGGTCGTACCCCAAAGAGCCAGATTCACCTCTACCTGCTCCCGGAGCCCTAGCAGCACTGGCCTGTATGATGGCCGCCGCTGCTACCCGCAGACAGCGATGATTATCCGATTATACGTACTGCCTCAGTTGGGTTGAATAACCCCTCCCCTCCATCGCGTATGCTCGGTGATGCTCATGGCCAACGAATCCGATGTTCAGGTGACCTGTGAAGAGGTTCCGCGAGGTAGGATTCCTGACTGGTTACGCATTCACCTATCAGCCCAATCCCTTGGCCCCATGGATGAGACGAGCCACCAGAGCAGATTGCTCGTAATTTATCCCACTGAGACATCCAGACGCCAAACGCTGTCTGAGATTCAAAACGGTCATGCGGTGGACAAGACCCTGCACCACACCATAGCCTCACTCCGCTCATCACTACTGGCGGACCTGAGGGTGCCAAGGATACTGAGCACTGAGGCACCCTTTGAGATCATCTTGCACGATGAATGCAGCAAAGCCGCTTCGGAACTGGCATTCCCTCTCATCAATCCGCTACCGGAGATGAGGTGGGGTAGGGGCAAGACTGCTGCACTCTCCGAGCTGCACTCCTATCTCTGTGAGCAATCAGCAACCAAAAAGTGGAATGGGCCTGGAATAGCCTCCTTCAGGAGAGTAATCACTGACCTAGAGGATAGACTGGGGGGAACCCATCCAGACATGGCCACACAGC
The DNA here is from genome assembly GCA_045559735.1 of Candidatus Thalassarchaeum sp. GTDB lineage: Archaea > Thermoplasmatota > Poseidoniia > Poseidoniales > Thalassarchaeaceae > Thalassarchaeum. The sequence continues at coordinate 154,031 of JBJLJN010000014.1, read as the reverse complement.
GAGTAATAGAAGGCCTGGATGATTCGGACACCCCCTTCACACTGCTCGATGTGGATGGAATCGTGATGCTCGACCACCCACCTTGTATGCCTAGGTGTGAGATTGATATGCTGCTGGCATTGTCCCATCATCGCCCTATCCATCAACTGACTCATCCAGGTAACTTCAGATTGGGTCATCACGGACTGATGCTGGTAGATGAGCACCCAATCACAGATGGTTCGCAACTACCTGATTGGATTCCACCCCACCATCCCGACCACTCCACTTCCGATAACTCGGTTACCAGACTTTTACTGCAGAGAGAGGAACACTCGTTCGAAGCAGCGATTGTACTTGCTGATGAGCGTTTGAGGAGGAACCCAGATTCGACGATAGCTATCGTCGATCCGGCATTGGATTCTAATCTACAAAAATGGAGTCAGAGACTGAAGTCAATAGGAATAGAGGCGCCGAGCTCCAAGATGCCATCCGCATCGCATCCTCTCGGTCATTGGATTGGCATCTTGGCTAACCTATCTCACGGCCCTGATGCCTTCTGCTTGAAAGCAGTTAGATCTCTGGCAATACAATCGAAAATCAAGCCCTTCGAAACGTCCTTTGAGCACCCCTCAAATGATAGTATAAGGCCAATTGCCGACCCTGAGATTCTGACACGGCTGGCTAGGGATGACCACGTCTTAGGTGGACCGGGAACTCTCGGGAGGTGGCTTCAAACCCTCTCGCGTCCAGCAACCTCGAAGTACGATCACATATCCAAGGAATCCACTCAGTGGTGGCTACTCTGCCTAGCCGAGTCCCTGCGTCCTCTGTTGAACCGTGAGGATTTGATAGCTCTCTCCGACGAGAGCATTGCGATCGGCTGCGAGACAGGAGAGATCCTTACGCGCTTCAAGCCAGCAGCAGATGGCGATGGTTGGCTGAACCTACTGCTACGTTCGACCGATTTTGAATCTCTGATGGAGCCAAGCGACGGCGATGGCACTACTCCCGCGGCAGTAGCACAGGCCATCATCAGAGATCACCGGACCCTGCGTTCTCATCAGTCTAGCCTCGGACTGTATGCCCCCGAATCTGGTCCAGACTGGGTGGATGAGTTCGACTATCTCCTTAGCCGCTCCGAAGTCGATGATAGTACCACATCCTTCACTGAAAGAGCCATTCTGCTAACCCCAGCCGAGTCTCTGGGATGCACTGCAGATTGCATCATCATGGCGAATCTCTCTAGCTCCTCATGGGACCTCAGCGTGCATAGGATGGCCTTCCTCGGCGAAGAGGAGAGGCACACCGAGGGACTTCTACGCCCTGACGGCCCGATTAGGGACGCCAGACACTACCTAGAGAGTATCCTTGCTTCAGCTAACGAAGTGATTCTGCTCGATCCATCCCTCGATGACACTTCTCCCCCCGCCGCGCCTTTGAGGGAATGGGCTACGGCTAACGACTCGAAGAACGAGGCCGAATTGTTCACCTTCACTCCTGAATCACCTCTCGACCCGAGAAGAGAGAGGTGTTTGGAAGGCGCCATGATGAATCAGATGATTGCAGCAACTAGAGCACCCCTCAACCCCGACGCAGTCACCATCTCACTTGATTCATCCCTCCAGAGGGATAGAGAGCGCAGGGAACCAAAGCACAGTGACAAAGACGGCTACCTGCCGCAGTCAGCCAGATCACACCTTCTTTCTGCTGAAGTATCTGACTATTCCCGCACTACACCAGCTGGCGTGGAATCCCCTCGTTCAAACCAGAGGTGGCCAGTGATAGGGGGGTTCACCGATGGAGGAAAGAGAACACCTTCTATCGATTATAGGCCAATCACTCCCAATGAGACGGGGGCTCAAATCAGCGATGCAAGGCACGGACACCTTTCGGGAGCCGAGCAGACGGTGAGGATATGGTCTCCAAGCAGATTGCACGATTGGCTACGCTGTCCCCGAATGGGCTGGCTCTCCAGTAGTCTGAGATCCAATCAGGACGAACGTCAGTCCGAGGACCTCGATCCACGCACTCACGGAGAGTTACTTCACATGGTGCATCACGATATAATCTGCAGTACATTGGGAATGGAGATTGGCACTGAAAGACAATTAGACGATGAAACCCCTCTCAGCGTATCTTCATCCGAGTTCAGTGAGGACGAGATGATGAGGGTAGCACTGGAGTCTCTCGACTCGAGGGCACCATGGCTCGATTGGACTGATGCAGTCTCAAATCACAGACTCAGAATACTCACTGGCTTCGAAAGGTCAGAGTGGAATGACTGGCTCGCCAGTCCTGCAGATACCCGGAGCTCTGGCAGAATCGGAACCATCGTTCGAGCAGAGGCGGGTCTCTGTGATGTCGCTCCGCTATGCCTCGAATGGGACATGTCTGACTTCGACGATGAGGGCATCACCATCTCTGTCCCACCAGAGTTCTCGGGCGAGAAACTTCCTTCCATTCGAGTTAGGGGACTAATCGATCGCGTCGATGCCCTGCCCTTGAATTCTGGAACCGGCACTTGGGTGAATCAGGATGGCGACGAAACCGTAGCGCCCCTCAGGTTGCAAGGCTCGGGGTGGAATCCCCGAAGGCTAATCGCCATCAGAGACTTGAAGACCTCTGAGAGCAAGACAGCGAAAGATCGCCATTCGGAAGGTCTTCTGCAGGAGCTTCAATTGGCCCTTTACGCGAGAGCTTGGGAGATTGCTCATCCAGGAGATCTAGTCGTAGCGGCGGGAATCTCCCTGTTCAGTCATGAGACCGAACATATGGTCGAAGTATCTTCCAATCACGTAGGCGACCAAGATAGCATAGGAACCCGTACAAGTATCACTGCCCCCCTATTCCGTTTCATCGATGAGCCACCGTCTCCGGATAGTGACCACTTCAGAGCATGGCTCACTCATCGTCTGACGGTCGCCCTGCGAGCAGCTCGTGGAGCTGCCGAAGGCAGAGTCCACCCCACTCCTTCAGAGGGAGTCTGCTCCTACTGCCCGGTCAGTAATGCCTGTGATGTCAGGATGGAGGGGAGATTCTGATGCGCCTGAACACAGCTCAGCGCTTTGCACTGAACATTGACTCACACATTGTGATTGACGCAGGAGCTGGAACCGGAAAGACCAGCACTATCGTGCACAGAGTGATTGAGCACTATCTAACAGAGGATCAAAGGGCGACTAGGATACTACCTACTCCAGAGCGACCCGCGAGACTTCCCGGGGGAATGATTACCGCCCCATCTTCTGAGAGAATCGACCTTAGGGAATGGGGAGGGTTACTTCCCGGAGAGGTTGTGCTGCTGACCTTCACCAACCGAGCTGCTGACGAGATGAGGGATCGTCTGAGAAGTGATATCGCCGGATTGAGGCCCGGACCAGCCGGCTCGGATGAGGCCGGAAGGAGCGACCCGAGAATCAGAGACCCAGGTTTCGGCGAACAGCTCCTGACTTTGTTGGAGGATGCTCCTATAGGAACCATCGACTCGTTCCTGAACCGACTCGTCTCACCCTATCGCGGGTTACTGGGTGATGCCCTCAGCCGCGATAACGTCTCCGAAGCGGGTCGAGCACTGCTAGTCGAATCTGCTCTCAATATCCTATGGCGGCTGCCCAGCTCTATGTCTCGAATCGGAGAGTCCGTCGATGCAGGGTTGCCTTCCAGGATGGCACCTGACATCCTAGCCGCTCGGGACCGCATAGCAAGCCACTACTCTGGCAGGTGGACGGCAGCAAAGGTCCTGCGTAGTCTGGTTGACAAGTCCGTCTTCATAGAAGAGGCATCGAGTAGTCTGAAGGAAGGAGATCGGTTCTCTCCCGATCTGCTGCACCAGCAGATTATGGCATCAATTGACCCGAACGATATACGCCACCACGCGGAATTAATCCATTCTATAATCAGCAGGTTCTGCGAACTGGTGAAGGATAATTCAGCGGTAATAGCCTTGGACGGATGGCCAGCGGAGTCGAGGATGGCATGTCTTGACGAACTCTCCACTGAGGATCTGCCCGATGACCCATGGAAACAACTCGTTTGGCTGGGGCACGTACTCGAGTGTACTCTGAATCGTGGCGGTTCTCTGAGAAAGGGTATTCTTTCTTTCCTTCCCTACAACAACCTGCCTTCTGATGAATGGGTGGCAGGAATCGATAAGGTATCTAGCATCAAGGACCGTACTACAAAGGAGCACGTGAAGTCGGGATTCAAGGAAATATCAGATGAACTGAAAGGAAGTTGGTCCTCCGATCCGGGCCTCTTGGTTCTGCATTTCACCAGACTCGCTATGTTCCTTGACGGTACTAGACCTCCGGCCACACCAGACATCTGGAGACCAACGGTGACTCCTTTGCCAGATCCCCTGCCCGAACGCCTCGATGCTCCACCAGAGTCGTTCGGATTCAGACTGAAGGACGAGGTGAGGAATCTAGAGGACCTGTATCTCGTGCATCACGGGTTCAAGGGCATATTGCAGAAGCTCAAGGAGAGGGATGAGGTACACGACTTCGACGACATTCAGAGGCTGGCTGGAGACCTTCTGCTTACCAACTGCCCCTCTACATGCAGGGCGTTCTATCCGGAGTCCCTGCAGAACGCCCTAGATTCGATTTCTGATAGGCCTTGGACCGATGACCATATCCATACGGCCTTTGAAACCCTTGAGAGGCTTGAGGCCGAACCGATGCTTGCCGGTGAGGCAGCATCAGACCTTGGGGCTATACGCAACGATCTGCAGTACAGGTACGAACTGCTCAGGTCGATTAGGAGGAGGTACAGGGCATTCATCATTGATGAGGCCCAAGACAATTCCCCGCTCCAGTGGAGATTGCTGGCGAGGCTGTGGGGTGAGAGAAGAGTTGAGGAGGGAGAACCTGAGACACCAGACACACCCTGGCAGCCCACCGTATGCTATGTTGGCGATGTCAAGCAGAGCATCTACGCCTTCAGACAGGCAGAAGTGACAGGATTCCTCGAGTACGCCCGCCAGCTGATGCTTGTCAATGATCACGAGATGGCCAGCGTCTCCGCACTCGTGCGTAAACCAGCTCTTCGCAGGGATTCGCACAGCCGTGACCCAAGAAACGCCCATGCACTGACCATAGCCAAGGCCAGCGAGCATATGGAGAAAGGAGGCAGAGACCTAGTTCCTTGGATACCCTTCAATGCCTCTGACCGAAACCTACCTCCGCCCGGAGAGCACGAGGTAAAGCGACGCAGACGAGGAATGGTTTCCTTGCAAGTCAACTACCGCACCAGCGGAGGCCTTCTCAGGGCGATGAACGAGTGGTGGGAGGACATCCTATCTCACCGTCACAGACTGTTCCCATCAGCCGACTTCTATGCCACTCCTCAGACTCTGTTCGCAGATCCTGACAAGCAAGATGACTCGGGGACCATAGAGTGGATATGCCCCCTTTCGACCGGTGGAGAGAAGGATCCTCCAACAGACCTGACTGTTCCTCTGGATCCGTTTGGCCCCGGGCCACCAGATCCTCTAGAGCGTCAGGCATTGATGGTGGCACTGCGGGTTCGTAGCCTGATTCTAGGAGAACCGGTCAGAGTGAGAGCCGCCGATGGGAGCTGGCACGAGGTTGAGGCGGATGAACCAGTCGATCCCAGTGACATCATGATCCTACTTCCGACCAGGCCAAACATCAGGGACACAGTCATCAGACATCTTCGCGATCACGGCGTCCCGGCTCAAGCAGATCGTGAAGGAGGACTGCTGGAGAGGCCCGCAGTCCACGCTTTGGAAGGGCTCCTACAGCTCATCGCTCGACCTACTTCACGACACAGTGCGGCTTGGGTAGCTCGCTCTCCAATCATTGGATTGAATGACTCTGAAATGCAATCCTACCTCGATGGTGCGAGAAGAGGAGAGGACCTATTGCAGCGATTGTCCGAACACTGCCCTACTGATAGGCTAAGGACATTGATCGCGAGGTGGAGGGAACTCGCATCCTGCGGGCGAGTCATCGATTTACTTGAGGAGACCATAGACCACTCCGACCTCATAGTAGGTTATCATGATCCTGTATCCATTCAAGATGCCGAGCATTTCGTCGAGATGGTCAGAGGACTCTCCCATGAAGTCGGTGGCGATCCGATGGTACTCGCCGACCGAATCCGTGACCTGAGAGAGGACAACTCTGGGGCCATCGAGGCGGTCAATACACCGCCCAGTGATGCTGTGAGAGTTATGACCATCCACAGCGCAAAGGGACTTGAGGCCAAGGTGGTCTTCCTCGTGGACCTGTTCTCGAACAGGCAGACCAACATGACGAATGAGAACATGAGCCGATTGATTGTCAGTCCCGAGATGTTCTCAGGGAATCCAAAGCCCTGGCCGGGCAAGAGCTCACCTCAGTCAGCGGTCTGGAATCATGTCAGCTGGCTACACCGGGCCCGCAAGAGCGCTGAGGCGAGGAGACTTCTGTATGTCGGAGCCACTAGGGCCGAGAACAGACTCGTGATAGTCGGATCACCTCGTAGGACTGCTTGGGACGAAGGCACCGGACTCACAGTGCCATGGGCATATGACAAGGCGCTACCGCAGTTGGGGCAGATGTGGATGGAGTCTCTGCGGCAGGGATCACTTAGGAGAGCCGAGACCGACTCACCATGGATTGATGAGGAGGATGTGGAAGATCCACAACCCTTCAGGAATAGGGGGGCCCGCAACTTCAATCCAGTAAGGATGGTGGCCAACGGTTCACTAGGGGATTCGCAGGCCCTCGATGGTATGATCATCTTGCACCATCCCGACTGCTTCGAAACCGAGGAATCCGTATTGACTCCCCTACAGCGAATCGAGAGGATGGACGATGCTGCTAGATCATCAGGTCAAGCTTCTGAATCAACCATTACTCCTCGCGTTGATGCCGCACCCCGGATAACAGTCTCTCCAAACCGCCTCCCTGTATTCGACGAGTGCGCTAGGAGACAGTGGTACGAGACTAGAGGTGGGCTGAGTCCGGATCCGATAATGCCCTCTGAGATGACTGCGGATTCGAATGGGCTGCCAAGCAAAGTCGACCCTGCGACATTCGGTACGATATTCCACAGGGTACTGGAGATTGGACTGGGGAATCCCGGACTCGATGGTCTGAGTCCAAGCGCACCTCTGCTACCATCGTGGACCATCCAGCGAGAGGACAGAATCAACGACCCCAAGATTCACGAGACGGTATTCAATGAGTTACTGCCACCTGATGCTGACGCGGATAGGACCGCTGAATTGGTAACGATGATGGCCGACCGCATCAACTCTGGACTTCTTGGCGCAATGATTCGCAAGGATGTAGTTCACAATCATAGATTGGAGGCAATAAGGACTGAGATGCCATTCCATATCTCAATCGATGTAGATATCAAAGGTTCAATCAGACATAGGTGGAGCCCTGATGGGAATATTCCGATGACCAGTCACGACGGCGCAGTCGTTGAGATGAGTGGAATCATCGATCTCGTAGTTTGCACGGCTACTTCGGACGGCCAACCCGCCATCCGTGCCGTGGACCTCAAGACCGAAGGCGCCGGATCGATTGACTCCGACTCCCCCAGTGCTCTAATCGAGACCCTTGGCTCCGAGGAATCCGGACCTGCAAATGAGGCAGAGGTCGAGATTCTTAGCAAACACGGTCTACAACTCGCCCTCTACTATCGCGCTTTGAAAAGCATCGAACACGCTAGAGCGGCTCAGGGAATGCCAGCACGTCGGGTACTGCCGCCTGCTATCCTGGTCGGTGTAACAGGCAGGATGGTCGAGTATCCCGAAGAGATGCTTGCACATTCTCTCTCGAATCTAGACGTCCTGCTTGAGAGGAGCGCCACGATGTCACTGTCTTCCTCAATGCCACTATCAAGGTTCGAGAGATTGACTTTCGATTCGTCTGAGGTGTGCGACAGATGCCCGTTCAGCAGAGGCCCTATTCCCATTTGCGGCCCGCAAGATACATAGTGCTGAGACGAAGAATCCATTTGCCCAGTCCCACACACAGGACCATGGCAATTGACTTGGAGGCGCTGGCAGAGAGAAGTGATGAGATTTGGGAGGAGTCTATCCTACCCAGTCTTATGGACTTCGTGAGTATCCCTGCCCTCTCCCCGCTCTTTGAGCCTAAGTGGGCGGAGTTGGGAGAACTCGATGCAACGATTGACCTGTTCTGCTCATGGCTTGACGAGCAGAATATCGCCGGATTAATCCATGAAGTCCACCGAATCGATGACAAGTCTCCGGTTCTGCTCGTTACTATCGAGGGTACTGGACCTGGAGAGGTAATTTTCTACTCCCACCTAGACAAGCAACCATCCAAGCCTGAGCTCTGGTCCGAAGGACTCCACCCGCTGAAGGCTGTTCGTAGGGACCCTTGGTTGTTCGGCAGAGGCTCAGTAGACGACGGTTACGGAGGGTACCTATGCATCGCATCAATCAGACTTCTCCAAGAAGCAGACATACCCTATCCTCGGTGCTCCTTCCTGATCGAGACCTGCGAGGAGTCAGGATCGTTCGACCTCCCACCTTACTTGGATGCGCTGAGCGAGCAACTCGGAGACCCGGACATGATTGTGGTCTTGGACAGTGGCGGTCCAGACTATGACCACGTTTGGATGACCGAGGCACTCAGAGGTTTGGTTTCTGGGACACTATCAGTCCGCGTCTCTCACGAGGGCATCCATTCAGGCACATCAGGGGGGACCATCCCCTCCTCGTTCAGAGTCCAGAGAATGCTGCTTGACAGGGTCGAGGACTCATCTACGGGGGAGGTCCTCATCCCTGAGATGCATGTCGAAATCGGTACTGAGATTCGTGAGAAGGCTACAGCTTTGGCAGATGTGGTCGGCAGCAGCTTATGGGAACAATTCCCAACGGTTGACACCCTAGTTCCGGTCGCAGACACAACCGCAGACATGATTATCGCGATGAACTGGCAACCCACTCTATCGATAATCGGTGCTGATGGGATGCCAGCAGTACAAGTGGCTGGTAATGTCCTGCGGACCAACACCGACCTGAAACTGAGTTTCAGGATTCCTCCTGGGGTAGATTCTGAATCCGTAATCGAGAACGCCAAACAGATTTTGGAGGCTGACCCTCCGTACGGGGCCGAAGTCACATTCTCTCCCGACTCTTGTGCCGATGGCTTCCACGCGCCTCCGCTGGGGGGCAGAGTAAGCAAGGCAATCAACGAGGCCGCAATGACGCTAACAGGGCTGCCTCCTCTGGCTTCTTGGACAGGTGGAACTATCCCATTCATGGCCATGATGCAAGGAAAGTATCCGAAAGCCATGTTCCTGTGTACTGGATCTGCAGGGCCAGGAAACAACGCACACGGCCCCGATGAAAAGCTGCACATCCCATCTTCAAAGAGGCTCACTGCGGTGCTGTCTGCAACCGTAGCCGCTGTCTGTGAATGAGCCCGTATAACACGGTTGGCAGATACCATTCAACCCGCCGGGGTTATATCGGATGCGTTTGTCGAGCCCCTTAGGGGGGCTCGTATGTCTGAGGAAGAGGGCACAATTACACCTGAGGTCAGAATTCGCCAGTTGGAGGAGAGACTGGCCGAAGAGACAGACCGTCTAGAAAAGCTGTATGTGGCTTACAAAAAGGTCGAGGATGAGTTCTCCGAGAGGAACGCCGAATTCGAGGTTTTAGAGAAGCAATTAATCGATTCAGCCGTGGATTATGAGGCACTCGAGGACCTTCTCTCAGACAAGGAGGCGAAAATTCACGAGCTCGAACTTGATGGAGCAAAGTCTTCCAAGAAGATTGAACATCTTGAGCCAGAGCTTGAGAAGCAACAGGAGATGTATTCTCGCGAGTCAGCTCGTCTTGGGAGAGTTTTCGAGCTCGCTGAGGAACTTGATGAAGCAAACCGCGTGGCGAATGCAGAACTTGGGGCTCGAGATGACTGGTACGTCCAGCACATGCAACTGTTCGAGCAGCTAAATGAGGCAATCAAGGCACGTTACGACATGATCGACAGGGCAGTCGAGTCGGCTAAGGAGATGCTCGCAACTCAAGAGACCTTCAAGGAGCGGATGGAAGAGACCCTCGATGCCGTCAAGGATGCAGCAGAGAGTGCGCCCGAACCCTCAGAAGAAGAATCAGATGAGTCCGAAGAGGAAGAATCCTGATCACTTCGGTCGGTGCTTGTGGCAGTAGTCAGCCCCTTTCTTCTGCATCTTCTCTCTATTGCACTGTTGCCCGTTTGAATCTACATGCTTGCACTGCTTTTCCTTCTGCTTCTCCTCCTTCTCCTTCTTCGCAATGATCCGCTTCACCCTTTCATCTCGCAAAACGGATTGCATATGTTCCCCAAATCTCTCAGCACTGCGATAATCGAGATGTCTCCAGAGCTCCTTCCTGTCTTTTCCAATATTCTTTCCAAGCGCATCATGCTCTCCCGGGCCGGCAAACCAGGTTGAACCGCATATTCTGCAATGGCCAATATTCGACACTCCACGGTAGCTGACATAGTGATATTGTGACTTCGTCACGCGGAATTCCCATTCCACTGTGAAATTGGAAAGTAAAACCCTACCCTCGGGCAGGTCGCTGTCTGGAATACAAGTGGGGCACTCCACCACCCCCTCATTGAGGGCTTCTGGAAGCTGCAAGATGTTCTCCAACCCCACCGGGTCGATACCCTTCTCAGTCAAGAGGACTCCACCACACGTATCGCATCTGTGCCTACTCCGACCTGGTTCACGAATCTTCTTTGGCCGCCAATACAACTGCTGACCGTCATTCGGACAGTGATAGACATCGTTTAGTGCGTTGATTATCCTCTGATCTTCTCCCTGTGACTGGTGCTGGTAGCAGAAGTCCGAGCCGCTGCTGGCTGACCTGTTGCACGGATGGCCAGTATCATCTCTCACTCCGATGCACTTCTTGGCCATTCAATCACTTCGGCTGGTGCTTGTAGCAGTATTCTGGGTCATGAGTGGATTTCTGGGACTTGTTCTTACTGCATTGCTCCCCTTGGTCATCTACGTGATTGCACCACTTGGCCCGTTGGTTTGCTAATCTCCGTTCATACATGGCTTCCTTCTCCAGCCTTTCCTCTCTCAACTTCATTTGGTAACTTGGCCATTTTTGGCCCGAGATGCCCATTACCTCCCTGTACCCCAATACCCTTGATTGGTAATAACCTAACAGTACATCTACCGGTCTCAAATTCAAAGCGGCTCCAGGCATACGAAAATAGGGAATCCAGACAGACCAGCAATCATCGCAAAACCAAATATTTGACACCCCATATGTCTGTAAAAGCCCCTTCCTCTTGCTATAACAGTATTCAACTACACGAATAGAGAGATTGGCCCCCTCTCCACAACAGGGACATACCTCTTGATGAGATTCTATTTCGTCAAGATGTGAGATATTCTCTACAACTTGCTGATCGATTCCCTTGGCGCCCAGAAGCACACCCTTGCAACTCTTGCATCTATGGAAATTATTCTTGTAATCCCTAAACAACTCCATCCCATCTTGAGGACAGTGGTAAACGTCTGCGCCCATGTGAAGTATCGTCGCATCATCTTCCTGTGACTGGTGCTTGTAGCAGAAGTCCGAGCCGCTGCTGGCTGACCTGTTGCACTGGTCCCCCGAATCCTCTCTAATTCCGATGCACTTCTTGGCCATTCAACCACCCGGCTTCGTACCGTCAGCTAGCCTGATGCACTTAGCAGGCATCCCGGCCCAGACCTCTCCAGCGGGTATTTTCGTCCATTTCGGCACAACAGCGCGCGATGCCACCACAGCATCAGCACCAATCTCGCAACCGGGTTGGACTATGCTGCCCGTGCCGAGCAAGGCGCCGTCACCAACTTTGACAGGAGATAGAACGAGTTCACCTTTCTCGGTGAGATGAGCGTTGATGGTTGCATGACCACCCATCACCACTCCTTCTCCCAGAGTAACCATCCCTGCATCGTTGATGTTGTCGGTGTTGAGTTGAGCCCCCTTGCCTATCTTGGCCCCCATCAGGCGGTAGTAGGTGTTGCCGAGGAACGAGGGCACGATTACCCACAGGAACAACAAGGCGGAGCGATGGAAAATCATCGACCACGCCCATTGGATGGTGGTGAAGGACTGCAGTGGGACGCGCCCCTCCTCCAAGCGAGGTCGTAGTAGACCTCCGAGCAGGCCGCAGAGCATGACCATGCAGATGCCCCAGAACAGGTAGCCTAGACCGAACCCAATCCCTGTTCCCACAGCCTCGATGAGCATGCCCTCTCCAACCACTCGTTCTCTAATCCACATCACGAGGAGGTAGCCCGGAGCCGCTGCCACACCCCAGATTACTGCGATGAACAACATCACGACCACTGAGAGAACGTTCTGAATTAGATGGAAGCCGCGCATCTCAACCCTCCTCGTGCCTCAGTCACCCCGCTGAGCCCCTATAGCATCGCCTACGGCATCCTCAAATCATCGCCGGCGACGGCAGCATCATGGCACAGGCGTCTGGGATGTTGGGTGATGGTTCGAAGGCGGTAAAGGTCCACCATCTCATCAAGGCCCCAGAGAACACCCCTGAGTCAGTGAGAAGGAGAGAGTCGTGGGATGCCACCGAGCCGGCGACCGTCTACAAGACACCCGAGATTATGCCAGATGGAACTCACTGCACCGCTGCCACAGTGATTTTCCGGACCCGCGGGTGCGTGTGGTGGTGGAAGTCCGGCTGTACCTTCTGCGGCTACTTCAACGACGTTCGAGACGACGTAACAGCTGACGACCTGTTCGCTCAGTGGGAAGAGGCCAAGCGCAGGCTCGATGACTTCGAGGGCTGTAGCATGGTCAAGGTGTATACCTCCGGGACCTTCTTTGAGGATCGTGAGAACCCTCCCGAGTGGCAGGATGCTATTCTCAGGGAGACTCACGAGAGAGGACTACATCTGGTCATTGAGGCCCAAGCCCAAATGTGTACCCCTGAAAAGATGGCATGGGTCGCTGAGAGGCATCCTGGATGCACAGTCGCAATCGGTCTGGAGGCCTACGATGATACGGTGCTGAGATTCCATGTGAACAAGGGATTCTCGACCAAGCAGTGGCATCGCTCTGTCGAGATGCTCAAGGACAACGGCTTGAGAGTCAAGACCTACCTTCTGTTCAAGCCTCCATTCATGTCTGAGGGTGACGCCCTGAGGCTGACCAGCAAGTGGGTCACAGAGGTTGCCCCGTACTCAGACGACATCTCAGTGAATCCGATGAATATCCAGCGTCGAACCGTGGTCGATCGACTCTACCGCAATCGTGAGTATCGCCCCCCGTGGCTGTGGTCGCTTGTGGACATGCTTGAGAGCACGCATTCCGACACCGCGAACTCCGGGGTTCGAATGATCGTCCATCCGACTGCTGGGGGAAAGCTCCGGGGAGCACACAACTGCGGTAAGTGCGATGAGGAGGTCGTGGCTGCCATAGAGCGTTATTCGGTGTCTGCAGATCTACGAGAACTCGAGGGGCTGGACTGCACCTGCAAATCGGTCTGGAAATCCGAGATTGACAACGACCGGTATCTCCCAGTTCCGCTCGGAACCGGCACTGACAGACGAGGAGCGCCGATAGATCTACTCAGAGCACCATAGACGAGGGACGAAGTCCCTCGCCCAATGCTTAAGGGGCAATCTTCTGTGGTCGTGGCATCTCGTTTGGCGAGAAGGTGTGATGAGATGTCATCAGATTCCACGGATTCGGTGGGTGAATTCATTCAGGGAGAGAGCGAACCCACATCTTCATGGGTTGTGCTGGCACTTGGTCTGGTTCTTTCTATAGCCACTCTGATTTTACATGGGATGCTATTCCCGGGCCGGGATTTACCGGTCATCTCAGACATACTCCCTGTCTTCGATGGAGTGTTCGATTCAGGCATCTGGTTCTTCATTCTGGGAGTGATGCTGGGAGTATTCGCAATCATCGCCACTATGATGACAGAAGCGACAAGTGAGTGAGGTTGAGAAATGGGAGACGTAGTTACCTCGATGGCTTTTTTCTGGGGCTTAATGTTTCTGTCCTACTTCCTGATGCAGAATGGCCTCTGGATACTCAACGATGTTGTCAAGTCGATGTGCCGTTTTGCTCTTGGGAAGGCTCTCGGACCCGCAATTGATTTTGTTGAGGGGCGTGAGGGTTCGGCATCGAAGACTTGGATGATGCAAGGCATGTTCTGGCTCATTCTGGCTTCACTGTTCACATTCGAGGGGCTATGGCTCGCATACGACCCGAATGCTCTCCACAGTCTATCTTCGTGGGGTTACAACCCCACTTCCAGCTCTCTGCTCTATGCTGCCGGTTTCGCCACCCTCTACGGCGGGGTCGGGATGCTAATCATCGCCAGCAGCTTCCACATCATCCCCAAACTCGCAAACACCGAGCTTGCTAGCGAGAAGAACGGCACTCTTGTCTCGTACCTATGGACTCTGTCAGTCCTGTTTCTCGTCATTGCTGCCCACGATTCCGAAATTCTGGGAGTCAACATCTTCCTGATTGCTACGAGTCTACACGGATTGGCATTCCTTGCTGTTCTGATCAATCTCCTACTGACTGCATCCGAGAGAAAGTCAGCCCTACCACTGCCTGGTTGGCTCATCATGCTCGGAATGCTTGCCGACCCAGTCTCTGTGGTAGCAACCGTCCTAGGGGGAATTGGTTCGGGTGCTGTACAATGGCTACTCGCACACTTGGTCAGTGGCACCTTCTTCTTTGCCACTCTAGCCGGCATCTCACTCTACATCTCATCCAGTGCTACTGGCAATCCGCTTTGGTCGAGGTCGCTGACTGCGGTGACCACAGTCGGTGCGATAGCAACCATCACTCCTCTCGGGTACACCGATGGAAGGATGGCTGCTGACATGCTGCTGGCAGGCTTTGAAGAGCTCTCTATGCAGTCCACAGATGGCATTGCGGTAGCATTCCTGATGGCACTTGCAATAGTGCCGACCATCGCTCTGGTTGCCAATGTAATGATGACGCTGCGTGGGGGTGATGCATTTGTCGAGAATCCGGATTCCGCAGGAGTTCCTGAAATCAATCTCGGTATCTCGATGCTATTGCCACTGGCGGTAGCTTCTCTATTCGTCCAGTCTGATGCCCTTTCTCACAACCCCGAGCTCGCAGGGATATCCTCCACCTTGGCTCTGATGGTCATCTGGCTAGTTCTGGTTCCGCTCTCTCTGGGAGCCGCCCAGCACCTCTATCCTTCGATAACAGGTAGGAATCTGTTGTCCGCCAATAGATCCCGATGGGCCTTTTGGATGATGGGATGGGGGGCCTTCTTCGGGCTATCCATCACCATGATGGCTGATGTCGCACAGATCGAAGCCGCAGCCGATGCTACTGGAATCATTTCCGGAGAAGTCAGGGTCGTAGGTGCAATTCTGTTCTACGGAACGGCCATCGGAGCCATCATGCACACTCTCAACGCACTGAACGGCCTGTATCGCGGAGCACCTGTCTCCGAGGGCAGGGCAACTTTGACCTCAATCTCTCGAGACGACTACTCTCTCACCACTCCGACTTCGGTCAGGAGAATCCTCGCCGGAGGGGCACACCTCGACACGACCGTTATCCCAGTTGGTGAGAGCGACGAGGCCGGCGGTCCCACGGAACTGCACTGAGACCGTCACCTTGAGGGAAGAGTCCCTGTTTCATCACTAGGGGGATGCTATGCGGATAGGACTGGTCGGCAAGCCGAACGTGGGTAAATCGACGACCTTCTCGGCTATGACACAGACCCCCGTAGATATCGCGAACTATCCTTTCACCACAATAGAGCCCAATGTCGGTGTCGCTTGGCTTCCCCTGCCTTCGATCTGTGCCTGCTCTGAACTCAGAGAGAGAAAACAGGAGGCCGGCCGACTTAATCCAACCACTGAGGACGACCCTAGAGAGGGTAGCATATGCGAGCCAAACTCCGGCTCGTGTTCGGGGCATCGCAGACTCGTGCCAGTAACTCTGGTGGATGTCGCAGGATTGGTACCAGGGGCTCATGAAGGCAAGGGAAGGGGCAACCAGTTCCTTTCTGACCTAGCTAGATGCGATGCCCTGATCCAGGTAGTCGATGTCTCCGGTTCAACTGATTTGGATGGTAATCCGGTCGGTAGCGGCGGCTCTGAGCCTATGGAGGAGCATAGATTCCTAGTCGAGGAGATTGAGGCCTGGATAGCAGGGATATTGAGAGGAGGATGGGGTCGTGCCGCTAGGCGAGTACAGGCGGAGGGAGAGAAGGCGCTGTTTGAGTACGCACTTACGCAACTCACCGGAATCGGTGCGACAGAAACCCACATCAACATAGGTCTATCCGGCGTTCGCGCTCATCATCCTGATTCAGAATCAGCCTCGCAGTGGGGTGATTCCGAATTGATGACCATGTCCTCAGAGATTCGCAAGGCGCTGTTCCCGTTCTCTGTTGCTGCGAACAAGGCTGACTTGGCCTCTACCGGTGCATGGGCCGAATTAGCATTGGCGATTAGCAAAGAGGGGGGCGTTCTAGTTCCAACCAGCGCCGAGGCCGAACTCGCACTGAGCAGGGCCAGCACTGCCGGCATTATTGAGTGCAGGCCAGGCGACACCGGATTTGAGATAACTGCGAAGGGCGAGGAGAGAATGACAGAGCAGCAACGGAAAGCACTCCAATCTATCTCGGAGTCACTTACATGGGAGGGCGGTGGCCTGTTTGGGTTGCTCTCGCAAGTCGTGTTCGGGACCCTTTCACGCAGGGTAGCATATCCAGTTCAAGATGAGAGTCACTGGGTTGATGGAGAAGGCAATATCCTACCAGACGCAATCCTCGTTCCCGAGGGAACCACGGCTAAGGGACTGGCCTATGAGGTCCATTCGGACTTGGGTGAGGGATTCATCAGAGCGGTAGACGCGAGAAACTCAAGAGTGATAGGTGCTGATCACGAGGTCCAAGATGGAGATATTATCAGTATCTACGCCAAGACCTGATTAGGCCTCAACTTCTACTACGGGCTGCAAGATTAACTCGTAAGTCATTGCAGTCCAGGTGATATCATACTCCTCGTCAGAATCCACGATGGAACCCAGAGGCGATGGCGGAGAATTGATCTCAGCTGTTATCGTGGCAGCCCAAGTGCCCCTGCCCCTGCCACCATCCATCCACATGTCGCGCAGTTCCGACTCACTCATCCCGGAAGCCGTGTAGTTCTCTCCGGTGTAGTTCTGGGTGATATCCCATCGAAATGTGAAACCCGAGTCACCTCCGGAGCACGGCCCGTCAGCGGTCTCGTCTACGAACTCACCCTCTACCTGACTGACATCACTGGTGCCCTCTGCTCTGTCAGTGAAACCCGGTCCGGGGTCATCATTGTCATTGCAATCCACATTCAACTCAACATAACCGATGTTCAACTCAGTCATGACATCGAAGAGAGTGTCGTGAGTGTCACCATCTCCCAATACTTGAGTCTCTTGCAGGATTATCGGAGTCTCTGCAAAGCCGACCTCCCAGTTTCCCGACTGACCGGAGGAACCACCTCCAAGCATATCATCATCAAGCAGAGACGGGACGAAATGGAAGTAGAGAGGGAAGGCCAGCATGAACGCTAGACTGATGCCAGCAATCTGCATCTTCCTTGGGGTGTTGAACAGGTCCTCAAAGTCCATTCTGCTCGCACCTCGCTAACTACCCTCCCTATCAAACGCTCCGCCTTTCGGAACATCCGCGATGGATTACGCCGCTAGATATCATGTCCGACGTGCTCGGTACTCTCATCCCAGCAATCCGCTTCCATATTCTTCTCTGGTCCTTCCTCATACAAACAGGGATGATGGTTGGTGAATACATCATCATAGGTCAGCCAGGGCCTGATTATCCAAGCGTGTACCATCCAGTACTCTTCTAGATTGACATTGACCCCGTCCCTATTGTCACAAGTTTCCTCGTCGACATCCGATCCCCTCAATAGAAAATCGCTGGGCCGGATGCACATGGAGGGGTGACGGTGCCACCAGTCGTTATCCCCTGTGAAACCCTCTGGAGGTAAATCGACCGGGGCACGCACGAACCAAGCGAAACCGACCAACTCTGAGTCTCTCTCCTCTCCTCCATACATCAGGAATTCAGGTCTGTCGTACTCAAACACATCATCAATTATTGTTCCCGGGAACTCCGGGTTTTGCGAATCGAAATCAGGATTATCCATTGAGAAGTCATTTAGCATTACGTGGTGGGTTCCCATGCCCTCGACATATTCTACTGTCATCGTGTAACCGGCATCCTCAGCATCACCTAGAGTCGGCCATTGGGCAGCCCACTCTATCGCATCCTTCAGTTCGTATGTGAGGACCTCACACAATTCTGGCCCGAGCTCCTCCTTGGCCATTCCCTCATATGCTGGATCAACATGATGCCCTCCTATCCCGGTTGAGTTACACCACCATGGACTGGTGTCGGGAATGTATCCACTGAGCGGGCAATCGGGCTTACCGTCACCGTCGAAATCACCGCAGTAATCAGGACCCTCAGTGTTGATTAATTCGCTTTCATCTACTATGAAACGGCCTTCGTCCTTGATGTCCTCTTTTGATAGACACCCGGAGAGTGAAACCGACAGTAGAAGAAGGGTCACTATTGAAGTAGGCAACCTCATGCCTGTGTGGTAGCCAAGGGCAGTATAAGAAGACGCGTGAACCATGGAGTTTACCAAGATTGAAATCATTCAATTTTTTCGTCTAGTAGACTTTTCCAATCTTTGATATCAACACCTTCACTACTGAATAGAACCCTAGAGCGACGGAATTCAGGCAGAAAGTAACCGATCATCGATCTTTCTCCGAAACTCCACTTCCAAGGACAGCGCGGAAGGGACTCGGACCACTCACAAAGCAAATCTCTCCACTGCTCACCTTCGAGGGTACTCGGGACTTCGAAAGCAACCATAGATAGTCTTCCAGCCGACCCTGGTACGAATGACCAAGAACGAATCGAAAGACCAACTGCCATTCCGTCTTCTACTACCAGCCCCAGTACTCTGGCTTGACGTGAGATTGGCACGATTATCGCCCAGCGGTGCACCATGCGAGTCTCTTGGACCCGCCTCATTGTCCAACCGCGCGAATCGCCGATTTGGCGAAGAGCACGAATACCATCAGTAGGCGTGATGCTGACTGGAATCTCAATCAGACGACTTACCGCCATAGTCGAGCCTGAAGGCTACCGCCCATAGCGCCTTCGCGTCAAATCTTGGGTATTGCAATCAGCCAAAGAGCGAGCCGAGACCTTCGAAGCCAGCGGCATCGTCCTCAGCCTCTTCCTCTGCCTCTGCCTCTTCGGCCGCAGCAGCCTCTCCGCCACCGCCGCCTGAAGCAGCAGGTGCAGCTGAGGCAGCCACAGGAGCAGCCACGGCGGTAGCCATGGCCTCGCCGATATCGACCGATCCAAGCGATGCGACCAGAGCCTTCACACGGGCACCATCAACATCCACGCCAGCAGCGGTCAAGACCGCGTTGACGCCATCCTCATCAATTTCTTTTTCAGCAGAGTGCAGTAGCATTGCAGCATATACGTATTCCATTTTTTCTCACCTTTTTTTTTCAACCGAAGAGGTCACCGAGTCCGTCGAACCCAGCATCCTCCTCTTCCTCCTCTTCCTCTTCGACAGGAGCATCACTACCCTCGTCTTCAGATGCCGCATCGGAGGTTGCGGCGACGGCACTCGCACTCGATGCGGCACCCAGTGCCTCTACGAGCGACTCATCGAGAGCCGAGGAATCTAATTGGCCTGCTATGGCCATAGCGTGCGCGCTCGCGCGCGAGATGAACAGTGAAGCAGTCTCGTCATTAACGACGCCGGCTTCGACAGCAACCGCCATCGCCTCGCTGCTGGCCTTGGACAGCAGTGTTGGCATAGTGACAGTAGAGAACCATCTGGTGTTGCATGCGAGGTTGAATGCACCCGATGTGGCAGTGATAATGTCGCTCCTGAATCCATCTAGGTCAAGATTGAGAGAGGCAGCAGGGAAGAAGCTACCATCCTCTATGGTCCCAATCAGAATCAGACCAATCTCAATTGGGTTGACGCCCAATTTGGCCAGCATGATACCCAAGTCGCCGGAAATCTCCTCGCCCTGGTTCACCACGGTGACGGTCTTCTGGATGGCAACCTTGCCCTTGTCTATCTTGGCTGGGATACCAACGGCGTTGAACTCTCCAACAATCGGTCCGGGCCCGAACTCGGTTGGCCCCTTCTCGATGACAATGTCGGAAGGTGCGGTTTCTCCTTCCTTAGCAGCTCGACCCTGACGAGTCTTCTCCAACTCAGCGAATAACTCGAACGAACTCAGGTTGTTAGAGTGCGCGATGCAAGGCTGGACGGCCCCTTTGAACAACATCTCTAGGTCTTGCTCTTCGAGACCAGCCTGCTTCCAAGCCAGCCTCATTAGAGTCTTCTTGGACATTGTCAGAGTCAACCGTCCTCTCAGGCTGTTTCTCATGTCTAGCATATTGCTAGCAGGAACTCCACCTATGTCGACGATACCGACGACTCCCTCACCGGAGAGAATCTCTGCGAGTTCCGAGACACGGTCCTTCTTCCAGAGCGCGGCCTTAGAAGACATCATTCTACCACTTCCACCTTGATTGCCGGACCCATTGAGGTCTTGATGTAGCACGTGCGGATGTTCCCAGCCCCTCTTTCGAGCTTTGACATCACCCTGTCCCAAATCGCAACTGCGTTTACTGTCAGGTCATCGATACCCTGCTCGCGTGAGCCGAATGCTGTATGGAAAGTAATTCTGTCTCTGGAGCGGACAATAGATGTGTCCTTCAGTCCGGTTGCAATCATTCCGGGATCTACGTTCGGAGGGACGGGCCGAGGCATCTTGCCGCGAGGACCTAGAACAACACCGAGGAATCGCCCTACAGTCCCCATATGTGGAATCTCAGCGAGGAAGAAGTCACTCTTGTTGGCGACTTTGCGGGCGAGTTGCTTGTTGCCTCCGAGGTCCTCGATAGTGGACGGGTCGATTACATCGATTCCGGCCGCCTTAGCCTTAGTAGCCATCTCTCCGCCAGCGAACATGGAGATTTTCACAGGCTTGCCTCGTCCTGAAGGAAGTCTAACCTCTTCCTGAATCCTGTTTGCAGGTTCCTTGAGGTCGACGTCTCTCAGCGTGAAGGAAATCTCTACTGATTCTACGAATTTCCTCTCCGGAGATTCATCAAGTGCGCGTTGAATCGCAGTCTGGATATTTTCTTGCATTATTACTCACCTCCGCGGTCAACGAGGAAAACCTCTCCCGCAACTCGTGATATCAACTGAAATGTTCGCTAAATCTTCCCTCACTCATGACTTGGAGAGCATCCTTCGGAGCCATGCCCTCCACATTTACCCTCATTGAGACACAAGTGCCCATTACCTCGCGGCATTGGGCGTACAGATTCGCGCCGGTCAGTCGGTCCGACTGATCTTGGGCAATCTGCTTCACCTGATCCATGGTGAGGTTCTCCGTAGCCTCTTCCCACGATCCATTGCATGTCTTCTGCCCTAACATCTGAATCACCTTGTGCGGTGTCTCGTTGCGTGCAGACATACGTAGTTAGCTCCTTTGGGTGCGCCCCGCCGACCTGCTTTCCCTATTTGAGAGTGATGTAACGCCCGAAGGGCGTACCAGAAGCACTACTCAACTCGCTGGGTGACTCTGACTTGATCGGCGCGTACAGTCAATGCGACTGGGACAGCAGCCTCGAACAACTCGACAGTGACCTCTTCCTTGGATTCTGTCACCCTCGTCACACGGGCAGCCTGTCCTCGGAAGGCACCGCCGTGAATCTCCACGATGCTACCCTCTTCGATACCAGTGGTGGCGGCCTTGGGCTCGAGATATGGAAGGACATCACCAAGCGGCGACTCGCCATCCAGAACCTTCCTGCAGTTTTTCATCGGTGTGGTCGATACACCGACCCTGCCAATCAGCTTCTCGACATGATGCAGGGCTGATGCTTCTACGAAGATGTACCCACGCATGAAGTGCGGACTCAGAACTCCGAATATCTCATCCTGGATGTCCCTCAGAGAACCTGTTCCAGAGAGTCTGGCTTGAATCTCCTTGGCAACGTTCTGCTCTTGGCCGATTGAGGTCTTGAGGATATACAGATACGAGGCCACGTCACCATACATGTCACTAAGTTGAGGAGTCGAGTACTCCTTGGTTCCGATGTTGCCTGGGTCTATCCACTCAAATGACTTGTACAGACCGCGAGCATCGACCTCTTTGACTGAGCTCACGAAGAGCATTGGAGTGACATCGTTGAGGCGGTTCCCGTAGGCCAGTCCTCTCGCATTGCCAGATCGGACAAACTGTAGGTTCTCAGCCGTTATTCCTGTGACCTCGGTAATCCTCGCTACTACTGCATCGAGATCCTCTGGGTCTCCGATTCCGTAGATACCGTCCCAGGCTCCGGGGAAATCAGCCACCCCATCAGCGCGCTGCATCAACAGGGCACCCTCTTCGTTTCTGACGTAGACTGTGAACGCATCGGACATTGAATCACCCCATCAGTTGGTCAGCCAGTCGAAGAAGGACGGGAACGCACTATCCATCAGCCAAAGCATTGCGAAGCCGATGGCGCCAAGCACAAACATACCAATTCCGCAGACGATAACGGTCTGGCGGAACTCCTGCTTGGATGGCTTTCGAGCCATCTTCAGGATACGAGCATAGGGTCCGGTTTGTAGTCCTCGTACTCGACCCTCAATCTCATCTTGCCAGCCTTGGACAGTATCCTCGATAGGCCCTACATTGGAACTCTCGATAGCCATGACTCTCCCTCGAAGCGACCCGGCGACCGACAGACTCCATTTAAGCACGCCGGGCGAGCCCTAAGGGGCTCGAAACAGGGAGACTCAAAAATCAGTTCACGAATTCGACAGTTCGGTCTCGTAGATTACGCATCTGTGAATGTAGTGCAGCACCGTGAATCTGCTCACTCTTCACTCCAGTCAGTACCAGTAGGACCCGAATCTCATCGCCCATCGAATCATCAGTGGTCGCACCCCAGATTATTCTGGCATACGGATTAATCCGGTCTCTAATCAGCTTGGCACACTGCTCGGCATCTCCAAGTGAAAGAGTAGGCCCACCGACCACGTTGACCAAAGCACCGCGAGCATCGGAGATGTCTATATCCAGAAGCGGTGATTGCAGAGCCTCCTCGGTGGCCTTCTCAGCGCTGCCCGGACCTCTGGCTTCACCAAGACCAATCATCGCTACTCCGCCACCGTTCTCCATCACGGACCTCAGGTCTTGGAAGTCGAGATTGACCACGCCTTCCTTAGCAATCATCTCGGAGACGCCAGATATGCTCCTCATCAGTAATTCGTCAGCGACGCGGAAGGCAGCGTCGAGGGGGAGATCTCGTACCCCCTCGACCTCGAGAAGCCTCTCGTTAGGCAGGACCACAACTGTGTCGCATACCTCTCTCAGTCTCTCCAAGCCCCATTCTGCATTCTGCTTCCGCAACGCTCCCTCTGATAGGAAGGGATAGCTCACCACAGCGATGGTCAGAGCCCCGGCCGATTTGGCCAGACGAGCGACTACGTGCGCACTCCCTGTCCCAGTGCCACCTCCCAATCCCGCTGTGATGAATGCTAGATCGCAGTCCTCAATCTCTCCCTTGAGAGACTTCTCGGACTCGTATGCTGCCTGCTCCCCCTTCTCTGGGTCGCCTCCAGCCCCCCTGCCTCTGGCAGAGCGACCGATGAGCACCTTGTTCTCCACATTGACCCTGAGGAGATGCTGCGCGTCGGTGTTGACAGCGATGCCATTAACGTAAGTTCCATCAAATAATCCCTCAAGCTCAAGCCTCGCTACAGTGTTAGATCCACAGCCTCCACAACCGTATACTCTGATCTTCGGCTGCAACGACTTGAGGAGTGTCTTCAACTCAGGATCACTCTCCTTGTCGACACCTCCTGCTGGTGTACCATCGGTCTCCTGAAGTTCGAGAACCCTCTCGATGATGTGCTTCACGGAAGCATAGGCGCGTCGTAGAGAGGATAACCGTTACCCCCCGCCTACGGCGGGTGAAGGGCGTTTGAACGGGTGCCAGTCAAGGCCGCTATTCCAACAGTTGGCTGCGAGTATTCATGAATCGAGAAAGGAATGTGTAGACTCCCCCCCATGCTGAGATTGAGAGTGCGGCAGTCATCCCGTTGAGTTCGGTATTGCCCAGCATAATCCAACCGGTGTACGCGATATCAGAGACATCATACCCTATGCCGCCCGAGTACGCCTGCCATGCTGCTGCGATAAGACATGCAATGGTGAGCACCAGACGGTCTGCACGAGAGAAGCCTCCGTAGATTCGATCCAAACCAACCGATTGGGCTTGGGTGCCCATGTAGGATCCTATCAGAGTCAGGACTGCGGCCACCGCACCCGCCCTTGGGTCGCTGACAAAGGCTGCATTCATCCCGATGGCAATTAGGAGACCCACATCGACCACCCGGTCAATCGTGTGGTCGAGGAAGTCACCGTATGGTCCAGCCACTCCTTGGTGGCGAGCTAAGGCACCATCAAGTGCATCGAGAACTCCTGCGATTAGAATCAGTACCACGGCTGCTCCGACCATCATGGCTCCATCCTCGTCGAGTCCCGCCTCGGCGATTAGCCAAAAAGAGACCAAAGCTAGAATCAGGCTAGTCCATGTCAGCACGCTCGGGTCCAGGTCACCCATTTTCAGCACCATCGGCTGGATGGCTTTCGTCCAGACTCCTCTCATCTTCTCGAACATTTCAGTCACTCATCCTCTCTATCCAGTCAATCTCCGGGCTCTGGCTGTTTGGCTTGAAGCCATCTGCTATCCAGCCACTGATTGAAGCGGCTACGGACTCCGCGCCTTCCACCGAAGTATCGAACTCAATCCAAGGTACTCCTGATTTATACTCGTTCCATGATCCTCCAATTAGCTCCCACTCGGCATTAGCCTCGGCTTTGAGGATATGATAACCGCGTTCGCTGAGACGATTGCGTAGAATGTCTGGAGAACATCTCAGCACTGCCACTGCGTCACAGGGTAGGTGGTGGGAGAGGTGACCGTCGACTACTACTAATCCACTGGGTGGTTTTTGCCATGACTCGGAAAGTGCCCGATTTAGAGCACCGGTGTCGATTACCACAGCACCATCATCAGGATCCAAGTGACCTTCCACATTGTTCTGCTCAGCCAATGACTCTACGGTCAGAACCTCGAATCCATCGTCGAAGAGCAAGCCCGCCACCGTGCTCTTACCCGTCCCGGGTGTGCCCGTGAGGGCCAATCGGATACTTCTCTCCACAATCCTGCCGGCCGGTACGGATGCCATGAACACTCCGTGTGACGGCGCAATATTGACCATCCTCCCTCACAGCGGCAGGGTCGAGCCACATGCCAGACGGACAAATTAATTGGGTCAAGGCCATGGATCCAAGAGACACAAAACTCAACATTTTGCTACTAGCCTTGCCGGTGACTTGCTACTACGCGTACATCGCACATGACGAGTCGATGGCATTCTTCTCCTCACTGGTTGCTATCATGCCCTTGGCCTTCCTAATGGGTAGGGCTACAGAAGAGATTGCACTGCGCACATCAGAGTCTGTAGGTGGATTGCTCAACGCAACTTTCGGCAATGCTGCTGAGATGATTATCGCCTTCCTCGCAATCTATGCCGCATCCAAGGCAGCGGCGGGAAGCGAGACAGAGGAACTCATGGTGAATCTGGTTCAAGCGAGCCTGATTGGCAGCATTCTGGGTAACCTGCTGTTGGTCATGGGCCTCGCCTTCGTCTGGGGAGGCATAAAATACACCGAGCAGAGGTTCTCCGAGACCCAAGTGAGCTCCAACGGCTCACTGATGCTGCTGGCAATGATTGTGCTGATTATCCCGACCGTGTTCAACTCGACTGTAGGGGGAAGCGAGGGAGAAGAGGGAGTGAAAAATCTCAGCCACATCGCTGCCATAGTGCTACTAGCCCTCTATGGGTTGTTCCTATACTTCCAGTTCAAGACACATGTTGACCTGTTCGCAACCGAGGCTCACGATCACGAGGAGCCCGAGATGAGCCAGCGTGATGCAGCAGTCCTACTGATTGTCGCAACAATCCTTGTGTCGTGGATGGCAGAGGTCCTCGTGCACTCAGTTGAGTACGCTGCAGACGACATTGGCCTACCACACCTGTTCATCGGTGTCATCCTGCTTCCTCTCTTCGGTAATGCCGCCGAGCACTTCACCGCAGTCACGGTTGCTGGCAAGGATAAGATGGATCTTTCATTCGCCATCTCAATGGGCTCCTCGACCCAGATTGCTGTTTTCGTAGCTCCGCTGATGATTTTAATTTCGTGGATTCTTGGTGTGCCACTGACATTCGAGTTCGGGATGCTAGAGACGGTCTCAGCTTTCCTCGCAGTCCTTATTGTCAATATCATCGCATCTGATGGGAAGTCGAACTGGCTCGAAGGTGCTTTGCTTCTCGGGACCTACATCGTCCTCAGTGCGGCCTTCCTATTCCATCCCTGAACATAGAGTACCCCATGTGCAGGGAATAACTACTTGTGAAATAGGCAGAGTGCGTATTAATGGTATGGCAACTCTTCTTTTGGGCGATGGAAAAATCCGGCGCTAGAGATGCAATTGAAGAGAGAATTGAACATAAGGATGGGGAAGAGTCAGGGAAGGCAGACAGAAGAGGGGGCTTGTTGGCAATCGGATGGGCAGCCTTCGCCCTCTACATATACTACATTTCTTCTGTCCAAGACAACGACTCTGGCGCCATAACCACCTTCCCCCTTCTTTGCTTCTTCATTCCCTTGCTATTACTCACCTGCATCTACTTGATGTGGCTGTCCAGTGATTGACTGCAATACTATAAACAAGTAGAATCAACTACGATATTTTCTCTCTCTGAGGTCATTTTGATATCTCCTACCAAACTCCGGACCCGTACGGTGTATCCACTCGCTGAAAGACAATTCACCTAGTGGGGCATCGTCAGAGGTCATCAGTCCCTGCATCAGTCCACGAATCTCTCCTCGAGTGATGACGACGTCCCTGAGTAACATCCCAATAACCCTACCAGTCATCCAGCCCAATAAAGCGGGCATGGGGAGAATTAGTCGACGAATCTCCATGCTCCGTGCAATCAGCTTGACAAATTCCCTGTATTCAAAAGTCTCAGGACCGACGGCATCCATGGTAAGGTTCTCTTCTCTTTCACCAACCTCAACTGCTATCCCCGCCACATCACGGACATGCACTGGCTGAATTGGATATCCGCCCCATCCGAACAGACCGAACACGGGAAAGCGTCGCAGAATCCATGCGATGTTGTTTACCAGTACATTCCTGCCGCCTCCAAACAGCACAGTTGGACGCACAATGGCATAAGATACTCCACAACTTTTCAGAATCTCCTCGGAGACCAATTTTCCTTGGAAGTACGACCATTCTGGAGCTCGGTCCGGGTTGGCGACGCTGAAGTGAACAATCCTGCGGACTCCTGCTTGTTTGGCGGCCTCGAAGATTTTCCTGCAGTTTTCGGTCGCAACCTCGTGGCCGGAGTGATTGCTGTGTCCGTTGTAGCGGACCCAGTATGTGTTGTAGAGAACATCAGCGCCACGCAACGACTCAACCAGAGCAGATGTGTTATCGAAGTCGAGTGGATGAACTTCCACTTGCCCATCAAATGGATCATCACGCCCGACAGCATTGGTCAGAGTCCTTACCTGCTTACCTTCCTTCAGGAGCCGGTGAGCTATCCAGCGCCCGGTGTATCCGAAGGCACCGGTGACTATATGCAAATTTTCAGCCACACTTCGACCTCATATCTCTGAATAGTACTGCGAGACTGCTTCCTCTAACTCTGAGCTAGCTGCATCCTCGTTGACAGTCAGTGTCACGCCATCACGGCGAAGAGCCTCTCCTCCGACGATTACATCGAGGCAACGGGCACCACTATAGATCAAGTTCGACAACAACCTCCTGCCGTCTCGCCCATGTGGCCTCATCCTGATATCATCCAAATCCCAAGTCACCCAGTCAATCGAGTCCTTGGTTGCCAACCGCCAGGTCTCCGCGGGACCCAGAATGCGGGCATTCCAATGATCATGCTTCTGAACCAAACTCGCTGCCTTCGCCTCGGCTCGCATGTCTAGTGAGTTATTGCTGGCTGAACCATCAGTTCCCAAGCGCACATCGACCTCTGCTTCTTTCATCGCAGGGTAAGACATCGTCCCTCCACATGCGAGTTTCTGGTTGGAAGTTGGACAGTGGACCGCGTGAGCGTCGTGTCCGGCCAGTATTCTCATCTCCTTCTTGGTCAACCATCCGCAGTGGGCGCACACGGTCGTTCCATCGGTGAAGTAGTCGAGAGAATTGAGATATTCTACAGGATACATACCGTGTTCTGCGTGGCAATCGGCGACTTCCTTTCGGGTCTCTGAAGTGTGAATGTGAAGGGTGCAATCGGCCCTCTTAGCTAGATCTGAACCCTTCAGCAAAATTTCTTCGTCGCAGACATAAACAGAGTGCGTTCCAACCCCGTAAGCTATCCTTTCAGGTCTTGGTGAAGGGCCTGTGATGAGACTCTCAATATGGCGCAAAGCATCTCCCGAACCGGGCTTGAAGTTAGGAGTCAAACCATCGGTTATTGGCCCGCAAAGTGTAGCCCTTACACCTGTTTCTGCCAGCGTCTCACCAATAGTTTGAGTGTAGAAATACATGTCACACGCATAGGTCGTCCCAGTCGCAATCATCTCTGCCGCGGCAGCCCTAGTACCAATTTCGACGAGTTCAGCAGTGAGATTCTTCTCAACTGGGAAAATTGCTGTCTCAAGCCATTCCATCAAAGGCAACGCTTCACCCATTCCGCGATTGAGAATCATCGCGAGGTGAGTATGCCAGTTCTGCAGGGAGCGAGTAATCAAGCGAGTTGAACCGTCAATTGACTCGATGACATCCTCGTCACCCTTACTCACCGAGTATGAGCCATCGGGGTGGAGAAGGAAGTCACCGTGCTGCACAACACCATCATGGTCCATTAGGCGCGTTTGGGTAATCCTGCGAGCGCCCTCGTCCATGGTACCGCCAATGGCTGACCCATCTCAAGTTTCTCTAAGAAAACTCAGTTGCTGGGCTTAGGCAGGAACGGCGTCAGCTTGTCTGCAAGAGCCGCCAAGTTTCTGGTCTGAATCCAAATCGTACCTGATCCTGTCAACTGCAAGATGAGGCCTTCGCCTCCAAACATAGTAGTCTTGAGTCCTCCTGACGGAGCCGGACCGTAGGACACTCCCTCAGTGAAGGCCACAAGGTGTCCGTTGTCCACCACTACAGGGGCATCGGGCGTTACTTCGATCTCTTTGATAGCGCCATATGAGGTATAGAAGACCTGACCAGCACCACCTTCTGAAAATGCCTTCAGAAAGAAGGCACCCTCTCTGGAAAACAGTGACTTAGCACCTTGGAATTTGGTATCATAACTCACGTTAGGAGAGCATGCCATGAAGGCACCTCCTTGCATGTACAGATTTTGACCCGGGGCCAAGTCGAATGTGCAGATGTCTCCTGGAGACGAAGGAGCCATCGATATCCATCCACCAGACGGCCCTGCGGTGTAGGTGTTGACGAAGAAGGACTCCCCGCCTACTATGGACTTGAGGAATCCTCCTATCAGCCCTCCCTTGCTTGCTCTTCCCGTGCTGATGCTCAAACCAGAGGATTGGGCCACCATGGCACCAGGCTCGACCTTAATCGACTCTCCTGATCCGAGGTTTGCGGTCATTAGCGTGAAAGCTGGTTGGAACTCGTAATCTACATCCATGGTGCTGCGACCGAGGAATGACTTTTGAAATAATCTGAGTAGAGTTATACAACGCATTTCGCGTTGAGCACACTCACCTTCTTGCCCTCCGAGTTACGCATCCAACATTCTACGATATCTCCTTCGTGCATCGGCCCGACGCCCTCCGGGGTGCCGGTCCAGACGAGGTCTCCTGGCAAGGGCTCGTACCAGTCATGCAGGTACCCGAGGATAGACTCAACAGAGTGTACCATAAGTTCAGTCGAGGCCTGCTGCCTGACTTCTCCATTGACAGATAGGCCGATTTCTACTGAATTGGGATCCCAAGCTGTCCAAGTTCCCAACACACCAGAGCCGGTGAACCCCTTACCCTCGAGCCATGGCCAACCCTTCTTCTTGGCGAGAGTCTGACGAGTCCTATTTGTGGTGTCGTTACCCACGCACATCTCAGCTGGCTCAAGGTCATCTCCCAGCCTGATTACCAACTCTACCTCGTGGTCGATGTGGTCCTCGACAGAACTCAGTGCAACCACATTGTTACCCTGTTCGTCTGCCTCCACTAATGCTGTTGGAGGCATCAAGAAGAATCGTGGGTAATCGGTGATATCACCGTAGATTTCCTTTGCGTGACCGACATAGTTGCGGAATACTGCCCACCCAACCGCCATGATGCCCCCAGAAGACTCAATCTCATTATCACATCGCTGTCCGACTCAAGCAGGTTGAAGACTCCCCGGTGACCGAGAAGTACCGATGGCCGAGGACCCCTACCAAGTTCTCGGTGTCTCAAAGGATGCGACCGACGCTGAGATTAAGCGCGCTTATCGCAAGCTCGCGCGCCAATACCACCCTGACAGAAATCCTGGTGATGCAGCGGCCGAGGAGCGATTCAAGGCAATTCAGGCCTCTCACGAGACTATCGGATCTGCCGATGCTAGGCGAGATCATGACCAGCGCCGCCGCATGGAAGATATGTTTGGCGGCGGCTTCCAAGGAAACCCGTTCGGAGGAGGCTTCGGAGGTATCGATCTGGGTGACATCTTCTCACAGTTCATGGGAGGAAGGGCGTCCGGCGGAGGTTTCTCCCAGCAGCAGCAACCACCCCGCGAGGACAGTCCCAAGCCTAGAGGTGCAGACATTGAGGCTGGACTCGACATCTCGCTTGAGCAGGCATTGGATGGAACAGAAGTCAGGTTCAGCCATCGTCGGCTCAAGCGCTGCGACAAATGTGATGGCTCAAGCTTCGGACGTTCCAAGCGCTGCACTCCATGCAATGGCACAGGAGTCCAGACCAAGGGAAGCACCCTGACCGTAAAGGTCCCTGCTAAGGCTCAGCATGGCCAGCAGTTGCGTCTGCGTAAGATGGGACACGAGCATCCAGAAGGAGACACTGGAGATCTTCTGATTACACTCCGACTCGATGCCAAGGAAGGCAGACGCTGGGAGGACGGCAGGTTGGTGCAAGAGGTGCCAGTCCAAATTACCACACTCCTGCTGGGAGGAAAGGTGAGAATTTCCACGCCTGCTGGAAAGAGGGTGCAAATAGAGGTACAGGAGGGAACTCGCATCGGCGACCGTAGGAGGCTTCAGGGTCATGGGCACTCCGGCGGACCTCTCGATATCGAGTTCACTCTGGCAGAGGCAGACGAGTTGACCTCAGAGCAGAAGGAAGCCCTAGAGGGGCTCAGAGACAGCGGTTTGTAAGGTCACGAAACTAATCAAATATGAAGTTCCAGAGTCGGATTCGTGCGTGACTTCTCCAAGGTGGCCGACTTCCTAGTCCCGAGACGGCGCCAAACACATCTCGTAGTCTTCGTGTTGTCACTGCTGATGCTTCCTGGAATCTCGGCTACATTAAGCCCGATTGACATAGAGTCCTATGACCTCGAGTCGCCAGAGCTCGACGCGAATGAGATTCTGATGGAGGAGTTCTCCGCGGCTGGCGGAATCGAGGCCTTCGGAATATTCCTGAGAGACCCGAGCCATTTCGGCGAGCCTGACTCAGACGTCTCGATGATTGCTGACTATACGGGCAAAGCTGCAGGAGTAATCCAGCCGACAGCAGGAATCCTCAACCTCTCTGTCCTGCGTGAGATTGACTCTAAGGGAGAATATCTCAGAGAGCATGAGGTTTCGCAGTTCTACCTGCCATTCGTATCACAGATTACGGGAGCTCCGGTAGTGGGAGTCTACGACATAGCGTCCGACTTCAGGTCATTCATGTCAGGTCAATCCTCACTCACAAGCCCGAGGATAGACCCTGATACCCTCCAGATGACTCCTCCTTCGACAAACTGGACCGATTGCGGCAACCTCGAATGCCTCTCGTTCGACGACGAGAATCTGACTCAGGCCCACATAGACCTAGCAGCGCACAGACTCTCCAACTACAGTTCGGGAGCCTTCCTAAGGTTGCTTTCAAACGATCGCGCCTTCATTCCCGACCCGTCAAGCGAGACCATCGGACCGTACGGTCACGAACTGCTAGAGGATGGCTCCATCGTCGCTCAAGAATGGGGTCCTGGAAGGTGGTCGGCCTCCTCGGCATGGCTGCTCATCAACTTCGAGAGAGAATACATCGAGGATGCAGGATGGACGTACTCTTGGCTTGATTCAGAGTCCGAGTTTGGCTACTATTGGGATGGAGTCACACTACAGACTGATCCCGTACACAATTCGGTGGAGGAGTGCGTTCAGAGGGCGTCTGATGGAGACAAGTTATGTGCAATGGAATGGCTCTATCTCGCTCTTGAGGAGGACCTCAGATCCACTGACGAGATGGTCGTCACACTGATGCTCGCTGAGGGAGTAAATGTCGAAATCAACCGGGAGTTGCTCTCCAGCATCTATCTGGTCGGAATCATGGCCTTGGTAGTGACCATACTTCTCTGGTTGAGTCTGAGGAGAGTCTCGGATGTTGCCATTGTAGCAGTGGGCCTTACTCTCTCTCTGCTTTGGATGCAGGGATTCATTGGCTGGGCCATCATCCTAGGGGAGAAGACCGGCTTTGAGGTAATTTTCCGCTCTCAGTTCTCCAACCTTCTCCCAATCCTCGTACTGGCTCTAGGGATAGACGACAGTCTGCATGCTCTGCATCGGTACAAAGAGGAGAGGAGGAATGGATCGAGTCCCGAGGAAGCTGCCCACATTTCAGTCACCCGTGTTGGCCGAGCAATCATGTTGACCTCTATTACTACCATAGTTGCATTCCTTGCAAATCTGACTTCTGATATCGCAGCCCTCCGCTCATTTGGAATCGAGGCTGGGTTAGGTGTCCTTTCAGCATTCATTCTTACAGGAATCTGGGTGCCTCTAGTCAGGCACGACGTCGATGAGTGGATGAAATCAAAGGGAAAATTGGAGGGAGAGAGAGATGGAATCATACACATGGTACCCAAAGAGTGGCTAGCTAAACTTGCCTCCACTTCTGCGAGAAAGGCCCCTTTCATCGCTATCATAACTGTACTCATAACAGCCCTCGCTGTTCCGATGATGTTGTCTCTCGAGGGTGACTTTCAGGTTGAGGACTTCATCGAGACCGAGTCCGACCTAGCCGTTGGAATATACCTCGTTAATGATAGATTCAGCGATGAGGGAGAACCTGGATTTATCCTAGTT
The DNA here is from genome assembly GCA_045559735.1 of Candidatus Thalassarchaeum sp. GTDB lineage: Archaea > Thermoplasmatota > Poseidoniia > Poseidoniales > Thalassarchaeaceae > Thalassarchaeum. Next base: position 120,629 of record JBJLJN010000014.1, on the reverse strand, counting down.
GAGGGCGACATGGCTGATCCGAAGGTGATTGCAGCTTTCGGCGAAGTACGCCGAAATGTCAACTCACGCGAGCCTGGCGAGCCAGATCAGATTTCGCGGCTGCCTACTGGAGAAGTCGAGTTGATCGCCATCGACAGTGTTCTCGTTTTGGCAAAGGCTGCGATGGCTTGGGATATCCGACCATTCGAGGAGGTCGGTTGGGACTCGGATGCCGAAGGTAGTGGAGTGGGCTGCGACAAGGACATTCTCGGTTTGCCATCGCTCAATGATCGAGATTGCTTGCTGTTCCTGTATGGGTACATGCTCACCCGTGGAATCCCCGAGAGCGGCGGCTACCCGTCCATGCCGCCCTCGATTGCAGCCGAATATATCCAAGTCGCTGACGAACTTGACTATGATATGCCATGGCTCACTTCCTCGGGAGAATCACCCTCTTACATCCGCGCTTCAATCCGATTCGGAATCTCCAGCCCCGAGCAGTTTGCACTTGTAGATCCCGCCCTCAAGCAGCTGCAAGACGACATGGCACCGTTGCAGGAACTCGCTCGCAACCCTCTCAGGGAGCGCGCAGACATAGACTCGGCAGACTCGGAGTACCCAATCACTTGGGCCATCCCGAGCGGGGAGCCGGTTGTCAGGTTTGTAGCCGCTGATTCAATGCAGGATGAGATGCAGGGAACCCTGCTTCTAGGAGTGATATTCTGCACCCTAACCTTGTGGTGGGGTTTCCGCGAGGAGACTACCGCGAGACAAAGGTGGAGAGAGGCAGTAGCCAATCCAGCAGCATCGGCCCGCCGCATCGGATTGGTTGTGGCACTGACAGGTGTCGCGACGTATCTTCTCCTCGGCCCGACTTACGGGGCAATGATAGCAATCCTCGCGATTTTACTCTCACTTCTCTGGGGGACTGCACCGTTCTATATCGCCACAGTTACCACCGGACCAATATTGGTGGTCATCATCTGGCTGTATGCCATGGTTTCCTTGGCAGGCTACGGACTGAATATGGTCACAGTAGCGATTGCTGCGATATCTCTGGGAGTTGGAATAGACTATGTCATCCATTTCATCGAGAGGTATCGTGAAGAGCGCGAAGAAGGATCGGCTCCAGCTGTCTCGATAGCAGCAGTAGGGGGGGCATCCGGCTTGGCTTTGTTCGGGTCCGCCGTATCGGACATCGCCGGATTCATGGTTATCAACCAGTCCAAGATGGGATTCTTCTCCACCTTCGGCCTGTTCTGCGCCATTATGATTGCGTTGTCGCTGATTGCGAGCATGATTCTGACTCCGGCAGTACTGGGTCTACTGCATCGCAAATCATTGCTCCCAGAGCAGTCCTGAGTTCCATTAGGTTCTTGACAGGATGTAATTTCGAGCCATCATCATGGAGCCGGGGTACGCTGATAGAGGCCATATTATGGCCGTAGAATTTGATAGGAAGATTATCGTTTACTGGTGGATGATGGCGAATCTAGGTCTTCTCTCCACAGTGATTGGAATTATACTAATGCCAATCTGGATTCCGTTTGGGTGGATTGTTCATAAGAAGCAGTATGAGCACATGAGTGGAGCCCTAACTGACCGTTCAATCAACATGCGCATGGGATGGTTGTTCAAGAAACAGCAGAACATTCCTCTGGACAAACTCACTGATGTATCTATTCACGAGGGCCCAATCCTGAACGCCTTCGGAGTTGTCAGGATGCAGTTTGAGACAGCTGGAGCCGCACCATTCATCCTCACCGGGGTGAAAAACTCCGATCAGTTCCGCGACCTCGTTCTCCAGCAAAGAGACTCATTGGTTTCCGCCCCTCAACAGTCTGCACCTTCAGATGACTCCAATGAAGTTCTAGTCGAGATTAGGGATATACTTCAGCAAATCAACACTAATCTTTCGAATGAGGAGTAATTATGGCACTGCTGGAGTGCAATATCGATGCACGAGGGAAGGCGTATCGACTCAGATTAGGTTTCAGATTGGTGGCTTTCGGCCTGATACTGTCAGCCGCATTCTTCCTAGGTGATGCAGATTTGGGCTTACTCTGGCTCGCTCCAGGGGGGGCAATTGCTGGAGGCGCCTTCGCAATTTTTGAAGGAAGGACTGGTTGGTGCGTTGCTAGGGCGATGGGTTTCAAGACTCCAATCTAACCAATAGTTAACTCATTTCCATATTCCGAGAGAGTCCCTCAGGCCATCGTCGAGATTCTCGTGGACGAACTTGTATCCCTCATCGAGTAGCCTGTCAGGTAAGACACGCTGACTGTCCAGAGTCAGCCTCTCGCCCATCTCACCGAACATGAGCTTAATCGCAAATCTAGGCAGAGGCATGAATGCGGGCCTCCTGAGGACGCTACCAAGCAATTTGGCGAACCTGCGTTGCCTGACCGGGTATGGAGCTGTGACATTGTAGACACCCCTGGACGACTCTTCCATTATCAGGTGATTCATCGCATAAATCTGATCATCCAGACTAATCCAAGACATCCACTGCTTGCCACCAGCCATAGGGCCTCCAGCCCCCATCTTGAACGGCAGCAGCATCCTTCCGAGCGCCCCCCCTGTGGCTGCTAGGACTATCCCCGTCCTCAGGTAAATCGTCCTAACTCCAGCCTCCTCAACTGTCGAAGCCGCACTCTCCCATTCCTTACACACATCGGGTAGGAATCCCTGTCCAAAATCACTTGTCTCTGTTAGTTCCTCATTCCCCCTGTCTCCATACCAGCCTATCGCACTGGCTAGGATGAAAGACTCAGGTTTTTGGTCTAAGGAGACTATCGCATCGGCCAGTAACTTGGTGCTGTTGACTCTGCTATCCTTAATCATCTGTTTTCGCTTAGCGCTCCAGCGCTTGTCTCCGATAGACTCACCTCCTAGGTGGATGATTACATCAAACCCTCCGAGCAGGTTCGGATCCAAATCACCATTATCCGGATCCCAGCGAATCTCATTGGCTCCCGGATTCAGAGTTCTTCTGACTAACCTCCATACATCATGGCCTCCTGTGTCCAAAAATGCCACGAGCTGTGTCCCAATCATGCCCGAAGAGCCAGCGACTAGAATCCTTTTACGAGGCAGATGGGAGAAGTGAGAATGCCTCTTGAGATCTCTCTGCAGTCTCAGTTCTCTGGCCTTGAACATTCTCGAGAGGCGACTCTTCACGAGCATACCTCCGAGCACAGTATCGACTATATTACCCAGTGCGCCGAACGGGACTTGGTAGGTCACATCATCGACGACCTCGGTCTTACCATCAACCTCGCTGAGATTGTGGTTGTGAGTCCAGTGCCAGAACGGTCCTTTCACCATCTTGTCTGCGAAGTGATGGGGCGGATCGTAGGCAGTGTGCTCGGCTACCCAGGTCATCTTCAGAGGGCCCATGGGAAATCTAAATACCCTCTGTGAGCCGACATCGAGCGTCTCGTCAGCCCTGACTTCCTGTGCTACTTCCCAAGGTGGCATCAGGCGTCGGAACGAGCCTTCATGCTCGAACCAATCAAAAGTTGAATCAATGTCTGCGTCAACCGTAGTCACATGTTTGTATTTGTACATCCAATCACCCAATGCCCTCAACATCGATGGCGCCTCATTCCCTCTTTAGAGATGCTCCTTGGCGAACTTCCGTCACAGATTAGTTAAACCATAATTCTTAGAGAGACATCCATGGCTGTAGCTCATCGGTATGACACCATCATCATCGGCGCCGGTCCGGGAGGACTAGCCTGCTCGATGCTACTGGCTAAGGCTGGAGTCAAAGTCCTGATACTCGAGAAGTCAGATGTTGTCGGCGGTCGGACCAGGATGGTGAGCAAGGATGGTTTCACTTTCGACAGAGGCCCTACGTTCTTCCATTATCCAGAGATATCGGAGGAGATTTTCTCTGCCCTAGGTCTAGATGTGCACGAGGAACTAGAACTCATCAGACTGGATCCGAATTACAGATTGATTTTCGGACAGGGCGGGCAGATTGACGCTACTTCCGACATGGAACTCATGGCGTCCCAAATTGAGGAACTCTCTGGTGCTGAAGATGCTGATGGATTCAGGAGGTACATGGAGGACAACCGCAGAAAGTTGAGACTCTCTAAGAAATGCCTCAATACGCCTTGGAAGGGGGCATCCGATCTGATTAGCAGAAGGGCCTTGAGAGTCTCTAGGGTGCTGCGTCCATGGAGAAGCGTCTCTTCCGACCTTTCCAAGTTGTTCAAGGATGACAGGATGCAACTGGCCACCTCATTCCAGACCAAGTATCTTGGAATGAGTCCATTTCACGCTCCGAGCCTGTTCACCTTCTTGTCCTACCTTGAGTATGAGTATGGAATCTTCCACCCTAGAGGAGGAGTAGGTTCAATCACACCCAAGATGGCTTCTATCGCTGAGAATCTAGGAGTCGAAATAAGACTATCAGAACCAGTCGAAGAGGTGCTGTTCGAGGGCAAGAGAGCAGTTGGGGTCAAAACCGAGCAAGACACCTACTCTGCAGACAAGATTGTCATGAATGCCGACTTCGCGTCAGGGATGACAGGGCTCGTCCCGGATAAATTGAGGAAGAGATGGTCTGACAAGAAAATAGCAGAGAAGTCGTACTCTTGCTCGACATTCATGCTCTATCTGGGAATCGACCGCACATATGACACGCCTCATCATCAGATCTACGCCTCTGCAGACTACGAGGGCAATCTTAGAGACATAAGCGAGCATAGGATTACTTGGGACGACCCGTCGATTTATGTCCAGAACGCATGTGTTACAGACCCAACATTGGCCCCAAAGGGCTGCTCTACATTGTATGTCCTAGTCCCCGTCACCAATGTACACGAGTCGGTTGATTGGGATTCACACAAACAGAGATACAGGGAGGTCGTAGTCTCTCAGATGGAGAAGATGGGATTCGACAGACTGTCTGACCACATAGTCTCAGAAACGATTGTGACGCCTGATGACTGGTCGTCCAATGATATCTATCGTGGAGCCGTGTTCAATCTCGCCCACAGCCTCAATCAGATGCTCTGGAAGAGGCCGCAGAACCACTTTGAGGAGACAGAGGGACTGTACCTGGTGGGCGGAGGAACTCACCCGGGTAGCGGGCTTCCGACAATTTTTGAGAGCGGTAGGATAACCAGCAAATTGATTTGCGCTCATCTGGGCATAAATCCTGATTGGAATGGCATGGACCCCTGGTTTGAAGAGTTTCGGCGACCAAAGTTAAATCCAACATGATAGACGAATTACCATGTCACGCGACATTCTGACTGACTTAGAGCGCGGCCACGAGGACTGCATTCTCAGATTCGCTGACGGTTCGGCTTTCAAGGTCAGCTACCTGTCCATACGATGCCGCTGCCAGTGCGCCAAGTGCAAACCAAGGCAGGAGAACGAGCAGAGATTACTAGAATTTGAGGAGGAGGTTGCGCGACTCAGAGTTGAGAAGCCGCGCGCAGAGCCTGTGGGACGCTATGGCATCAGGTTTGACTGGCCCACCGGATGCTCCAGCGGAATTCATTCATTCACTCATCTGAGAGGAGTCGCTGAGGAGTCGGGACAGCCTCTTTGAGGATCCCAACGAGCCCGAAGGAGTCAAAGGCAAGCCGCTTCTCGCCCATTCGTCGGAAGCATAGGTTCCCCCTATGCCTCTGGTGGTGATCCAATGACATGGGATAATCCGGAGGAAAAAGAGCCTGAATTGGGCGAAGAGGACCAGTGGCAACTTTTCGCTTCGGCTGGATACGCGTCGGCCGAGTCTGTGCCCGGTTCTGAGGGTGAATCACAAGTTGACTCCGAGGATGATGAGGTTTGGTTTGACGGAGATGATATCGAATCGAATGGAGCATCTCTCGACTGGGACGCTCCGCCCTGTCCGACTCCACTAGGAATCGCCCATATGATCAAGCTTGGAGTCTGCGACCACTGTCTACACAGAGTGGGTGGTCGCCGGACCAAGAATACCGGCTCCGAGGGCGGAAAGGAGGTTCGAGAGGATGCCCACACCAGAGACCCAGGTATAGCCAAGTTCGGGGCCCCTGAGTTGTGCCCGCTTTGCGAGGATCTGTTCGATGACGTTGAGAACATAGTCAGCAGAGTGGTTGAGTCAGTAGCCGGTGTCCAACACTCTACGATGCAGTTCGGAATTCATCTACCGAAAGACCTCATTCAGGAGGAGGACCGAATAAGGAACAGACATGGAGCACCTGGTTCAAGACCTCTCAAGGCAGCATTCGTAGATGCGATTCAAGCCGACCTCTCCAACCATCTCAGTGATGTCAGCTTCGTCAAGGAGATTCCCGATTTGATGATTAGAGTTGATGGGCTCACTCTCAGGGTAGATATCGACATTCGCCCTGTCTTCCTCTACGGTAGGTACCGAAAACTCAGTCGCAATATCCCCCAGACAAGATGGCCCTGCAGAGCCTGCAGAGGTAGGGATGAGGGTTGTGAGTCATGCCAGGGAACCGGACTGCAGTACCCCGATTCTGTGCAGGATCTAATCGGTGAGCCGATTCGAGAAGCTCTGAAGTCAGAAGACACTTCGTTCCACGGAATGGGCCGTGAAGACATCGATGTCAGATGCCTAGGAACCGGTAGACCATTCGTTCTGGAAATCAAGAATCCACTGGTGAGGGAGCTCGATCTCGATGAACTGGTCTCCCTGGTGAACGACAATGGCTCTGGGATGATAGAGGTAGACTCGCTTGAATGGACTCACAAGAAGAGGGTGGCGAAGATCAAGCAGCACCGCTCCGAGAAGACCTACACAATTTGCTTTAAGAGCAGCAAAACTCCTGATGAGGAGGAAGCTATTGCAGCCATTGAGGGGCTGTCAGGAACAGTCCTCGAGCAGGAAACTCCGAAGCGGGTGTCTCACCGCAGAGCGGCTAAGACTCGAAAGCGGAAGGTGGTGTCCGTCGACCGAGTCTCCATCTCGGGCGATGAGATTGAAATCACCCTTAGATGCGAGGCTGGAACTTACATCAAGGAACTCGTACACTCCGACGAGGGACGGACCGTTCCTTCGATCAGCAGCGTTTTGGGCTGTGAGTGTGAGGTACTGTGGCTGGATGTCGAGGAGATCCATGACTAGGGATTCCAATACCTCATCCGAGGGCTTAAGAAGAATCGGCAGGTCGAACGCTCCCGCGACCTACGGTCGGATGGTGATTTAATGGCCAAAAGAGCACATGGTCCTCGTCAGGGTACCCGCAGCATCCTGAAGAAGGGCAAGACAGAGCGGAGTAGGGTATTCATTAATCGAGTCATGCACCCCTACGCCGAGGGAGACAGTGTTGCAATAGTGCTCGATGGAGCGCAACAGAAGGGAATGCCTCACCGCCGCTTCCAGGGCAAGACTGGAATCATAACCGGAACCCAGGGAAGGGCATATGTGGTCTCTGTTTCCGATGGTAATGCGAACAAGACTGTCGTAGCAAGACCTGAGCACCTCAGGCCGATGGAGTGAGAATTCATGTCAGAGAAGGAGTACACAGACTTCGCCACAGTGAGGGACTTACTCATTCAGACTAACGAGCGTAGAGGCGAACTCTCCTACGAGCAGACCATGGCTCTACAGCATGCTGAGTGGGCTGCAAGCGAGAACCGAGGAGGAGCCAAGACCGACCCCAAGATTTTCGCAGCCCTAAGAGATGAGTTGGCGCAGAATGAGAAGCTAGCCGGACACCCAGAGATATGTGCCAAATTGGCTGAACTCTGTCCTATGGAAGTTCCAGATGTGAGAGTAGTAGTAGCCAGCAAGCGAATCGCCATGGACACTCCAGAGATTGAAGAGATAATCACTCTCATTCGTCAGCATATCCTCTGAGGCCACTTTCAGCCCGATTTTTACTAACGATTTCATTCAAGTGGGGGAACCGCTCTGGGAGTTTGAGAAATATGCAGTTCGGTGGACCCACTGAGCCCGACGAGGAACCGATCCCTCCCTTTCAGTCAGAGACTCATATCAGAATCCTCGACTTACAGGACAGGCGTCCTATCGGACATGAGTTGACCGGACTAACCCGTCCCGGTTTGTTCCTCGTCCGAGCTAGGGTCAACCAAGTCGAGGGCATCGAGAACGGAGCTACCATAGAGAAGGAATCCGCCAGCTTCGGAGCTCTCAGCGAAATCAGACTGAGGGACCTCACGGAGAATGCGAGTTCGGATCTCTTGGATGCGATCTCAGAGGCGATAACGGAAGATTCGTACCTCCATCTACAGTTCTACAACAGTGCTGGACCCATGACTCGCAAGTTCCACTCCTTCCAGTTGCTTCCTGGCATAGGGAACTCTAAGGCCATTCAGATGGTTGGCCTTAGGGGTTCGGGATGGCACGAATTCACAGCGGTGGACGAGGCCTGTGCGATTGACTCAGTCAGACTCCTCGCTGAGCGTTATCTCAAGGAGATGGAGGATGAAGCTCAGACTCCTCGGCTGCTTGACATCCTAGTCCGCGCCGATCTCTAATCGGGGTGATTGAATGGATGACTTAGACATCAGACTCCTAGTTGACCTACTGAGGGACAGGATAACTCCAGACAAACGACTCGGGCAGCATTTCCTATTGGACGAATCTGTTGTGAATAGATCAGTCGAACTCGCAAGCTCCTCCGAACGATTGGGCCCCAAATCTAGAGTGATAGAGATTGGACCAGGGGCAGGATCTCTCACTCTAGGTCTGCTCAGGACCGGGGCCTCAGTCACCGCATTTGAGGTCGATGAGGAGGCGATTTCACACCTTGCGAGGGTGTTTGATGAGGCCGAGGGTAGACTCGAAGTGTCGAATCAGGATGCCCTGTTAGCCGATTGGCCCGAAGATGCCTCCCACATCGTGGCAAACATCCCCTATCAGATTTCCAGTCCTCTACTGGAGAGGATTCAGAAGCACCACTCCGAACATCCTCTGTCCTCGATTGTACTGTTACTACAGGATGAGTTCGCTGAGAGGATGATTATCAATCGTAATGATACGGCATCCGGCCCCCTGCCTCTCTCTCTGTGGCTTGATTTCGACGTCGAGCTTGATGTGAAGGTGCCACCGCACTGCTTCAGTCCAGCACCTAGGGTCAGCTCAAGAATAGTCAGTCTGCAACCAACTGTAAGAGCACTAGGGACGGATCGCAGGATGTTCAGAACAGTCTCCAGTCACTGCTTCGCTAACAAGCGCCGCAAGATGAGGACACTGCTTTCCCAAACGCCACGCCGACTGTCTCGAAACAAGGGCTGGCACAAGGGATTATGGAGTGATTCAATCAAGGCAGTTATCACATCATCACCAGATGGGATGACTGAGGACTGGCAGAATCTGAGACCAGAGAATCTCACAATCTCAGATTGGGTATATTTGACGGAGTCAATTCTGTCATTTCCCGCCGATAACTGAGGGTTTTTACAGCGCCTTGATAGAGGGCCCCCGGCTCCGCTGGTCAGGGCAGCGGGCCGCAAGTGGGACCCGGCTCAGGACTCAATATGGCGAAGAAGGACACTTATCTTGCACTTCTGAGAAGGGGTATCGACGAGAACACGGCCCAGCTGCTTTCCAATAGCGGTGTGAAGGTCGGGGACATCAAGAAGCTCGATATAGAGAAGCTCTCGAACAACTATGGCCTGAAGAAAGAGGTAGCGGAATCCGTAATCGATGCAGTCCGCTCAGGTCCGAGAGAGTCCAGCAAGCAGAGATTCTTGGCCGATGTCCTTGCTGACAGGACGAAGAAGAAGATCGACACCATCGAGGAGAGGAGATTCAAGCGTGAGCAGAAGGACCTACACTCTGAACTGATTGAGAAGAAGGAGCAACTTAGAATCGCTCGAGTAGAATCATTCAGGAACAAGAAGCTGGTGATGAACAGACTCGGCAAGACCATCGAGCTCATCGTCAAGCTGGAGAACTCTTTCGATGACGAGTCCAAGGACGAGCAGCGTTCCAAACTGCGCGACCAACTGGAGACCAGAGGACTCGAGGCAGCTAGAGACCACGAGATGCTGGAACTGGTCGGCACACCACAGGACATCGTCGACTTCCGCAGGAAAATAGCGCCCAAGATTTGCATGCACGCCTGTCCGTCTTGTGGAGAGGAGATTGACCCTATCCAAAGCAATGTGATGGATGACATGTCTGACTTCTCACTCATCTGCTGGGAGTGCGAGGAGGAGTTCAGAGCTCCGATGGCACAGTTGGTGGAAGATATGCTGAACAACGGGTCGAGAATCAAGATTGACCCAAAGAAGAAGCCGAGACTCACGGTAAAGAGGCCCCCGAGGAAGAAGGACTCGAGCTCGATTGCCGAACAACTAATCAAGGATCTCGAATCCACTGGTGCCAGCGCCGAGGAGCTCGAGGCCGCAGTTGAGTCGAGTAAACTCTCCGGTGTGCTGATGAGCATAGACGACTGGATCGACCAAACTATCGCAGCGAAGGGCTACATTCAGGCACAGGAGCACCGCGAGGAGTTCATTATCGCGACTGGAGCGGGTGCGACCAAGTTCAACAAGTGGATGAAGAAGGCTGGACTGGTATTCAACAAGCAGACCGGAAGATGGACCCGCTGGGAAGATCGCTGAGGCGGTTCGATGAGTGAGGAGACACCGGTAATCCGGTTCTTCAGAGGCTCCAAGCCCATCGGTGTGGCTGCGGTAGTGCCCGATTCACCGATACTTGAGATGGCCGAGATTGCAGGTGTCACGATACCCACGAACTGCACTTCGGGTAACTGTGGCACATGTCTTGTCACACTTCGTGAGGGCAAGGTCAATCTCCCCGAGGAACTACCTCCTGGTTTGGACGAGGAGCTGGTGCAACTGGGAGGCATGCTGACTTGCTGCATCAAACCAGTAGGATCCTGCGATATCGATCTGATACCCCCTGTCTGGTGAGCCCATGGTCGATTGGTCGGACTCCGAGTTCCTTGCTCTATTGTTCATCGATGTGGTGGCGATTTTTATTGCCGTCTGGTGGCTATCGACGAAATTCACCGCCAAGGTGAGAGAGGTCGAGGAGCGCTCCTCACGAGGTAGATTGAGTACCTATGACAACTCTGAGGAGGAGTAGAGAGAACTTTACTCGTTAATCGCTGCAGTCCATCTCTCAGCCTGCGGTATACCCACTATCTCGATATGACAGCCGAGAACTCCTTTCTGAGATCCAATCTCCTGCTTGAGTAAAATCAAATCATCCAAGCAGCATGGGCAGTGTGGATGAGGAGGCTTCACCCATAATTCGATTATTCCCGAGTCGTCTACTTCGACTCCCTTCAGTATCGAGTCGTCAGTAATCGGTTTACCATGCGGCTCATTACGGCCACTGAGAACCCTCGCCAACCGCATCTGTGCCTTCTCCATAACCCTAGTCAAGATCTAGCACCTCCGAGATCCAATCTCTCGCCGCATCGACATCCTGGAGATCGGTGACTAAGTGGCCATCTCTGCGATGATCCAACCTTCTTCCTGCCAACTCGCCCGACCATCCTCCCGTCTGAGACATGGCCGCGGCTGGCTTGTGAATCTGCCAAGCGAAGGCAACTTCTGAGAGCGTTCCCGAGCCTCCGCTGACAGATATACATGCATCACCAGCCTGAGCGACCAGCATGTTCCTGAATAGACCCAATCCTGTTGGAATCACGACATCTACGAACTCATTGGCCATATCGGCATCAGCCATAGGTAGTATCCCGATAGTATCTCCACTTCTGTAGTGAGAACTACTCCTAGCTCCTCTGCAAACCGCAGTCATCGACCCCCCAAGTCCACCGCATACCACTCTACACCCCAAATCCACAATTGCTCTACCGAGCTCTTCGCATACCGTCACGACCTCAGGTGAGTTACTCAGGTCATTTGATCCAAACACAGAGATAATCGGCTTCCGCATTCTTACCACTCCGTCAGCATAGGGAATGATTTCCCCATAGTCAGGCACTCCATTCCATCCCTGCCTCGAACCCAAGTGTCTTCGGTTCCAATTGCCCCTTCCGGGTAAATCACCTTCGGCTCGATAGCCATCGTACCACCTATCTCCAAGGGTCGGTCGAATCCCCTTGCAATCACCGGAGTTTCATCGAGCTCAAGGCCAACCGAATGACCGAGGAACTTGGCTTGGTCAGGAGGTATGCCCATCAGGTGTTCGCTATGCCCCATCTGGGCAGCCATCTGACTTCCTTCTCTCCATACTTTAGAGCAGTCTTCGCCTCTGCCGAGACTACTAACCAATAAGTCTCCGATTTGGGCCATGTCGTCAAGTCTCTCATGCCACTCTGAGGAGAGTGATCCAGCGCTGAAAATCCGGGTGCAGTCTGAGACATAGCCACGATGCACGTGGACAATATCCACCAACACCGGCTCACCCTCGTTGACCTTTGCGAAGCCAGCTCCCAGCGATGCAATCGGACTGGCGCCGAGGCCAGCTACACCCGAATCGAAGTATGAGGGAACTGCTCCTGAGCTACCAGCGGCAATGACTACCCTGTCGCAGTCCATGGGCCATGTCCTCATCCTAATCCTGCCACCGAACCCGGCTACTCGGCTGACCTCGTCGGCAGAAGCGGCCATCTCAATCTCGGTCTTACCGACTCCTCCGGTGTCGTAGATGGCCTCAAACATCGTCCGATTGATGCGACCACTCTCTGCGAGCATCTCAATCTCCCAATCTGACTTGATCTCTCTGAGACCGAACAGAATCCCAGTGCAATCGGGGCTTTGGCCATCGAGGCCAGTGAAGCTCTCAGAAAGGAAACCCCATCTTGAATTTGGGACCTTGCCGGCGAGCATTCCTGGTGCTCTTGTACACCCAGCCTGCCTCAGAGAATCTTCGAGTTGGCTCATCCTCGGCTGTGCGGCTATTTGGTGGGGAGAATCTCCCTCTCCAGCCTCGAACCTAGCCCTGTCGAGCGAACGTCTGACCCAATGAACCGTTTCTATACTGGAGCCTTCAGCGCCGACGAGAAGCATAGAGCTCTGCCTGCCCCCAGTCAGCCAGTAGAGCTCGACTGGATCGTCAATCAGAACCGACTCATGACCGGCATCGGACAGTGTCTCGGAGAGCCTTGCCTGTCGTGCTTCCAACTCGGAAACCGGGACTCTCCAGTCCTCACCATCGGGCCCACTGAGCCTCCCAGCATCCCAATCCATGGAACCGCTCCGTAGCCACCAAAGAAAGGTATTGTGGGAACACGCAGGGCGTGTTCTGCACCCACAATGGCCATAGAGGGGCCGCTGGTGCCGCCAAATGTGACCACCGTCCTGTCGTTGGACGACGTCTGTCTGTCAGGACGGACAGTATTGTACAGAGTCGATGTGAATTCGCCATTGGATCCATCGACCGGAGCCTTCCTAGATGACAGCAGGCTGCGCTCGATCTTGGAGACTCTCAGCGACCTATCGGATTCCAAGATTGTTATCATGGGGCACCAGTCCAGGCCGGGCAAGATTGACTTCACCGATATGTCCGGTCATTGCGACCGCCTGTCACGACTCATCGGCCAGCAGATCCAATTCGTGGAAGATGTCTGCGGAGAGGAGGCGATTGCTGCAATCGAGGTGATGCAGCCGGGTGACAAGGTGTTCCTCGATAACGTCAGGATGCATCCCGAGGAATACGGTGAGAACAAGGTGAAGGCAGAGGATGAACCATCCTCAGAGGTAGTCACCAGACTCTCCTCAGTTGCAGATGCTTACGTCACCGATGCCTTCGGAGCGGCACATCGCAACTCTCCCACCCTGACTGGGTTCGCTGAAGAGATACCTTGTATTGCAGGTCGGTTGATGAACAAGGAGATCCGCTCACTTGAACTCGCTGTGAACGACCCACCGAGGCCCTACGTAGCAATCCTCGGAGGGGCGAAGTGCGACGACTCTCTAAGAGTCGCACTCAACCTGATTGACCGAAAAATCGTCGACTCAATCGTGATGGTAGGAGTAGTTGGGAATCTGATGCTTTGGACGAGCGGCCATGACATAGGACGGGCCAATAAGGAAGCGATTAAGGCGATGATGGGTGATGGCTTTGAGCCCACCTGGCAGATGGCGGAACGATTGGTGAAGGAACACTCAGCACTACTCTTCCTGCCCCGAGATGTAGCCGTAGAGGTAGATGGGAAGAGGCACCAGTTGGAGCTGCAAGAGCTGCCTACTGAATACCCAATATACGATATCGGGATAGAGACCCTGCAGGATCTGAAATTACTTCTCAATGGTGCCAACTGTATCCTATGGAACGGCCCCGCGTCTTACTTCGAGAAGCCTGAGTTCGCCTTCGGAACTATCGAGATTCTCAATATGTGCGCTGAGGCCACAGGAGTCACAATCGTAGGAGGAGGACATACCAGCGCGCTGGTTAATCAGAGGGGGCTGGCAGGTGAATTTAGTCACAACAGTACTGGAGGGGGATCAGCTCTTGGCATGCTCTCAGGAGATCCAATGCCGGTTATCGACTCACTCTCAAAATCCAATGATAAGTTCAGGCCTCTACTTGGCGCTCTGGGTCTTGATGAGGAAGAGTGAGCCACTGGGGAGACTTGAACTCCCGACCTCCTGATTACGAATCAGGTGCTCTACCAACTAAGCTACAGTGGCGACGAACCGCCGCTCTCGCACTCACATATAGAGAATCGGTGCAGGGAACAAGGCTAAATGCCAAGCAGGGCACGTAATTTCCATGGAAGAAGATGATAATACATTCAGCGGAACACCGAACGCCGCCCCCGAAGAAGCTACTGGGGCGTTTGACCAACCAGCAGTGATGGCTGCACCGAAGAGCTCTCTACCCAAGGTTATGGGAATTCTGATGATGCTCTATGGTGCAGGAATGGGACTTCTTTCAGTTCTCGGATTACTCGTTGTAGGGGCTACTGTATCTGATTATGAGAATTCAGGAATAGATGTGAACTCCACGTTCATGTATGCTGATGCTTTAGTTGATGTTGCATTCCTATTCGTCGTAGCATACGCTGGATATCAGGTATTCAACTACCAGAAGAGTGGCGTCAAGTTGGCCCTATACGCAATAGGCGTCGACTTGGTCATGGGTCTAATCGGTGCACTCTTCATGGCAGACATGATGGCAGAAATAGCTGGAGACAGCGCCTTTGGCTCTACAATGGGAGGAATCGGCGCATTCATGAGCGTCTTCTGCGCTGCAATCTGTGGTCTAATCGTGGCTCTACCACTACTCGCTTCCGGCGACTCAATGGAAGATTAGTGCAGAGCACTGAGATCCATCATTTGACCCAGACGGGCGTTTACGTCCGATAGGATTCCCCCTAGCGCAGTTTCAGTTCGGCCTTCGGCACGCATAACGAGGATGGCCTCGGTGTTGCTCGCACGGCACAGGTACCAACCGTCTTCGTATCGGACCCTGATACCGTCGACAGTAGAGCACTCCATGTCTGAGAAAGCTTCACCAACAGCACCCAAGACTTCCTCGCGTTCTCCAGGAAGGGGAATCTTTGTCTCACCTGTTGAAGGATAGTCAGGCAGGAATGAGAAACGCTCGGAGAAACTCGGGCCGCCTTGTGAAGGAGAAGGGTCGCGCCCAATTATCTCAAGCAGTCGTGCGGAGTTGTAGAGCGAGTCGTCGAAGCCAGGCCAGCGGTCATGCAGGAAGAAGTGACCAGACATCTCCCCTGCCATCGGTGCCATAGGATTGTTCCTTAATTCACGCTTCATGAATGAATGACCGGTCCTGACCATCTTCGGCACACCACCTGCCGATTCGATTGCCTCCTCGAGCGCCATGCTGCACTTCACATCGAAGTAAACAGTACGCTCGTCCTCAGAAGCATCTTCGGACAGATTGGACAGCACATCCTTTGCAATCACAGCCATTAGTCGGTCGGGATGGATAAACCGCCCGGATTCATCCACAACCCCAATTCTATCCCCATCCCCGTCCATTCCAATTCCGAACTCTGCACCGAGTTCCACTACCGCCGATGAAAGATCTGACATATTCTCGGGCCGGGTTGGGTCTGGGGGATGATTTGGGAAGCTACTGTCCCACCTGCAGTGCAGCGGCACGGCATCAACTCCGAGAGCCTCCATCACTCTCATCGCAAGAGGTCCGGGTACTGCATTTCCGCAATCCACTACGATTCTCACCGGTCTAGCTGGCTTGCCCGCATTCTCGACCACTGTACGTATGTAATAATCCTCGAAGCCACCGACCTCACGGTGGATTCCATCGCCTTCGTTGAATTCACCCGAATCGAATGTCGCCTTCAATTCCTGAAGTTCATCACCGGCGATGGGAAGTTTACCATGACAAATCTTGAATCCGTTATACTCGGGAGGGTTGTGGCTAGCGGTAATCGCCACAGCAGCCTGCACGGGCAGGTCGACCGTGGCGCGATAGAGCACTCCTGTGGTGGTAACTCCTAGATCCAGAATATCTGCTCCAGCACTGGTCACACCTTCGATGAAAGCAGCATGCAGGTCGGGACCTGAATCCCGAATATCCCTTGCGACAGCCACAGCCGATACATCGAGATGAGTGACTATCGCCTTACCCAGTCTGTTCGCGAAATCCGGGGTAATCTCGTCTCCAGAAATGCCTCGGATGTCGTACGCCTTGAACACGCTCACGAATCGGGCCAGATGCAGACACTCCTAAGCGTTCCCGATTCGGGATAGAGACTCAATCAGCGTACTTGTCAGCTCCCTGGAAGTGCAGGGAGACGTATTTCTCGTCACCAACGACCCAGCTGTCATGCGGCTCTGGTCCGATGTAGAATAGGTCTCCAGGTCCCAGAGTGTATACCTCTCCGTCCTTGAACGCGCAGGTCGCATGTCCCTCGAGTACCATGCCAAGGTGCTCGACCTCGCAGAAGTCAGTTCCTGAAAGAGGCGATACATCCACAGACCACTTCCAGCCGGGCTCATAGGTGGCTCGACCGATGGCCATCCCATCGAAGTGTATGACCTCGAACATACCTTTCTCAAACTCTCGCAACTCATCAGGCTCCTCAAAGCGCTTCAGGATGATATCATGATTCATTGCGCACCACTTCCGCGAAAAGCCTCACAGACAATTTCTACCAGTGCCCCCGCGGGAAGATCACGCACCGCGTATGCAGCCCTAGCGGGAGGCATCGCATCACCCAGCCACTCAGAGTATACCTCATTGATCACGGAGTAGAATTCGATATCGGTCATCAGGACTGTCACCTTGACCAGATCTTTCCTGCTGCTACCAGCAGCCTCCAGCAGACCATCTATCTTGGCCAGAGTGCCTCTGGTCTGTGCTTCAATAACGTCTTGTGAGGTGTCTATTTGTCCTGAAAGCCAAATGTGGTCCTTGACTGAGATTCCGGGACTGTAAGGTCCCATTACTCCTCCACCAGTGTCGATTTTCTTCTTGCCGTCCATGGGTCGCGGAGGAGAGTTCCAGTGATAGGCTTACTCACGCAGCATTTCGATAATGCCAAAATGGCTTCCAGCCACCTGCTCGGCTGTAAGATTGGCTATTGGCACCCAAGCGGCATCAGATGCATCATCACCGCCTCTTGGCACCGCTTCTGGGTCTACGTCGACGAGGTAGAACAGCGCAATGACGTGCTTGCGCGGGTCCCTGTCAGGGTCGCCGTGTATTGCTAGGGCGACCGGGCCGAAACCATCGACCCCGGTCTCCTCCTCCAACTCCCGCAGGACGGCATCCTCAGGGTTCTCACCGTAGTCGACGAATCCACCTGGGAATGCCCAGCTGCCCCTCCAGATCTCCGGCTCCCTACCCCTCCTGATTAGCAACGCCTCGATGCCGGACTCGCCCTCCCTGAGGGCCACGGCATCCGCTGCGATGGACGGTTTCCTGTAACCATCGTGCCCACAAGCATTGCACCGATCACTCTCCATAGCGACGCCTCCTCATCTGATATGACTCCAGAGCCTCGTAGAGATCGATCTTACTGAACGAAGGCCAGTGGACATCGGTGAAGTGTAACTCAGAGTATGCAATCTGCCAAAGCAGGAAGTTGGAGACACGCTCCTCTCCGCTTGTTCTGATTACCAAATCCGGGTCAGGAAGGCCGGAGGTGTAGAGTCTGCTGGATATCTGTTGCTGGTCAATCATCTCGATTGGCAACTCCCCCTCTGCGTGAGCCGCGGCTACATCTCTGACAGCATCGACAATCTCCTCCCTGCCACCATATGCCATACAGATTGTGAACAGGAAGTCAGAGTAGTCCTCAGTACGCGATTCTGCGTTTTTCAGTGCCTCCCTGACCCTGTCAGGAAGCAGACCCAGACGGCCAACTGCCTGTACCTTGACACCATTCTCGTGAATTTTAGAGTCATCCGATATCTCGTTGAGCCCAGCAACATATAGATCGAACAGACTCTCAAGCTCGGCCTCGGAACGCTCCTTGAGGTTCTCAGTCGAGAGAGCATATACGGTGAAGTATGGAATTCCGAGATCCAATATCCAGTCCATCACCTCCTTCAGCTTCTCCTTACCATGAGCATGACCAACCCCCTCCTCGAGATTCTTACCCCATGCGAACCTCCTATTCCCGTCCATGATTATCGAAACATGCTCAGGCAGCTCTCCATGCTTGATCCTGTCACGCAGCCTGTTAGCACGAATCCTGTCGGTCCTAGAGATGAAACTCCAAGCATAGCTTGAGTTGGCAATAAACCTAGAAGGGACTGAGATCACCCTGAATCGGAGCAACCACTTGGCGAGCCCGTCAATCCTCCTGCCGAGGGCCTTCCGCGCGCGTCCCACGCGCCACCGAGACATTGCTGTGCTAAAGGTCGTCGCCGTCGGTGACTTACTCGAATATTACGTCCGCTTCCTCTCCGACACGCTCTAGAAGTCCCTTGTCGGGATTTACTACGACAATCTGTCCCGCCTTCTCCCAAACCGGCAGGTCGTGGAAACTGTTGCCAGCGTAGCCGAAGCCCCCCTCACCGAATCTTGAGATTAGCGCCTCAGCCTTCTTACTTCCTCGCAAGTTGAATGTCTCGTCTGAGGCTAAGACATCTGAGAACAGCCCCACATGGGCGGCTACGCGCTCAGCGACTAGTCTGTCTGAGGCAGTTGCAAGCAGCAATTTCCTCCCTCGAGAGTGCTCAGCAGTAATCCAATCGAGGAAAGCTTCGTGGTAATCCAGCCCGCTTGGCTCGAAATCGAGTCTACGAGCGAGATCCCTCTTCCACTGCGCCCTCTTCCCAAGGATCTCCTTCAGTAGGACCCCTAGAATCATCCAAGGTCTCCGGGTAATCACTTGTTTGGCGCTGATTACACTCATGTCAGAGAGTATGAGAGTACCATCCATGTCGACGGCCAGCGGTATGTCCGAGACAGCATCACCCATGCTCTTCGGTCGAGGGTCGAGTTCAAGGCTTCTTTGACCGATTCAATGAAACCCACTACTACGTCGTGCCCCCCGGGGCACGCGCCATGTCAGACGATGAAATGCCTTGGAGACCTGCTGGCATGACCCAAGTCGAGTCTGACGAGGAAGCGCCTCCTGGATTCATTGCTCTACGATTCACTCAGATAGGCATTATGGCTAGGATGATCGAGCCTGAGACACTGAACGAGCCCGAGGACTGGGAGTCCATGACCGGTAGTCTGGAGGCATGGGGAGAGGTTCCCGAACCTGGCTCAATAAACTCACTGCGAACAACACCTACACCGAGGGGCTTGAACGCAGTACTGGAAGCCGACTCAGTATGGCTGGCAGAGTTCCTTCCCTGGGTCTCGGACGGCAGAATCAGGGCTAGGGCCAAGGCTGCCCCCGAAGGCTCGGGAGTCCCGATTGGAGGATATTCATTCGAAGGTCGCGATGTTGTCATCCTCAGGCCATTTGAGGAGAAGTCCGATGACTCGGCGACTATCATCTCGAAGGCACTGGAAGCAGATGATGGCGAAGCTGCCCAAAGAGAGTTGCGAAACGCTGGGATGGTACTCGGGAGATACCATTCCGAGGCCAAGTCTGCCAGACTCACTCCTTCTGATCAATCGAGATGGAACAATAGGAACCAATGGCTTGAGGAGACACTCAGGGCGACTTTTCTCTGGAGAGCGCCTTTCTCGAAGGACCAACCTTGCACGTTGAGCCTGATGGACGTCAGGTTCAGTGATATGTCTGGGGACTCCCTCAGAATTGGAAGACCTCGCCTCGCAGACGCTCTTAGGGTTCCCCAATGCGAGTTCCCTGCAATGCGTGACCTAGCCTCACTGATTCATGACCTGTCGCGATTGCTCTACGAATCCTCCTCGAATCTTGAACTGATGCCTCTGCGACTGGCTCTGATAGAGGGATGGAAGTCTACTGCCCCTGCCGACTGGACTTCGAAGGACGCCTTCTACTCACATAGAGGGGGACTTGCTATCTGGGAGTACGAGCAGTGCCTATTGGACGTCCTTGAGGCGACCTCACACCAGTCAGGCGCTCCCCAACCTGCTGTGGAGATTCTGCGTTACGTTCAATCCTACCAGAAACGGATGTTCAGCAATAGGACCCTTGGAGCACTGTCTGGGATGGCTGCTTTCTTTGGAGCAGCCAGTTTGTTCCGTTCATTCCCATGGACAATGGAAAATGTAGTATTGCCTCTGATATTCATCGCAGCCAGTGCACTTTTGATGTGGGTCTATCGGGGCATGTCGCCACCGCCAGAGCGCCCGTTCACTATGATCTAGAGTGAATCAACCCGTACAGTGCCGTTGTCATCATGATGGTAGAACAGTGGCACGCCGGTAGGAATCTCTAGTGAAACGATGTCTTCGGGACTGATTCCCTCGATGTGCATCACAATCGAGCGAAGCGAGTTGCCGTGAGCTGAGACTAATACATTCTTACCGCTCTCCAGGTCAGGCAGGATTTCTTCGGTGAAGTATGGAATAGTCCTCTCCGCAGTCATTTCCAGACTCTCGCCCTCTGGGGGAGCCACATCAAACGAGCGGCGCCAGATGTGCACCTGCTCAGCACTGTGCTTCACAGCAGTCTCAGCTTTGTTCAGTCCCTGCAGGGCTCCGTAATGCCTCTCATTCAACCTCCAGTCAAACCGCGTAGGAACATCCTCAACCGACGACTCGTTGTGCTGCATAATGATTTCAGCAGTCCTCTGAGCTCTGATTAAATCGCTTGTGTGTACCACGTCTATGCGGGTGCCGGACAACTGCTGACCAGCCTCAGCGGCCTCATTCACGCCCTTGTCAGACAGGTCGACGTCAGTCCAGCCGGTGAATCGGTTAGATGCGTTCCAGACCGATTGCCCATGACGGACTAGAATCAGGCTCGTCATCCCAAGACCTACATCTGTGCTCTGCGCCTAGGCTCGTGGAAGTTGAGACCGCACTCCTCTCCCCTTGTGCGGGCCATGAGTATGATATCCTCGGTGAACTCCCTCTGTATCCTACCCGAAGAAGGGCAGTAGAAGTTGCACGAGACTGTTACCTTCGATGGAAGGACCTGAGTCACCTTCACCCAAGAGTCCTCTTGTTTGGTGGCCCGCGAGTCTGCCAGAACCTGCTTGCATAGGCCGTCGCAGAACTCCTTCAGAGCTCCCATATCGTTGGCCTCCTCGAACTCAAAGATTGGGCGGATTCTCCTGAACCTGCGCTTGCTGTAGTTTTCTACCGGGGAGTTGGTTATATTGGAGTTTGGAACCGTGACGATGGTGTCATTACCCGTCCTGAGCATTGTTGTTCTCAGTCCAATGTTCATGACCTCCCCCTCAATGTCCTCGACGATGATCCAGTCACCGACATTAAATGGCTGGTCAATGATGATTGAAATCGCTCCGAATACGTTGGCAACCGAGTCCCTGGCAGCGAGAGCCAGAGCCAGACCTGTGATACCCAAACCAGCTATCAGACCATTCAGGTTTACACCGAACAGACCAGCAACCACGAAGAAGCCAATTACAACGACTGCAAGCCTTCCGATTGACTCGGCAACACTAGCAAGAGAACGTCGAGCGGCCATATCGTCACCCTCGACAACGATGAAAGCATCGAGATAGTCGACCAGTCTGTAAGCTGCAAACAGCATCAGGATGACGAATCCCCCGCGAGAGAAATCCATTACATCGGTCATCAAATCAGCATTCCAAACCGGCTCAGTGTTGATGAACATCCAATCGATTGACTGCCAGAGCACCAGCAGACCCACCATCCATGCTAGTGACTTGGGGGCAAACAAGTCTCTCCCATCTATTCTTTCGGACTTCGAGAACAGGTCCATCAACCAAGGGAACAACATCCCGCGTGAGAAAATCCCAGACCCCACACTAAGCAGGACAAACAATGCAAGAACAGTCACAGTACCCTCGGAGAATGAGCCGATTTCAGCCTCCCCTCCCATGTCAATTCCTAGTACGCTCATGCCCGGTCCGAGCACGCCCCCCTCAAAAAGGCAACCCCGGTCCTATGGACCGGTCTGCGAGGGATTGAATACCGAACATACTCTCGCACCGCCGTTAGCATGCCGAAGGAAGCAACTGCCAAGCCAAGTAATTCGGTGATGAAGTCGAGGCGTGTGCCTTTGACCGCCATGTTACTTCCGTTCATGCTGTCACTACTGGCCCCAGCGACCCTTATTGCTCCGGTAGGGGCTCAAGATGCAGAGTCAGGCTACGATCCTTGGGACATCTGGTCTGACGAGTACGCCTTCCAGATTTTCCCCTGGAGCTCCGCTTTGCCTTCCCACCCCAATCCCGAACAAATCCTCTTCCGCGAGTACCACGACTATTCCTCAATGAACCAAAGGATGCAGCGTCTGGCTGCTTACTATCCAGACTTCCTACAGTATCACGAGGGTCTGCTTGGCGGCGTCAATGCTCGTGGCGACCAGATGACCTCGGAAGATTACAAGGGCTGGTATTACAACCACCCTAGCCCGTGGATGAAGATTACTGGGAATGTACTGGGCGGTGATTACAACGAGTTCAACGACGACACCGGCAACTACGCTGATCGTCCAGATGTGATGCTGGTAGGGAACCACCACGCCCGTGAATGGATGTCGTACGAAGTGCCGATGTTCTTCCTAGAGACCGTGGCCTTCTACTATGGCAAGGCTGGAATCGACAACGATGGCGATGGACTCATCGATGAGGATGGCTGGGACGGCATTGACAATGATGGCGACTGCTTACTGTTGAACGCTACTAATCAGGACAGCAATGGAGACGGCACTCCATGTGGACCCGGAGACCTCGGTGTCGACGAAGACTTCTCAGAGCAGTTCATCACTGACATGGTAAACACTCGTGAGATATACCTAATCCCAATGCTCAACGTTGACGGCAATATATACGATCGTGAAGTTTTCATGCCCGAAAACTGTGGCGGTGAGGAAGCTTGGGATTGCAACACTGCTGGTTGGAGAAAGAATCTCAGAGATAACACAGTGACCGGAGTCACTCCTATTCCTGATACCGACGAGGAAGTCGACCCCGGCTGCGACGGCGTCGATCTGAATCGTAACTATCAGTTCGAATGGGGCGCGCCTTTGGGTGCCACGGGCCCGCTTTTTCCCGGCATGTGCTACGTAGACGGTGCCAACAACGATGTCTACAATGGTCCAGTTAACTATGAGGACAACGATGGCGACGGACTGGTCAATGAGGATCATGTGGACGGTAAGGACGACGATGCTGACGGTCAGATCGATGAGGACTGGATGGGAGGGAACAGCGAACCTGAGACCAAATTCATCCAAGATATGACCGAGATGAATGACGACGATGGAGATGGTGCTTCCGATTTCAAGGTCACACTTACTTGGCATTCCTACTCAGAACTCGTCCTATGGCCTTGGGGGCATTGTACTAACTGCTACACTCCCGATGACGAGTATCTGGTTTATCATGGCAACATGATGGGAGAAATGACCGACTACGCTCCGATGCAGTCGTCCGAGTTATATCCCACCACAGGAGACTTCTGTGACTGGCATTATGGAGTACACAATTCATACTGCTACACAATTGAGATTGGCAATTCCTTCCATGAACACCCCGATGACATCGCACACATTGCGGTCAGGAACCTTGGCATACCATTCTACATGGTTGAGATTGCTGACGACCCCAGATACCGAGCCATTGTTGGAATCGAGAACACCACCACAACTCAATGGCTTGAGGACCCAAGGAACGTTACAGTACCAGCCGCAGGAGACATACCTATCGGGATGTGTCTCGACAAAGCCTTCCCGTTCACTCCCGATGTCAACCGCACCCATCTGATGTGGAGATTTGTTGAGCCAAACAGGCAGCAGAATGATTTCGGCCCCACTGAGTGGGCCGATGTGGCTTGGAGCATGTCACCATTCATGGAGCTCGCTGAGCAGTGTATTCTGTTAGACGGCTCCAATGGAACGATGCTGGAGAGTCACATACCGTTACCTGATACCTCGGTCGGCAAGATCCAGTACAAGGCCATGCTTGGGACAACCAACGGCGCTTTCCCATTTACATATCCGACAGTCGAAGAGGGCGGCAATTACTACGAATTGGCAATACCCTACAGGGCATCTTTCGGCTCATCCGTACTCGCAGTGATAATGTTCCTAGTGATTGCGAGTTTCGTTTGGGGCGGACTTGGACTAACCCTCCGAGCGATGTTCGATGACGAGCGAGGCGTCATCGGACTTCCGGAGGACTCTTGATGAATCCACAGTCAGAACCCTCTTCCGATCAGTTCAG
The DNA here is from genome assembly GCA_045559735.1 of Candidatus Thalassarchaeum sp. Lineage (GTDB taxonomy): Archaea > Thermoplasmatota > Poseidoniia > Poseidoniales > Thalassarchaeaceae > Thalassarchaeum. The sequence continues at coordinate 95,999 of JBJLJN010000014.1, read as the reverse complement.
TGGCCGAATGGGACTGATTTTCGCCACTATTGGTGCCGCTATAGGAACCGGTAACATCTGGCGCTTTCCGAGAATGGTAGGGGCTAACGGCGGAGGCTCTTTCCTAGTGCCTTGGCTGATATTCCTGTTCCTGTGGTCCGTACCACTGATTATCGCCGAGTTCGCACTTGGTAAGCGAAGTAGAACTGGGACAGTTGGAACATTCCGGATTTTCGCAGGCCCTAAGTTTGCTTGGATGGGCCTGTGGACGGCTTGGATCTCGACTGCGATAGGATTCTACTATGCTGTAGTCACCGGTTGGTGCATCAACTACTTCCAGACCGCGATTCGTGGGGGTTTGACCCAAGAAGTCGACACCACCGATGTATGGAATAACTTCCTGCAGGAACCCAGCCAAGTTATCTTCTTCCAGATTATTGCGATTCTGATTACGATGGCAGCTATTTGGAAGGGTGCTAAGGCCATCGAGAAGGCCAACGTGTACCTGATGACTTCACTATTCGTTCTTCTGTTCACAGCCCTCTTTCTCGCCTTCGTCATGGACTTCGAAGACGGCACCCTCGATGGCTTCGTCTTCATGTTCAGCATCCAGCCCGAGTATCTGCTAGAGCCTGAAACTTGGATTAACGGACTATCTCAGTCAGCATGGTCATGCTCCGCGGGAATGGGTATGGCAATCACCTACTCGGTATACATGCGCAAGGACGAGGATACGACACTGAACGCCGCTACGATGTGTCTCGCCAACAACAGCATCTCGATAATCGCCGGACTAACAGTCATGATGGCCGTATTCGCTGTTGTGGAAGATCCTCTGAGCGCTGTGGGAGGGGGAAGTTCTGCAATCACCTTCCTAGTTCTGCCTGAGGTATTCGCCAAAGCTCCTGGAGGTCCTGCCGTTCAACTACTCATGGTCACCGTTTTCTTCCTCGCACTCTCCTTTGCCGCCTTGACTTCAATGATCTCGACAGTTGAGTTGTGCGTTCGAAACTTCGTTGATCATGGAATCGACCGCTCCAAGGCAGTCGGATTCACCAGCGCAGCTATCTTCCTCTTCGGTTTACCAAGTGCAGCAATCTGGATATTGGTCGATGAATCCACCGGAGTCGCATTCCCACAGTTCCTAGAGGTTCAGGATCACATTTGGGGATACGGACTGATGTTCAGTGGGCTGTTCATCGCATACAGCATTTGGAAGTACGGCTGGAGCAGGTATAGATCATGGCAGAACGAGAACGACCTCGAGGGCTTCGATATGGGAGATTATGTCGAGAACGGAGTCTCGGCATTCCGTGACGATTTCGTCAACACCGGGGACAACGACTGGTGGATTGGACGCTGGTGGGATGCCATCATGTACATCGGATTCCCAGCAATGTTCGCAGTACTGATGCTATCTTACTTCAGTGATTTACTGGCCAATGTGCACGACCCCTGGAACCCCACAAATCCACATGGGATCTCAATTATCTTACTGTTCTGGGGAGTGACAGCGATTATCTTCGTATCACTGAACAAGTATGTGCTAATCAACCGGATGATTCCGACTACTGATTCACCATGGCCACTCTATGCCCTCACCGGCAACTACGAGCTTGAGCCCCGCCCTCTCTACCGAAATGTGCCCGAGGGCGCCGAGGCACCAATCGATATGCTGCCCGGAGGAGATGATCCATTCGTGGTCGGAGCAGGGGAGAGTCTACCCGAATCCTTTGTCGATGAGTATGGTGAGAAGCGTAGCCACACAATGGCAACCATTGAAGCGGATCTTGCATGAGTACTGTCGTGCGCGAGCCTGCCCGATGGGAGATGAGTTGGTCCGAAGTATCTGTTCTCGATAGTAACGCAGCAGCACTCGGAATATCTGAATTCTCACTCATGGAAGCAGCCGGTCTTGCCCTTGCACAGGTCGCCAGAGAGATGTCTGAAGGCCCAACGATAGTGCTATGCGGTCCGGGAAACAACGGGGGCGACGGCTTCGTCGCAGCGCAACACCTTCGTGAGTGGGGCATCAGTACCACGATACTAGCCAGCCACGACGCTTCGCGAGGCGCTACTGCGAGTGAGGCTAGGAAATCTGTTGGCGATATTCTAGTCTGGCCAAATCGACCTGAAGGAGAGCACTCACTCATCGTTGACTGCCTATTGGGGGCGGGAGCTGTTCTGGGAGGCAGTCTGAGACCACCCGTCGGAGAGATTGCTGCATGGGCGGCAGGACTGGGGCTACCCGTTTTGGCCTGTGACATTCCGACCGGATTGGGCGGGCCAGATGTGCTTGCAGCAGATGCAACAATCACCTACCATAGCATGAAACGGGGTCTGCACTCCAACGAGGCAGGAGAAGTCACAGTGTCTGAACTGCCGTGGCCAGCTAAGGTCGAGGATTGCGGCTCGGGTGATGCCAAGCGCTACCCTCGACTTGACACAGCGGCTCGCAAAGGGGATCGAGGCAGACTGTGGGTGATTGGAGGCGGACCCTATCATGGAGCTCCAATCTTAGCCGGGATGGCTGCTGCACGCAGTGGCTGCGACCTAGTCCATGTTGCGATGCCCAGCACCGCAGCTTCCAGAGTGGACTGGCCAGCATCACTAATCCCAGAGTTCCTCCCTGATTCCGAGATGTTGACCGAGAACTCACTCGATGCTATTTCGAAAGCATTCTCGCAGCGCACTCCCCACGCACTGGTAATCGGCCCGGGCTTGGGTAGAAGCGATTCCACAAAGAAGGCAGTATCCTCAATCTTGGAGATGGCTACAGATAGCAAGATTCCAGTTGTCATTGATGCCGATGCAATCATCTCTCTGCCAAGTGGAGCGTGGCCAAAGGGATTGTTGGGGGTGGCTACACCTCACGCAGGTGAATCCCAGCGATGGCTAGGTGACATCTCCGCTTCGCAAGTACTCGAAGGTTGCATTGGCGAGGATGTGACAATCGTAGTGACGGGAGCAGAGGACACGCTGACAGGCCCACAGGGACGTTCATGCATGGCAACAGGCGGCCACCCAAGGATGGCAGTCGGGGGAACTGGTGATCTTCTAGCAGGAACTATCGGGGGATTACTCGCCCAAGGAATGTCAGCGTGGCCAGCGGCTAGACTTGGTTGCGCATTACTCAGAGAGGCTGGCACTAGAGCTGCTGAACAGGCTGGCCCGGGGCTTCTGGCAGAGGATGTGCCGGTAGAAATCTCCCGAGTGCTAGCGGATTGGACGGTTTGAGAATGTTGGTGAGTGAGGACTACCCGTGGGGCAAGCTGCTTCGAGAATATGCAACCTACTGTGCGGTTGGATGCATCAATGTCGGGGTCTTCTTCCTGCTCTACGACTGGCTCTACGACTTGGTTCTCATAGAGCGCTGGAGGGCTTCAAGCGCGTGGGCAATCGCCTACTTCGTCAGTTCTTGGCAGGCGCACTTCCTGCATCGATGGCTTACCTTCGAATCGAAGACCAGCTACGGAAAGAGCCTCTACATGATGATGATCATCTACACCGTTCTATGGGCTGTTTCGACAGTATCTATCGCATACTTCAGCGACACCCTTGGCTACAATCACCTGTACTCGTGGGCAGCCAACACCGCCGCCTTTGGATTCCTCGCCTTCCTCGCTCTGCGAACCTTCGCCTTCCCGCTGACCGATGGCCGCATCACCCGCAAAGAACGGCTTGAGCACTACAAGGAGCGGCGTAGGTCTTGAAGTGGGCTTGTTCGTGGCGTAGGTGTGACCCAAGGCGTTCGAGGCACTAGGGACTTCTATCCCGAGGACATGCGAATACGCAACTGGTTGTTCGACAACTTCCGCGCTGCCGCACGGAGCCATGGCTTCGAGGAGTACGACTCACCTGTTCTCGAGCACGAGGAGCTGTACACTCGCAAGCAAGGCGAGGAGATTACTCAACAACTCTACAACTTCGAGGATAAGGGCGGCCGCAGAGTCGCCCTTCGACCCGAGATGACACCGTCTCTCGCTCGCATGGTAATGGCTAGAGCTGGGGCCATGCCGACCCCTATCAAGTGGTTCTCAATCCCACAGTGCTGGCGCTATGAGAGGACCCAACGCGGGCGCGGGCGCGAGCACTACCAGTGGAACGTAGACATCTGGGGTAGTGATGCAGTTCAAGCCGACGCAGAACTACTCTCAGTCCTGGTCTCTTTCTTTGAGGGAGTCGGGCTGAATGCCGATGATCTCGTCATCAGAATCAGCAGCCGAAAGGTTCTGGAGGAAGTCTTGGGTTCGCTGGGAATCTCCGGTGATCCCTTCGCAGCTACCTGCATTATCGTCGATAAGATGGGCAAACTGCCCGCCGAGGTAGTCGAGCAGCAGCTCTCTGAGCAAGGACTCGACTCAGATGCGATTTCAGTGATTCAATCCACATTGGGCTTGAGCGATCTTGATTCTCTAGCCTCTGCACTCGGAGAGGGCAGCGAGGCCGTGGCAGAGCTGGCAACTCTATTCGATCTGGTCGATTCCTACGGTATCTCTGACTGGGTCGCTTTCGATGCATCAGTCGTGCGCGGACTAGCCTACTACACAGGCCCCGTGTTTGAGGCACACGATCGTGGTGACAATCTCCGCGCTATTTGCGGAGGTGGCAGGTACGACAGACTCCTATCCAGTCTGGGTGGCAAAGACATGCCAGCAACCGGTTTTGGTTTCGGTGATATGGTCATCATGGAACTGCTGAATGACAAGGGAATAGTCCCAGATCTTCCTTCCGGTAACGAGGATATCGTGATTGCAATCGACGAAAATCTTCGCGCAGCAGCAATGTCGGTGGCGACAAAGCTCAGAGAGGGTGGACGAACAGTCGATTTGGTTCTCGAGGATAAGAGAATGAAGTGGGCTTTCCGGCATGCAGAGAGAACCGGGGCTCAAAGACTAGTCATGATAATGCCCGACGAGTGGGCGGCAGGAAATGTGCGAATCAAGGAACTCGAAAGCGGAGAAGAGACCGACGTCGCTGTTAGCGACTTGTAATCACTCTTCGCGAGAGAATCTGCTTGCTCCAACTGCTGCGAGTGCGAGTGCTCCGATTCCTGCTACGAGACCGAACCCTGGGAGGGCATCTGACACAGCTCCACCAATCCCACCATCATCGCCACCACCCTCACCGGGCATAGTTTGATTGACAACAGGAAACTCGACCTCAGCCGTATCGTTTCCAGGGTTATGATAGTACATCCTGAATTCGCCTCCATTGTATCCGATGATTGGAATGATTGAGTTATATCCAGGATACGAGAACTCAACACGAAGTTGTGGCTCCTCTGTTCTATTGAATCTGGTCATATTATTGTCAATAGTGATCTGCCAGTTTACAGTGTGATCATTGTCGTTGAGGGGAACATTCGGGAATTCTTCCCTTGCGACCTCAAAGGTTCCTTTGTAGAATGTAAGATTCAGATTCTCACACACAGCACCGCCATCACAACCACTATCATCAGCATAAATCTTGAAATTCAGAATTATCTCAATAGTACCGTTGTCATCAAGATACATATCTTGTTTGAAAGCCTCTTCCATCTTACAGGTGTAGTCCATCTCAATCTGTGCATTACTGGATGTCCAGATTTCTTCTCCGTACCCCTGATCAGATGAACCAGTGGTGTCATTCCCATCGAAGTGAGCAAAACAGTTGCTCAAGTCATCGTTCCCATAGATGTGCATATGTGGATTGTCAGGTGAAGGTTGTTTAGGATCATCTACCACTTCTTGCGCACTCGCTGGCGCGGCGACAGTTGACAAAACCATCAACAGAGTCAGCACTGCAGCCTTGGTCGCGCGTCCTGCCTGCATGAATCCGCCTCCAAATACGTCCTGTTTGAGGCTTCCCCTGTTGTGGGTGACTATCAGTCGAATCTATGCAATCCGCCTTCCGCTGCACTGCGGCTCTTCCGAGCTATGTTGAGAGCCTCTCCAAGCATATCTGCGCTCATCATCTCGACATCAAGTCGACTATTGGCCACTCCGGTGATAATCGACATCACCTTGATTGTGTCTCCGAATGCGGGATCCTGCCTAGCTCCGAAGATGACGTTTGCATCCGGTGACAGCCTCGAAGTCATCAGATCACAGACCTGATTTGCCTGCTCCAATGTCATGTAAGGCCCCCCGGTCACGTGGATTAGCGCACCCGTCGCTCCATCAATCTCAATATCCAGTAATGGGTGGTTCAGTGATTCGTGCACAACTTCTTCGGGACCTTGGTCACTCTCACCATAAAGCATCATCGTCACGCCACCACCCTTCATGATCGAGCGAACGTCAGCGAAGTCGAGGTTGATCAGGCTGGGCAGGGTGATTGTCTCAACCACTCCCTTGACGATCTCGGCGATTAGTTGGTCCATGATGCTGAACGCCTCGTCGAGAGGAAGGTTAGGGACGAAGTGGAGCAGCCTGTTATTGTCCAGTACTAGGACTGCATCGGCTGCCTTACGCAGCAGATCAAGACCCTCGAGCGCTCTCTGCATGCGCTGTCTACGCTCGACTGAGAATGGAGTCGTTACTACTGCGACCACCAACGCACCCGAGCGCTTGGCCTCCTCGGCTACAATTGGTGCTATCCCTGTTCCAGTCCCGCCGCCTAGACCAGCGGTGACGAACACGAGGTCTGCTCCGCTGACAATTCTTGAGATGACATCCCTGCCTGCCTCGGCGCAGCGTCGGCCCATCACCGGGTCTCCCCCTGCCCCGAGACCTCTGGTGATGTGCCTGCCCACAAGCAGCTTCTGCATCGCTCTGGTGTGATCGAGATGCTGCTTGTCGGTGTTGATGGCGACCGTGGTGGCGCCCTCGACACCAATGTGCGTGATTCTATTCATCGTGTTGTTACCCGAGCCACCGCATCCACAGACGAGTATTCTTGGATCTGGAGGTCCGAACGACTCGAGCTCTCTGTCGGTCAGCGCAGTGGGTATCCTACCATCAGGAATCTGATCAATGGTCGTCGCTGGAGCCCCTGTCATCATCCTACCCCGAACGCATCCCTGGCATTGCTGCCTACTTCACGAAGTGCACTTCTCAGCCTTCTTAACCGTTGAGGGATTACAACGACCCATGGAGGCGATTATCGAGGGGTCTTTGGAAAGCGAGATAAGAAGGATGGCACCCCACAGGTTTGACCGCGCTTAGCTCAGCTGGCTTAGAGCACCTGACTGTAGACTGGAAACACTTGGTTGTGGGCAGCCATCAGGGGGTCCCCGGTTCAAGTCCGGGAGCGCGGACCAATAACGTCCTCAACTACTCTTTGAGCAATGTGGGCAGGCTCATAAAGGGGAGTTTGGTCGGCGGCGCGCTGAGAGGTAATCCAATGGGTGTGCAACAACATGTTCGTTCCCTGTGGAAGACTCCCAAGGCATCCTTACCGTCTCGATACCGCCGTGACCGTATGGCCAGCTGGAGGAGAGAGCCAGTATACCAGAGAATCGAGCGCCCGACCCGCATAGACGCCGCGCGCAGAGTAGGCTACAAGGCCAAGCAAGGCGTTGTCGTAGTCAGGACCAGAGTGCGCCGTGGTGGCCTGCGAAAGAGCAAGGTTCACATGAAGCGCAAACCTTCCAAGGCAGGTATCAAGAAGATTACAATGGGTAAGTCGATTCAGCGAATGGCAGAGGAAAGAGTCAGCAGGCGCTACCCTAACCTCGAGGTTCTGAACTCCTACTGGGTGGGAGAGGACGGCAAGAACAAGTTCTACGAAATCATTCTTCTTGACCCATCTCACCCTGTCATCAAGTCGGACAAGCAGTTAGGATGGGTCTCCAGCGGAAACAGTCACCGCGGCAGGGCCTTCCGTGGCAAGACCAGCGCTGGCAAGCGTGGTCGTGGTCTGATGAACAAGGGTAAGGGAGCCGAGAAGCTCCGGCCCAGCCTCAAGGCCAACAAAAACCGCGGCAAGTAAGCATCCTGCTTCCGTCAGGTTGATGCCTGTTCAACTCCGGCGCGGGCCATGGCGGATAGTCAGGTTTCCGATATTCGTGGCCTACCGGTCATCCTGCCTGACGGCAGACTCCTCGGAACTGTCCATGATACTGTAATCGAGACTGATGGATGGCGCTGCACCCATGTCTTCGTCTCTGACCCGCCTGCTGACTTAGTCGAAGGCAGAATTCATGTCGCGATACCATGGAATTGGATTCGCTCAATTGGTGATGTAATGATTCTCAGGTGGTTCCCACCGACTCCGATTCCGAGAAACGCCTCATAGTTCAATACGGCAGCGCTCTCAGACCCTCACGGACATGTTCGCTCTGCACGTCCTAGGGACCTCGGGATCGCGACCTACAGCAACGAGATCTGTTTCCGGCAACTACCTAATGACTCCGCACGGAGGCTTGGTCATAGACTGTGGTGAGGGCTTTCAAGAGAGGCTTGTCAGGCAGGATCTTAGACTCAAGAGGAGCAAGGCAGGCAAACGCGCAAAAGCATCGAAGGTCAGAGCGATTCTGCTAACTCACTGTCATCTGGATCACTGTTGGGGACTAATCCCATTCCTACATACTATGAATCTCGATGGCAGAACAGAACCTCTCACAATCATCGCTCCCGGAGCCCCGAAGGGTCTGACTCGCAGCCTGACTTCAACGACCTGTTCGGCGTCTGGAAGGAGATGATTGAGGATGAATACTCAAGAGGGAGGATGGGCTATCAGGTGAATTGGGTCCTGATACCAATCGAGGACGATACTCCCATAGATTCCCCCTTCCAACCATTTGAAGATCTTCATCTGACAGCAATCCCTACCAAGCATGGAGTTGTCTCCGTGGCATGGATGGTATCCTCAAACAAACGGCCAGAGAGGAGACTCATGGTGTCTGGTGACACCTCGAGAGGAGTTGCTTCGTTCGACTCAGATAGCATCGCAGGAGAGTTGGATATTCTCATCCACGAAGCGACCTACTCCAGCGCGACTCACGAGATGGCTGAGGCATGGGGACACTCAACTGCTGAGGATGCGGCCGAAGCCGCTACTGCGATGGGAGCAAGGTTGCTAGGAATGCTACATCTGAGCTCAAGAATCACTGATCCAAGTGTGCTGGAGGAGGAAGCTAGGATGCATCACCCCCGACCATTCGTATGTGAGGATGGGGATATCATCGAGGTCTCCTGGGCAGGGGACATCTCTGTCAGCAGGCTCGAGGGAGATGCCTGGGAAGACATGAGCATAGGATGAACGCGATTGCGATACGATTCAAAAGCAGTAGGCGAACCGTTCTGTGTGCGTCGAGCCGCCACCGCCTTGCTAATCGCCCTACTGATGGTCAGTAGTGCACCACCGGCGCAAGCCACTCCTAAGGGAGTAATCTCTTGCATAAACGCTGACTTATCGATGATGCCAGCCAACTGGGACATCGACGACCAGTCCTGCGTGAGGGTGGACTTGGGCGAGTTACAGCCATATGAGATTCTCTCCTTCGATCTCGCTACCGACTCGAGCATCGACATCCTGCTGTTCTCTGTCAATTCGATTTCGGTCTACCAGAATGAACAGTCTTACAGGAGCGACGCAATCTGGGAGAGAAACTCGGTCTTTGAGGAGTTCAATGGGACCGGATCTTGGCATTGGACAGTACCTGACGACAGGGACCCGACTCGCTGGTATCTGGTAATCGATAACCTCGCCCATCCTCAAGACTCCGCCGGCGGAGCCCAAGGAGGATCCATCGCATCAGTTACTCTCGACTCATCCTTTGTGATGCCTGGACCATTCACCCTAGCCGATACCATCGTTAGGCTGAGCCCGGGTGAACACTCGATTCTTCATGGGCCGTTCGTCGTCGACGCTGGCACTCAGGTCAGGATGGAAGCTAACACTATGGAAGGGGCACCTGATGTGTTCCTGATGACAGCCTCGCAAGCCGAGATGTACGAGCAGGGAGGCACCGCTGCCTCTCGTGTGCAGGGTACAGATATGCTCCTTATTACCCAAGAGAGGGACATGGTTTGGCTCGCAACAGAGACCTACGAGGGAGAGGACCTGTATCTAGTGGTAGACAATCGAGCCGGCCCGGCTGGCGGAGGCGCCGGGACCGAAACCATCGCCGTCACTGTGATGCTCTCTCTAACACCAATACTTGACCCAATCATTGACTCCAATGTCCCGCTTGAAGTGGTTGATGTAGGCGCCACGGTGATGCTGGACGCCAGCCAGACTCCAAACAACTCCAATCAGATTCCCGAATCCGGATTCCGCTGGGACACCGATGGAGATGGTGTTGACGACACAACCGGTTCCATCGTCAATGTCAGTTGGTCCAACCCGACCAACCTTACCATCAGGCTGACAGTAGTAGCCACAGATGCCCGCAGTATGAGTTCATACCAGAGCATCGAGGTCAAGGACATCTCCGACCCCGAGGTCGGCATAGGAGTGACTTCGACACTAGAGCGAACCTATGGGGAGGACGTGATTCTCAGTGGCCAGGTTTCCGACAATTGGGGAGTCAACACCGTCGAGTGGCTGATTGATAGTATTCTGATGAGAACCAACTCTGGAGATGATGAAGGAGCCACGGTATTCAGTTACACTTTCAACGAATCGTTCGCTGCCGGTCCTCACACGGTCACCATGCGTGCAACTGACAATTCTGGCAGAGTCTCTGAGGATACCGCCACAGTCAGTCTGTACGACTCGACCCCTCCATCGATAGGCGACAATCCAACCGAGATTTCACTCGAGATTGGTGAGACTTTCCGCTTTGAGGCAAATGCTTCCGACACCGAATCTCCTAACCTGATGTACTCATGGGATCTCGATGATTCGGTTGACTCTGACTTGGATGGAGATTCACGCAACGATGCCGACAAGTTCGGTGACTCGGTTCTCTGGAGTTATGACGCTTCAGGTCCCACGACTGTGGTATGCCGTATCGAGAACGAAGCTGGTTTGATTTCCGAGTTCGAGATCCTCGTCAATGTAATGAGCGATGCCGAAACCGATAATTCAGACCTAACCAGACTTCTGATTATGGCAGCAGGTGGACTGGTGACACTCGTCGTCGTTGCTGTGTTGGCTTGGCGGGTAATGTCGAATCGCAGGTTGGCTAACATGCTCGCAGAGCAGGAGGAAGAGGAACCTGTTGCTCCTCCATCTGTAGAGGATCAGAAGGCGATGTGGGGGGGAGGCTACGGCGGTGCTGCACAATCAGAACCCGAGACTCAACCCCAGCAGCAAGTGTTTGGAGACTTCTCCAGCGGCATGTCAGGCTCGACCAAAGGAATCACTGCGGCCATGGGTGAGGAGGAAGATGCAGAGATTGATCCCGATATCGCTGAGTTGCTACAGACCTCACTCAAATCCCATTCAGATTCCGACGCTCCAAGCTTAAGTTCTGATCTAATGTCAGCATTCGAGGATGACGAAGCAGTCGAAAGAGAAGAGGTTGAGTATTCCCACGAGGACAACATAACGGACGAGGTCTCAAAGTGGGAGCCGGGTAAGGACACAGCAAACACCGAGGAGCCCCCCTCGGAGTCACAGATTCAGGACAGGACAGTCCGACAGAACTGCTCCTCGTGCGAGGAGACATTCGAAGTAACAATGCCTCCAGGTGTCGACGCAGCTAGGACAGAATGCCCCCACTGTGGCTCCGTCGAATCGATCTCCCTCGATTGAAGACTCGTTCGCAGTATCGTGCGATTATCGATTCATGCAGGGCAATACCCTTTAGCGCACCTCTTGGAGGTGCGAACATGAGTAGTGGTGCTGTCAGACTGATTAGCAGGGCCCCAAGAACCGGGTATTCGCACACTATTCTGATTGCCGCTCTGATACTCTTGCCCGCCCTCTCTCCAATGTCAGCGGTCAGCGGAGAAGCCAGATTCGAATCCGACGATTTCGGAATCCTCGATGAACTATCAGATGTCCTTGAGGAGAGGGAGGAGATGCTGGACAGCAACTCTGTTGGCCAGTTGGCCGGACCTATCATCGAGGGAGTGGGCAACTCAGTGACTTCGGTCTCATCAACCGACCCATTGTCGGGTATCGATGAGGTGACTGAGGGAGTCAGCATGGTGCAGACCGCCCCCCCTGCTCCTGTCCATCCCAGTACCTACGAACTCCTAGTTGAAACCGCGAGCGCACCCGGCCAAGTTGAGAATATCTGGCAGACTCTGATCAACATCACCGATTACGTCATTCGCACCGAGTTTACAGACCTCGAGGGCAACACTGTGGAGAAATTTGAGGTAGTGAGTTTCTCTGCCTCACTACTCTCTCTGTTGGACATCAACTCGGAGCCACTGCTACACGAGATTGATGTTGATAATGACGGGGATGACGACATCGAGGTCGGTCTCAAGATAGCTTGGGAATTCTTGGGCGGATGGGGGGTCGAAGGAGGAACCCTGTGGCTTGAGCCGGGAATATCATTCCAGGTCAGAGTTCTAGACTCCAGCTCAAACGATCCTGATTGGAATCAGATGAACACTTTGACCGTCTCTCTGATCAAGGCCTTCGCTTACTCCGGGCCAGACTCTATTCTTGCACTCGGCGATGGTGAGACATACGTATGGGTAGTCGATTCCAGATTTACCACCCCTCCAGAAGAATTCACTCTGAGAGTGGGGATTGAGAGACTCTACTTTGATATCTCAGGTGCCAGCGTTGATCTGGTAACTTCTCTGATTCAGGCACTTACCTTCGGAATCATCAATCCCGGAGCGGATCAGAGCGGAATTACATTTGCCTCGATTTCCGCACCTTACGCTATTGAGATTACTTTCCCAGAAGGAGGGGATTGCCCTGAACGCTACTCTCCCGATGAATTGCTATTCGCATCATTCATGGAACTCAACTGCGGTTACTCTGCTGGATTCGGCTACCTGCATTTCTCTCCTCCGGATGATAATGGAGCTAGGGACCTGTGGGAGCTGGCTTACATCGAACTTTCGTTCCACCCAAACAAACAGGCTGTTGTAATTCCCGAAGAGGTAGAGGTGGTTATCAGGACTGACAGTGTCCTGCCTGAGAACAATATCGTCGATGGTGAGAGAGGACTCACTACTATCGAGTACTGGGCGGATGAGAGGACAGATCTCCACATCCACTTTCATGAGAATAGGTCCGAACTACCTCCTGAGGAGTCCAGCGACGGTGGCATCGGTAATGTCACCGACTCGATGGGTTGGCTCAGGGGTATGCCAGCAGGCTCTCTGTCGCAGGGTGAGATAGAGAGGGCATTCCGCATGCTCGGTTCCGATGGATCGCAGTCTCAGCTACCCGGAGATTTGCCTGATAGGCTAGGATTCATCATCGGCATCAAGAACTTCTCAAGAGATAACAGCCAGAATGTGGACGACCCGACCCTACCGGTTAACCCAGCAAATCCGCCCAAGACCCTGGTTCTGCTTCGTTCTGTGCAATCGGTAGAGGAGCTGGACTATGACTCTTGGTTCACCCGAAACGGAGTCCTCGAAGATCACAGGAAGATACACATTAATGCGAAAGATTTGCCAACAGCGTTGGTCCTGTACGGCTCCTTCGAGTTAGGCGGGAGCGACAGCGACAGCCAGTTCGACTCTGAGGACAACCTCGATTTCATATCGAAGGTGATGGACAATGTTCTAATCAACATAGTCGACCTGTTCCTCGACATAGGAAACATCCTGAACGACGTCCCCTCCGCGGTTGTCGATGTAATCAGCGGAGGCGTTGATGGAGCCAGCGGACTCGACGGCAGAACGGTCCATTTACTGCTAACTGACAACTGGTTGGTCACTAGATCCGACATGCCTCTGACCAGCCTCTCCGTACAGATAGGGTCGAGTGACCACCCAGTCGGAACCGGAGACCACCTACTCCTTGCTAAGGACAGAGGATTGGGATTGATTCAGGGAATCCATGGTTCTGTAGAACCTCTTGCACCGGTGGCAGCGAGCCTCAGATTCAGCGGCTTAGCCGCCTTTTCTATGATTGACAATAACCAGTTGGACGAGCAAACTGCGATACTTCGAACAGCCTCTGATGAGAGCTTCTCGTTCATCTATATCGAGCATCCCTCAAGGAGTATGGAGAACCTGTCTTTCCAAGCACTGACCCTAAGTGATATCCCCGACAACCTCTCAGTCTACGTCACCCCTGATGGCATAGACTATCAAGCCTCGACAGCGATTGAATCAATCACCTACTCTGGCTTGGACGGCGAGCAGAGACAGGCAGCGAGGATAATCGGGGTTCCCGATTCGTTCACCACCACCTTCGGCACTGTCACACAGTGGTCTTCCGAGACTCCAATTTCATCAATCGAGGCTCAGATTACTAACTCCTCAGAACCCGTCACAATGAGTGGTGACCACTTTCTCTTCCATCACGATCAGAGCAGCCAAACCTCATCCATCTCGGCAAGGATTACCGGACTGAGCAGCATCGGTTGGACCGCTCCTGAGGAGGAGGGCGCTTCAGGACCTGCCGGCAGAGGTACAGCACAGATGTCTGTGATTGGTACGAAGAGTTTGGGCATAGATGTCAATCACGCCCCCACTGAGGGCGGAAAACAGCTCTCTGTGGTAGCATCGATAGACCCACTGCCATCTACAATCGGAGTCCAGATTCCTACTGGCTCTGACTCGGGCCCGACTCTTGACGTTCCCGAGTTCAACGCCTCCAACGGACTTTCCGGTGTCGCCTTCTTCATCAGTGGAATAGCCGATCTCGGACGTTCTGTGAACAGCGTTCTAGCAGGAGTAACATCAGACATCTCGACTGGCTCCGAGTCTGATCAAGACTTCTCCTTCGGAATACTGCTTGACGCCGACTCCTCGTTCGATCTCGCAGTTGAGGCGTGGCACGGAGATGAAAATATCACAGCACCGACATGGGTTCACGGCATTGCTTTGCGAGCCGCTCCTACGGGGATAGCAGATGGATTTTCTCTAAGAATTTGGATGCCCGGGCTTCCACCTCAAATTGATTTCTCTGTGACAAGAGAGATGAAACCCCAAGGTGAAGACTGGTCAATCTCAATTGGAATGGTAGGTTGGATGCCGGGCCATAGTGAACTTCTGGTTCACTTCTATGGAATCAATGGACAAGACCTGCTCTTGACTCTGCAAGGCCTGACTGTTGACTCTTCAACTAATCTAGGACTGGATGCCCAGTTTCAGATTAGATCGGTAGGGCTGATTACAGAGATTACAACATCCACTCATTACGTACTCTCAGAGAGATTGGATTGGGTCCATGTTCTCCTGATTGACAGAACCTCCGGCAGTAGGACCGAGGTAATGATTGAGGACATACCAGAATCAGTTGATCTTCAGGCCAGCATCGGAACCGAAATCTCGATCGACATGACCGTCCCCGAGCAATATCGCAGGGATGGGACAGCCGTCGGTTCGATTTTGCTACAGCAGATGCAATGGTTTGATTCAGCCTGGTGGCCTGCTACGGTCTTCCTGACAAACATACCTGGTTGGATTAATCTGACCACATCACCCTCTGTTGACTTCGACATAACAAAATCTCTGGCCTTCCAAGGTTCGCCAACATTGGAGTTCAGGGCTTCAATGGAAGGGGCCTCTCTATACATTGAAGCCTTTGGTAAAGCGATTAACAAGAAGGGTGACTTCATTCTCCTAGCTGAGGGAATGACTGATTTCATGTTAATCAAGATGACCGAATCTTATGGCCTCTCTATACGCTCAGGGGGACAGGGAGTCGAGACACTATACATTCGAATTAGCAACATCCCAGCCACACCTCCGGTCGTTTTGGAGGAGCTCGAGGCCCTTGGTGAGAACCTGCAGCGAGCTACGATAAACGTCCGCGAACTTCTCGGACCGTACTACAGTGTCATTGAGGTTGATGATGTCCAAGGAGGCAGGATTATCGCCTCTGCTCGAGCATCTGCTTCTGTAGGGGGCACAGAATTCGATCTCAGAGGGGTCCTGTTAGATGCACAGTTCTCAGGCGGTCTGCCTACCGGCACTACTCTGGGCGTCAATGGAATGGCCTCTGATCTGTCGATGCTCAACATGGTTCCTGGTATGGGAGATTCGAACAAGCATCTCATGGTGGTTGAACCGTTCTCATCGGCCGTTCTAACTATTCTCGCCACTACTCTTGGGGGTGACTGAATGGGACTGTTGGAAAATATGAGGAATCGGAAGGAGGAGATTCAGGATGCCGATGCAGATCTGGCACACAAGGTTCTCGACAGGATTGAGGAAAGCGCCAGGAAACACATCTCACCAACAAGAGTCGTTTTCGCATCCATCTCTGTTCTGCTGATTCTGGCTGCGAGCCTGTTCATCGTAGCTTGGGTAGTACCTTACGACAGAGTAACCGTCGATGTAGTATACCGCCAAGGAGGCCCCGGTCATGTAGTCCTGGTAGAGCTAGGAAATGATGGAAGCAGGACGATTGAGAATGTAGACCTGACAATTCGATTCGTCGACTCCGACGGGATTGAAGTTGGCAGACAAGACTTCTCGAGAGACTCTCTGTCAGCCCACACCTCTGTCTCGGGAGATGAATTGGAACTCCTCATCGACGGAGCGTCAGTGTGGGAGAACTATACAATTGAGATTATCCTGTACTACGATTCCTATGATTCCGATAGGAGCGAGAGATGGACTCATAATGTCGGTGAGTGGACAATGCAGTTATTCTTCGACAGGTCCTCTTTCCACTTCCTCTAAACAGATGACTCAGCATGGGTTCGTAGAACCCATACGCTCAAATCGGGTCTGCTCAGGCGAGGCCTATGCAGAAACGCTCAGTAGTGCTCGTTCTCGGTGTTCTACTGCTCTCTTACTCGCCGTTGTCTCATGACACCTCTTCTGGCAATGAGGCATTGCTACCTGCCAGCTATGAAAAAGTCGAGATTTCACCCGATCCAAACAGCATACAGGATCTCGGTGCACCCGTGATATCGAATGGCTTCGAGGACCTGCGTGCCAATCGTGCGGATTCCAGCATAGGAGTCTACACTGAGTTAGGATTGCTGCCCAGCACTGAGATGAGCGCGAGTATGGCTGAATATAGAGGCGATCTGGCTATCGCAATAGTAGATGGGCAGACTGGACTTTGGGACGCGAGACAGGCGATAATGGACGCCTTTGATGTAGAAATCAGATCCACTATCCCTCCTTCCGGCTTCCTGATTCAGGCCCAACCCGAGACCCTGCAATCCATTACTGGTCTTCAGGAGATATTGGCAGTGCACGAGGTCCCCTTCGGACTGCTCACCCATCCTGATCTGAGGATGGTTACAGATCAGAGGGAGATGATGGTCGAGGTCGTAGGTTGGAAGGACAACGATCTTGTTAGACACAATCAACCCGGACTCGGATTCAAGGATTCACTGGCAGATGCTTCACTATGGCTTTCCGATCCTTGGTCGCCTGAGCAAGGCAGGCTCTGGGGTTCCATCCAGACTCAGCACCTTGAGGACATCATCAGACATCCATCCGTTGCATACATCGCCCCCATGCCAGTTTTGGTATTGCACAACGACCAAGCTAGGAACAACATGGGAATCAACGCAGTTGAGACGACATTCATCACAGGTCTAAATGGCAGCGGACAGAAGATTGCAGTCGGTGATTCCGGTCTGGATGACGATCACGGCGACTTCACTGGCAGAGTGGCGACACTGACATCTGTGACGCCGGGTGACTCCTCAACCGCTGACCTCAGTGATGGACACGGCACCCACGTAGCCTGTACGGTCCTCGGAGACGGCTCCCGTAGCGGTGGGACCTACCAAGGTGTCGCACCTGAGGCAGAATTGTACTTCCAAGCGATGGAGGATGACGACACCGGTCAGTTGTACAGCTATGGAATCAACAGCATGCTCAATTCGGCTTACAACGGAGGAGCTAGATTACACACCAACAGTTGGGGATCAGGCTCTGGAGGAGGAGGATATTCGACCCAGTCAGAAGATGCAGACGATAGGACTTCGACATGGGACCAATACTGGACATATGAAGGAATGACAGTGTTATTCGCTGCTGGAAATGATCGTGATTCAGGTGTATCTCCTCCGGGTACTGCGAAGAATGTGATTACAGTTGGCGGACACAAGAATCGCTACAGTGGGGCCCCCGATGAGATGTACTACTGGAGCAGCCGCGGTCCGACCGACGATGGCAGAATCAAGCCCGACATAGTAGCTCCCGGCGACTATGTCAGGTCGTGTAAATCTCAGGAGGCCAGCAGCGCTCAAGGATCTTGGAGCAATAATTGGTACCTAGAGTACAGCGGCACCTCGATGGCAACACCTGCTGCAGCCGGAGCCGCGACTCTTGTCCGAGAGTACCTGATGGAGGTAATTAGCAGACCCGCACCTCAAGGTTCTATGATCAAGGGGCTGCTGATACTAGGGGCTCAGGACATGGGGACCCGGGACATTCCTAACGATGATGAGGGATGGGGTAGGCTGAATCTCGCCAATTCTCTGATTCCAGATGATGACGTCGGAATCTTCGTCGATGACAGAACCAGATTATCAAGCGGCCAGGTCAGCGATTACAGTTTCGATGTGACTAGGGCGGGCGAGCCACTGAAGGTGGTTTTGACTTGGTCGGACTATCCAGGCTCAACATCCTCATCCACGCAGTTGCGAAACGATCTCGACTTAGAGGTGATTTCCCCTAACGGACAACTCTCCTACATGGGCAATGCCTTCGTTAATGGACGCTCAGTCACTGGAGGGACCAAGGATTCTTCCAACAACGTCGAGGTCGTTCTCATCGACAGTGCGGCTACAGGGACTTGGACAGTCAGAGTCAGGGACGCCCAGCATGGGGGAGGAAGAAGTTGGCAACCATATTCACTGGCAGTACGAGGTGTCAACGTCAACGATTTGACACCCGACCCGACATTCGTGCAGGATTCCTTTGAGATTTCCACTCCTATACCTCAGGTAGGTGAGGATGTGGACTTATCCGTCGTCGTCAAGAATCAGGGAGCCGGTTCGGTGGCGGATCTTTCTGTGATTGCTAGGGCTGATTCCGATCTTCTGGGTATGCAGCAGCTAAGCATGTCTCCGGGTGAATCGACGGAATTGGAATGGAACTGGACCCCATCGCAGGAGGGAGAGGTAGAGTTAACCTTCCATATAGATCCAAGTGGATTGGTCGAGGAATCATCTGAATCAAACAACTACCTATCGCAGACAGTAGTAGTCAGCATTCCAGGTGTCAGAGTTTCCACACCTCAAGAGACCAAGACCCTGTCTGATACATCTGACAGCTCCACAACTTGGGTTTTGTCTATGATGAACACTGCTCTATTAGAGACCAATGCCACTATTGAGATTACAGATCCTGTCAGAGTGCAGGACGGGGTGGAGTATGATTGGTTTACTTCATTCACCTCGAACACTTTCAATTTGGACCCTGCTGAGACCGAGGAAGTTAGCCTGACCATGATTCATCCAGCTCCGCCTCCACCGGGGCTCTACAGGATGCTGGTTACAGGCACTGATATCGAGAACAATGTGAGCTCAGAACTAACGCTGTACTTCGACGTGCCCATTCTAGCAGGAGTGGATATCGTCATGCCCGGACAGCAGTTCCTAGTAAGCCCTCTGGAACCAACTCAAATACAGATTCTAGTCTTCAATGAGGGCAATGGAGCTCAGGGCTATGATGTCGAACTGGCTTCCCCTTCAGGCTGGCATCTTGGCTTGGATTCCCTTGGTACCTTCGCCGGATCATCCCATGGATCCACAGGGACGCTCGCAAAAGATGCAGGCAAGCCGATAGACATCACAATCAATCCTCCTGGAGCCATGATTCCCGCCGGCAACACATTCGAGGCTGCTCTCACCATCCACTCTCGGGTCAGCGCCGATTCTTGGAGTGAAGACATCTCTCTGGTCGTCATGGGCATAGACGAGGTTAGCACCACCCCTTCTTCGGGAGGGGCAGAACAGGAGGTAGCCCCAGATGCCGCATTGCAGATAGATCTCGAGATTGCCAACCATGGGAACCGGATGCTCGACTTGCAACCATACCTCAGGAGCATCCCAGGAGGTTGGTCTGTGACTGATGGTCTCGATTCTGTGATTGTCTCTGCAGGTGAATCTACTACGGTCCAGCTCATCCTCGAAGGGAATGGAGCTGCGGTTAGCGGTGAGCTGGAGATTCGATTCGCCACTGAGGATGGGTTCTCATTCGACTGGAACAGGACTCTTAATGTTCTGTCGGGAGCAATTCCGGTATTGGATTTCTATCAAATTGCTCTACCAGATGGGACCTCTGCAGATCACCCTCTAGGCGTGTCTAGTCACCCCGTCGGTGGTCTCGGGTTCGATCTCGCTTGGACCATATCGAACGCCGGGTCCACTACCTGGAGGCCTGAGACTTACATCGAGGTACCCGATGAGGATTGGGAATCATCATGCACAGCACCTTCAACCATAGCTTCTGGGGCAAGCTATACCATTTGGTGCACAGTCATCATCCCCCTGTCTGCCGAGGCTGGGACCGAGCCAGTAATCAGACTGGTAATGGAAGGAGAGGGAGTTGTAATCAGCTATCCTATCTCTCTGGTGGTAGAGCAAGTAGACAGAGTCGCTTGGAGAATAATCTCCCAAGCTACAGCACATGAGGGATACCCAGTGACCCTGCAGATTGAGCTTGAGAATACTGGGAACTCCCAGATCTCGGACATCTTACAGGTCACAGGCCCTGATGGATGGAACCCGTTGATTCTTGATGGCATTGTACTGAATTTGATGCCAGGAGAAATCAGAACTCTACAGGTAGGCTTCACTCCAGATTCAGGAAGCGATGGAACTCTAATCGTTAGCATCGCCGATGCTCAAGGCATCATTGAGGACTCTTCGACATCTCTGGAAATCGATGTCCTTCCAGCTGTTTTAGCGGACGACACCTCAACCCTTGAGATGCTGTTAATCGCCTTAGTTGTCATCACGCTGATTGCCGGTGGTGCATTCCTCTACTCGCGCAGGGACGACCCGTCAAGCTTAGTGAGCTCTGATTCTCTGAATCGAATAGCAGACTCTCTTGGACTGACTGAAAATGAAGAGAAGGAGACTAGCGGCATCCCCTGCTGGATTTGCAGCGGAGATGTAATGATTGGAGAGGCTTGGGCCTGCTCTGAGTGCGGTGCTAGATATCACAAAGCTGGACAGGTAGATGGATGCGATGTAGTTTCAATGGGCAACTGCTTGCACTGCGATGCCCCATCTGACGAGTTAATCGAAGCATGAGAGAATCGCGACCCCGTAGGGTCGCGTGGCCCGAAGTCCTTAGAGGGGCGATATTCTCGGAGTTCCAATGCGACATAATACGTCGACCTCTGTTCTGGTGGCGATTCTTCTCTTCTCGATGGCTTCACCTCTGGTCGCTGCTGAGGTATCAGTGGCTCTCTCTGCCAATCCTACCGCCCAAGAGGCGACTACTGAGGATGAGGCTGAGTACGACATAATTGTGGCCAATGATGGTGACGAGGACATCACCGTATCTCTTAGTACGCAGCAGGGCAATGATTGCAATGGCTTCACCTCCACTTTGGAGACCTTTCAGGTATCTGTCGACGAAGGCAGTTCTGAGACAGTCCTGCTCACAGTCTCGGTAAATGACCAAGCTGATGGCGACTGTGAGACCACGGTGAACGCTCAGGCCACTGGGACCGGCGTCGGCACTCCAGCCAATGACGATGTCACCGTGACTACCACGGCAGGAGATGGTGGTGGCTTGTACTCTATCAGCCTCTCAACTGATGAGCAACTCAAGACCTACGAGGGAGATACAACTGGATCAGACAGCGTTACTTGGGATGTAGATGTTGAGAACAATGGAGAGCAGCAGGCCAATGTCCAACTGGAGATGACTTCAGACAGTGATTGCGAGTCAGACACCTTAGATGCCACAGTCGATCCGCAAGTCTTGCAACTTGAGCCAGAAGATACGGAGACAGTCGAGGTAACGGTAGACATCCCCGATGGAAGTTCCACCGAAGCCGGTAACCATTGCTTCATACTCAAGGCCACAGTGACCAATGACCCGAATGCAGCCGATCAGGCCGAGGATAACCTGACACTGACGCTAAAGGTCCCCGAGCGCAAGGAGTGCGACCCCAATCTTCAGTTCACCTCGCACAGTCTTGATCCGGGAGATTCTGCAACCAATTCATTTGAGGTTGAGAATGTAGGCAATACCGAGTGGACAGTCACCGCGAACGCCCAAGCTCAGAACTCTGACTATGATATCTCAGGATGGGTCGACTTCGACAATCCGCTCAGCAAACTCCTCTCAGAGCCCGGTGGCTCTCAAGACAGTCACACCTTCACCTTCAGTGTGACTCCCGAGGACTCCGTGGAGTCAGGAACTCAGGTCGGAATCAAGATACAGGGTCGTGCCGGTACTTCAATCGGCTGCGAGCAGATTCTCACAGTCACGGTAGGACAGAGCCATGATGCCTCTCTGTCCCTGAGCAAGAACAAACTCAACAACGTCGAGCCCGGTTCATCCGACACCCTGTCTCTCCAGATCACCAATCAGGGGAACGGCATGGAGACCATGTCTGTTGGAGCAGAAGGACTCCCTCCTGGATGGCAAGTCTCGTTTTCCCAGACATCTGTGACTGTGGGCAGCGCGAACTCAGGTAACAACAGAGAAACAGTCACCGCCGAAGTCTTCGTTCCAGAGGATGCCAGCGCGGTGGAAGATACCGTGATTACTTTCACAGTTGGAAGGGGAGGAGGGAGCGATCCCTACGACTCCAAGGAACTTACAGTCTCGGTGGCCGCTAAGCACAGCGTCACAACCTCAATCCTCTCAACTCAGCAGACCGGGCGCTCGGATCAGACGGTCCAGTTCCCAATCGATGTGACCAACTCTGGCAACATCCAAGACACATTCAAGCTGCAGGTCTGCGACCCGAGTGACCAGACAGGTTGCAACTCACCAATGTGGGAATCTTCCTTCTCAGATACCGAGGGCAATGCAATCACACAAATTGTCCTTGACCCCGGTCAGCAGCAGACAGTATACCTCGATGTCCTAGTAGAAGGAGAGGAGGATGCAGATTCAGCGAGCGTGCTCGCTCGAATAGCGATATACGGCACCAACGTAGCGGATGAGCACACAGTTTCAGTAGTGGTTTCAAACTACAATTACGCAATGGCAATCTCTCCGCAGAACCCCGGAGAGATACCCGACCAGATCCAAGCGACCCTGCCTCCAGGGGGGACAATGACGACCTCATTCTGGATTGAGAACACCGGCGACTATCCCGGAGGGGACACCGCAGTAATTACAGTCTCAGGGATGGAGTCCTCGGTCCTAAGGTCGATGACAGTAGAAGGTGTCGAGATTGATGGTACCTTCTCCATCGGTAGTGGAGAGAGGGTCCTATTGGACATTCATCTGGATATATCTGAGGGAGTCGCCAATGGAGTTTCGGGTCTAATCGAGGTCGGTGCTTCTTCGCAGAAGAACACAGCCCAGAAAACAACCGTGGATATTGTCGTAGAAATCATGACGATACATGATTTGAGATTCACACTTGAGGGAGATGACTCAAAGAGCGCCGAGTATCCCGACAAGGCCTACTTCACACTCTTCATAACCAACCATGGGAACATATTGGAGGATGTTGAGGTGCTCTCCAGCGAGTCCCTGAGGGGTTGGGCCGTGAACGTTGACTTCGATGAATTCGAACTAGCTCCAGATGAGACCAGAGAGGTTCAGGTCAGTGTCACCCCTCCCAGTGAACTGCTTGAAGATGATACCTACAGATTCACTGTAACCGTACAGCCAGAGGGACTTCCAGTGGCTGGCGAGCCGATAGATTTGGAGGTGACCTCTATCATGCCTTCAACCTTCATCGGCCTATCAGAGGAAGCAACTCAAGTGCTGGTATATGGGTCAATCATCCTTGGTACTATTCTCGTCATAGTCCTGTTCTTCCGTTCTAGGGCGGAGAATCGCAGAATTGTGGAAGTCCTAGAAAACCAGTTCGATGACTGACCAATACTACGGAGGCCTGTCCGGATAGGCTTATTGCCCCTATTCAGGTGCAATGACCCGTCGGTCCCATAGGGACCGCCGGGTGAAAACTATGTCTTCAGTTCCCGAGGCCTATGTCGCTGTGGCGGTAATGACCTTGGTTGGAATCGGATTTCCCGTTGGGAGTTTCATCGCAGCCGAGTTGCTCAGGCCAAGGAAATCACCCAACGACCCTACTAAGATGCGTTCGTGGCTGCTTCCCGGATATGAGACCGACCAGAGCCTCTACATTCGCAGGGACTCAACCTACGAATGCGGTGCTGAGCCACTGGGAGAGGCTCACATCAACTTCCACTTCCAATACTACTGGTACGCCATTATCTTCCTAGTGTTCGACATCGCCTTCATGTTCCTCGCCTTCGGAGGTGTGATAGCCATCCAAGAGGGAATGGCTGACAGTGAGATGATCGGCGCTCTAGGCACACTCACTGTGTTCACCGTTCTGATGGGTCTGGGAGTCTGGCACGTCTTCCGCAAGCGGGGCAGGATATACATCTGAGGTGGATTATGACAGAAGAAGGGCAGAACTACTCGATGTTCAACAGCAGGATGCTGGTGGATGTAGTCGGCGACGTCACCGATGAGGCCCTCAAGGCAAGTCGGATGAAGGACGTAATCGGCGTCCTAGCCGGCAGGGTGTTCAACTGGGGTCAGAGGAAGTCGCTTTTCCCATTGCACCTGGGAATCAAGTGCTGCGCTTTAGAGATGGCAGCAGCTGGAGCAAGCAGGTTCGATGCCGAGCGCTTCGGAGTCTTCTTCAGATCCAGCCCTAGACAGTGTGATGTCCTTCTGGTGAACGGCCCGATTAGCAAGAAGTTCGCCGACCCAATAATCAGACTATGGGAGCAGATGCCAGAGCCAAAGTGGTGCATCGCTATGGGGGAGTGCGCTATTTCTGGTGGACCATACTTCCAGTCATACAATGTCCTTGAGGGAGTTGACACTGTGATTCCAGTAGATGTCTACATCCCTGGTTGCCCACCTAGGCCAGAGGCGCTGATTGACGGGTTTGACAAACTCCGTCAGAAGATTATCCGGATTGGTGTCGATGTAGATGATGTGAGGCCGGAGAGTGACGCACCTGTAATCATCGGGGACGAGTGAGCTGATTAGATGGGAAAGATAGTCTCTGCATCGGTTCAGAAGGCAGCTGCAGAAGTAATCGTCAACTCAATCTCTTCTCTGGAAGGAGTTGAGGCAGAAGTCGTCGAGCGCTCTAGCGGAACAAATCCTAGGAATGTGGTAGTCGCCAACCCATCTCCAGAAAGTTGGAGAGGCCTCGCCGAGATGCTGTACTCCGATCATGCCGTTGACCACTGCTCGATGATTACCGGGATTCACTGGCCTGAGGGGGATGCCAATCGCAAGTGGGAAGTCGTCTACCATCTTCTCAGAACCGGCGTCAGAGATCCTCCCTCTAAGGACGGCGTGGTTCAACCAATCATAGTCAACCCCTCTACTCTAAGGGGCTTCGGAACACCTGTAGAGGTTGAAGTCCATATCCATCTTCCAGATTCCAGAACTCCTACAGTCGACTCGGTCCAAGACATCTGGGTAGGAGCAGATTGGAATGAGAAGGAGACTTGGGACCTAGTAGGAATAGACTTCGATGGCCACAAGGGCATGAGACGAGTCCTGTTACCGCATGAGACCCCTAGGGGATACCACCCTCTGCAGAAGCAGCACAATCTGAGGTACCATGGCTTTGAGGAGATGTACGACGACCCTCAGGGCTTCATGCGTAAACCCGAAGACGTTGGCAAAATCAAGTGAGGTGAACAGATGGCAGAGATGTGGATTTCCATGGGCCCTCAGCACCCAATGACCCATGGTCTGTGGACACTGAAGGTAAAGGTAGATGGAGAAACCGTCGTCGACACCGAGCCCGATTTGGGATACATCCACCGCGGCGTCGAGAAGATATGTGAATCTCGTGATTTCACTCAGATTACGACCTACTGTGATAGATTGTGCTACGCCAGCGCTAATACTTGGTCACACGCATACATCTACTCAGCCGAAGACCTGCTCGAAGTAGAGGTCCCGGAGAGGGCCGAATACATCCGACTCATCGCCGTTGAGATTCAGCGCATCGCCAGCCATCTGATGTGGCTGGGAGCCTATGGTCCAGACATTGGAAACCTGTCGATTATGGTCTGGTGCCTTAGGGAGCGCGAGATGATGATGGATCTGCTACAAGAGTTGGGTGGCTCCAGAATGCACTACAACTTCCCGAGAGTCGGCGGCGTCAAGCGTGACCTCCCCTACGGTTTCGCCCAGCGAGCCAGAGCAAAACTCAAGCTGTTTCTCAACCGGATTCAGGAGTACGAGGCACTGTACGATGAGAGCACCATCTTCCTTGTGCGGAGCCAAGGAGTCGGATACGCCAAACCAGAGGAGATGGTCAACCACGGAGTTACAGGCCCCAACCTGAGGGCAGGGGGAGTGAACTACGATATCCGCTGGGCTCACCCCTATTCGGTCTACAGCGAACTCGACTGGTCCCCCCCAGTCGAGCGCTCTTCAATCAAGGGAGCAGATTGCTACGACCGCTACAGGATCCGGGTAGAGGAGATGAGAGTCAGTGCATCACTGGCTCTACAGGCTCTGGACAAGATTCCTGGAGGAGCCAATACGCACTATGAGCCAGAGGATCCAATGATTCTCGCCAAGGCTCCGAGCCGCGCTCCCGAGGGAACCAGTGGAGCACACCATTTCGAAGACAGTAGAGGCGAGTCCATGTTCTATATCGCAGGTGGTGGAGAAGGAAGGGGGAAGCAGCCCTACAGAGTCTCAATCCGTTCTCCGATTTTCATTACAATCCCATTCGCAGCTAAGTGTATGATTGGCTACAAGGTAGCGGACATCCCTGCAATCATGGGTTCGTTTGATCCCTGTATCGGAGAGACAGATAGGTGATAGAATGACGAGTAGCGACTGGTTGGACATAGTCGGCTGGACTGAATCTTTGACCAGCTGGTCGATGGATAATGTGCACGACTTGATGCCATCCGAAGATATCGATCTACAGGTCACCATCCCCAGCACTTGGGCCTGGCCCAATCCATTCACCATCGGTCCAATTTTCAATCTGCAAGATGGATTCGCAAGCATACAGCCGGCCCTGGAGTCGTTCATGCATGCCACGATTATGTGCACAGTGGTCTTTGGCTTGATGATGACCACAATGCTGGCTATACCATACATCGAGAGGAAGTTCATCGGCCGTTTGATGGACAGACTAGGGGCTACCACCACTCTGAGGAGTGTCTGGGTCGGAGAGAGTGGGGTCACTGCAGGGGAGTGGTGGAACAAGTTGCCCTTCGGAGTAGGTGGCCCGATTGGATGGGTCATAGGGGCCCTCAACAAGACCTGGGGCAACTCGCACGAGTTGGAAACAGTATCCAGAGTCAACAACAGGAGTTACCACGGCTACTGGTTCCTCCTGCCTGGATTCTTCCAGGCCTTCGCTGATTTCTTCAAGTTCGCAACAAAGGAACACATCGTTCCCAAAGATGCTGACAAGGTCGTCTTCGAGGTAGCCCCTGTCATCATCCTTTCAACCACAGTGATGGTGTTTGCCTTCGTTCCGTTCGGACCGCACATCTACGCTGCTAATCCAGAACTCTCTCTGCTTTTCATGATGGCAATCTTCGGCGTTGCCCCGCTCGGTGTGTTCTTCGCTGGCTGGGCTTCCAACAACAAGTATACTCTCATCGGAGGAATGCGCTCCGCCGCGCAACTCACTGCCTACGAAATCCCACTGCTGATTACTGTCCTTGGCGTCGCCGTCCTCAGTGGCTCGTTCAACATCATTGAGATTGTGGACTTCCAGATTGGCGAAGATGAAGGTAATGTCTGGAACATATTCCTGATGCCTCTGGGAGCTCTGCTCTTCCTCATCACGATGATTGCCGAGGTCGAGAGAATTCCATTCGACATGCCTGAGGCCGAGGCAGAACTGGTCGAGGGCTGGTGGACCGAGTATGGAGGGATTCGATGGGGGCTAATGTTTGCTGCCGAGTACATGCGATCGTATGCCGCCTGCATTCTCTTCGCCCTGTTCTTCCTGGGTGGATGGGAGGCTCCTTTCGAGCACACCCTTGCCGATCTGCCTTGGGTAGGTAGTATCGTAGAGTTTGGTCTTTCACTGATTCCTGGCGTGGGGTGGATCTTGCTGAAGGCATGGGCTCTATTCGCCGTATTCGTATGGATTCGGGCTTCCCTTCACAGAGTTAGAACCGACCAGATTCTTGAGTTCGGTTGGAGATACCTATTGCCATTGTCTCTGCTCAACTTGGTGTTAGCTATAGCAATCAGGCTACTGTTCTGGGATGGTGGCCCATGGAATCTGTTGCTACCAATCGCCATCACAGCTGCATCTGGCGGAATTTTCGTGATTCTCGCAATAGATGAGGACAAGGATGCGCTGGAGATTCAGCGTAGGCCGTACAGCACTCAGGCAGTTGTCAAGGCATCACCGGGGAGCCACAGGGATTAGGAGTGATTTGATGAGTTACAAGGCGAACACTGGGCATCCTCATGCGACTCCCAACTTCAGGAACCTAGTCATCCGCCCGATGTGGATGACACTGAAGACAGCACTCAGAACCGTCCCATACCTAGGCAGGCTGAGTTTACTCAGGAATGACTACCACGGTAAGTCGGCATCTATGGTCGATCCAGCCACCAGAGAGAGAGTTGGCGTAGACCACCCTACACTCTGGCAGAAGTTCTCTGCTGATAGAGAGACGAGCGAGATTATGCCTTTCCTAGAGCGACCCGTGACCGTGATGTACCCCTATGAGAGACTCGAGGATCTAGAGCCTTGGTTGTTCGTTCCGGGCAACTACAATGGGAGAATTGGAATCATCTGGGAGACTTGCACAGCCTGCAAAGCGTGCGTCAGAGTTTGCCCTAATGACTGCCTCCACATGACTTCAGAGGTCAGGGTAAACGTCCTTGACACCGCTGAAGAGGGTGATGATTGGCATGGTTACGGAAGCGAGCTTGAGGAAGGTGGGTTTGCTGCTAGGAAGAAGGATGACTTCGAGGACATAGCAGAAGGATTCGACTTAGTGAACTCTCACGCCGATGCCCCTCCGCAGTATGACTTCGGCGAGGTGATTGAACTGTCAGGAGACAAGGCTACTGTTCGCTGGTCTGATGGAACCGGCGTGGAGACGATTGACTCCAGCACTCTAACACCTGCGGAGCAGGATATCGTGTCAGGGCAGATTGACATTGGTAGATGCATGTTCTGCGGCCTATGTGCTGAGGCCTGCCCCTTCGAGTCCTTCTTCATGACCAACGAGTATGATGGCATGTCCGGCTTCAACAGACAGGACTTGTGGTTCGATGCAGGTAGGACCAGAGTCCTCCCAGCAGTACACCAGGAACGCGTCGATATGGAGCTGAAGAAGCGCGCTGAGAAGGAACTGAAGAAGCGTGAGAGGAAGGCTGCTAGGGCGGCGGAGGCCTAGTTATGGTGTTGGATTTTGAGGCTCTAGTATTCATCATACTGTCTGCCATGGCCATTGGCGGCGCACTCGGTTGCGTCTACGCACGCAGGGTTGCTCACTCACTACTATCGCTGATGCTGACTTTCTTCGCAGTCGCCGGGGTCTTCGTGATGGCTGGAGCAGAGATGCTGGCTGCAATTCAGATCCTGGTCTATCTGGGATCAGTCATGCTTGTCGTGCAGTTCGGCGTCATGCTGACCCGCAAACAGATACAGGAGGACGCCTGAATGAGGGGAATCTCAGCCCTAGCGCAGATTGGAGTATTCTCCTTTCTGCTCATCCTACTCTCTGAGGTAATGTCTCACCCCATGTGGGGTGAGTCAGGTACTCCGCCCACAACGGCGGAATTCGCAGTTTCCATTTTCGGAGAGTGGTCGGTGGCTACCATCGTCCTAGGTGCGCTTCTGGCAATGGCTATGATTGGCGCATCATATCTGGTCCGTGACGAGAGGTTGGCCAATCTAATTTGGGACTTAGAAGGTGATGACCAATGATTGAGACCAGTTGGATTGCCGGTCTAGGAGTAATCCTGTTCTTCATTGGTCTACTAGGTGCATTTACGCGCAAGAACGCGATTGTGGTTCTGATGTGTATCGAGGTCATGCTCAACGCTGCCAATCTCAATTTCGTAGCCGGAGCCACTCACTACAGCGACGTGGACGGCTGGGTCTTCACTGCTATCGCTATCGCGATAGCCGCTGCAGAAGTCGCAATCGGACTAGCGATCCTACTCTCGCTCTACAGCACTCAGGAGACGATTTCTCTGGACGAGGCAAACATACTGAGGAACTGAGGTGATTCCATGGCCGATTCGAGGAATGAATGGAACCTTCTGACTCCTGTAATCCCCTTCGTCCTTGTGGCGCCGATTCTGCATATGCAGGGGTGGGAATCGGTCGATGCGGCCTTCCTGATTGTAGTAGTCCCTTTGCTGACATTCCCATTCATCCTCGTGGCCGGACAGGTCTACAATGGCAATGAGACATGGAAGAACCGATACAAGGAAGGCGGTATATTCGGCTTGGGGTCGCTGGCTCTCTCGCTCAGTATAGCGCTGTGGATAGCCTACGACTATATCGTAGGTTCAGCGCACTTTGAGATGCACTCGGTCGTGGAACCGTTCTCTTGGCTAACATTCGATGTCCTACATCATGACGGCTCTCAATGGGATATCAGTTCAGGATTCGCAGATATCGGCGTGGGAGTATGGATTGATCCCGTTAGCCTGATGCTGCTGTTCGTTGCTACATTCCTTTGCTTCCTAATCTGCTGGTTCAGTCTCGGATACATGAACACCGATCCAATCAATGAGGACAGCAACCACCGCTTCTACGGGGAGTTCGTCCTATTCGCAATAGGTATGTTCGGAATGGTGCTGGCTGACAACTTCCTGTGGCTGTTCATCTTCTGGGAGATTATGGGCCTGTGCTCATACCTGCTGATTGGTTTCTACTACTGGAAGGACAGCGCGGCAACAGCTGCGAAGAAAGCCTTCCTGACAACAAGAGTCGGTGATGTATTCCTAATGGTCGGATTGCTGATGCTGTACGACATCTACGGCTCGCTGGAGTTCTCGGTCATCTTCGACGACCCTTCCACAGGAATTGGAGGAGCTTTGGTCGACTCAGCTAATCTCAACTGGGCACTACTAATGCTATTCATCGGAGCTGTGGGTAAGTCGGCCCAATTCCCTCTGCATGTCTGGCTACCAGATGCGATGGAGGGCCCGACCCCGGTGTCTGCCCTCATCCACGCTGCTACAATGGTGAATGCGGGCCTCTATCTCGTCTTCCGAATGGTCCCATTCGTAGATGTCCATGTCAGCGGAGTTGCAGGACTCGAGGACTTTGCCCTCATCGTTGCCTGGATAGGTGGTATCACAGCCTTCATGGCCGCAGCTATCGCTTTCGTACAGAACGACATCAAGAAGGTCCTCGCATACTCAACAATGAGTCAACTCGCGTACATTTTCACAGGATTGGGCGCGGGACTGTTGTTCCTCAATATCGGCGAATATCATGCCGGATATTTCGTCATTGGAGCCTCGATGTTCCACTTGTTCAACCATGCCATGGCCAAAGGGATGCTGTTCATGGCGAGCGGCTCGGTGATCCACGAGATGCACCATGCCCACCATCATCTGCATCCCGATGACCACGATTTCGACCCTCAGGACATGCGGAACATGGGCGGATTGGCTTCCAAGATGCCCGTCACTTCCACCGCGATGATGTTCGGCTCGATGTCCATCATCGGAATCCCTCTAATCGGCGGATTCTGGTCCAAGGAGGGAATCATCGCGGAAACATGGCTGGCATGCTTGCACGAGGAACCACTGATGCTCGGTCCGGCAATACTCGTCCTCGCTACGGCCGGCATGACTGGATTTTACATGACGCGCATGTGGCTGATGACCTTCGCTGGCTCACCCAAGACTGACGTCGCGGAGCACATCCACGAGAACACGCCTTGGATTAAGGAGCCATTGATTATTCTCACTTTCATCACCGCCATCGGCGGATTCCTACTTGCCCTGCTGGGTGTAGTCGACTATCTTGGCGGCGAGAAGGATCATTTGGCCATGCATGGTGTTCTGGATACGCTGAAGCACGCCTTCCTGCCTGATGATAACGAACTCCGAATCGTAGGTTGGATGACCATACTTCTGGCCGCCATCCTCGGGCCGATCTTGGCTTCGCGAGTTCATGGAGGAAGGCTCGCTGGAGGCGCCAAGGCCAACCCCTTTGTCTCATGGCTCGTTGACCTATCTAGCAGATTCGGTTCACAAGACGTCTCCGAGCTGGCCGACTCTCAACTGGCCAAGGCTCTTCAGAGGAGGTTGTACTTCGATGACTTGTACGAGTGGATAGTCGCCAACACTGCAATCCCCTTCGCATCTTTCTCGGCATGGTTCGACAAGAACATCATCGATGGAGTCATCAAGCAAATCGAGTCCAACTCGTCTTCCGGATCTGTGTCAGTCCGCAGCGTCACTACCGGAAGCACACGTGACTACATCATGATGGCAGCAGTTGGCATGCTCTCGATATTTGCATTGATTTGGGGGGTGAGCGCATAATCGACGACCCCCTTTCGGTAATCACACTCCTACCGCTGTTCGCAGGCCTACTACTACTCATGCTGACTCAAATTCTGCCCAGTGCTCAGAGTGAGGTACTGGCTAGGATTTCCAGAAACGTCAGCATGGGTATCGCTCTGGCGGTGGCTGTAATCACCACCCTGCTCTTCATCGGTCATTGGGGTAGCATCGACTGGACCGACATAACCCATGGAGGATTTGTCCTGCAGAACGATGCTACCAGTCTCATCCCGTCCATTGGGGTGACTTGGAAGGTTGGGGCTGACGCTCTGTCCTTCCCGATGATTTGGCTGACTGCGGTACTCATCCCAATCTCTATGCTGGTTGAGTGGGATGCCAAGCGCGGACATCTGTTCCATCCACTACTATTGGTGATGGAAGGGGCACTGCTCGGCGTTTTCGTGGTACTCGACCTGTTCGTGTTCTATGTCTTCTGGGAACTGACCCTGATTCCTATGTTCCTGCTGATTCTGATGTGGGGCGGAGAGGACAGGAGATATGCTGCGATGAAGTTCTTCATCTACACCTTCGCGGCCAGTGTCATCATGCTCATCGGAATTCTCGTGATGTACTTCCATACAGACCCAATCACCGGTCTCGGTAGCTTGACCGGTCACCACTTCGACTTAGTCGCGATGGCCGCTCAGGACAGTCTAATTCCCAGTGAGGGTCTGAGGCATCTCGTCTGGCTGATGTTGCTAATCGGGTTCGCCACCAAGATGCCCAGCGTCCCTGTGCACACTTGGCTACCTGATGCTCA
This sequence comes from Candidatus Thalassarchaeum sp., assembly GCA_045559735.1. GTDB lineage: Archaea > Thermoplasmatota > Poseidoniia > Poseidoniales > Thalassarchaeaceae > Thalassarchaeum. The sequence continues at coordinate 62,636 of JBJLJN010000014.1, read as the reverse complement.
CGTCCAAGCTCCTACAGCAGGCTCGATGCTGCTTGCCGGTGTGATGCTGAAGATGGGCGCTTACGGCTTCCTAAGAATTGCTGTGAGTATCTTTCCTGAGTCTACAATCGAGTTTATTCCACTGCTGATTGTCCTTGGTATGGTCAGCCTAGTCTACGGGGCTTGGGTGTGTATGGGCCAGACCAACCTTAAGCGCATGGTCGCTTATTCCTCGGTGTCCCACATGGGACTAATCTTCCTCGGCATAGCCACCATGCAACCCCTCGGGATAGCAGGCGCGCTGTTCATGATGTTCGCACACGGCATCATCAGCCCTCTCTTGTTCGCTGTGGCTGGCGCTTTCAAGCACCACTACCACACCCTCGAGATAGGCTCGATGCGAGGCATCGCTCACCACAGCCCGTGGCTGGCCGCGCACATGATGCTCGGTTGGATGGCCAGCCTCGGACTGCCATTGCTTGCCGGCTTCGTTGCAGAGGTGGCCATTTTGATTGCATTCTGGATGACATACGGATGGCTCGTCCTCCTCCCTGCTCTGACTCTGATTATTACTGCCGTTTACTATCTATCCTCGATGCAGAGGACGATATTCGAATCCAACGACCCCGAGAAGGGAATTCTTCCCGACACCATGCATGGTGAGGAACCTCGTGACATCACATGGCACGAGAATGCCGGAATGCTCGTTCTCGCAGCGATGACTGTGCTGTTCGGCATCATGCCATTCATCTTCTGGGACATGATGTCTGATTGGAGCTCGGGACTGACAGTCGAGACGCTCATCGACGCTATGCATTCGCAGAGGTGGATGCCATGAGTTCGATACTGACCGAGATCAACCTCGATATGACGCTGCTGTTGCTACCAGAAATTCTGATGCTTCTCGGCATAGTAGCGATGATCCTGATACCCAATCTCGGTGATGCTACAATGCGCATACCGCTAACCCGCACCAGAATTCCTATCCTGATTGGGGGAACGAGGACCGATTACAACAATGATCCCAGACTCCCCAATATGATTGCATGCGGAGTCTTAGGCTTAGCATGGCTCACTTCCATTCTCTTTATGGGAGAGGAGGGTGACGTCGGCAACGCTCTGCATGTCGACGAATTCAGTAGGCTATTCACCCTGCTATTCACATCTGCTCTTCTCCTAGCGGCATTGGCCACATCAACTAGGATGCCAGCGAGGCCGAAGGCCACCCCTCCTCGCGACAACGACTCCGATGATGTTGCCGACTCCAAGGTGGCCGCCCTTATTGACAACCGCAGACAGGTCGATTTCCATATCCTCCTTCTTACTACAGGTCTGGGCATGAGTCTGATGGCGATGGCAACCAACCTGTTCATGCTCTTCGTATGCCTCGAGCTTGCTTCTCTGTCTTCCTACGTCCTCGTCGCCTTCCACAAGGAGATTGACGTCGGCGGTGAGGCTGGAATGAAGTACTTCATGGTCGGATCCGTAGTTTCCGCGATAGGAATCTACGGAATGTCGCTGCTGTACCTTTGGAGTGGTAGCTTGGATATGGCCGAACTGGCATCTGCCTGGTCGGCGATGGAAGGGAACGACCCGCTGGCTATAATCGGAGTCGGACTGATGATGGTTGCTTTTGGATTCAAGGTCGGCGCTGCTCCTTTCCACCTCGCTGTCCCAGACGCTTACTCAGGCGCATCTTCCCCCATCGCCGGCTTATTGGCCACCGCATCCAAGGCGATGGGCTTCGTGGCTCTAATTAGACTCCTGCTGATTGTCACCTTGCCTCCATCCGGACAGGCCATCTGGATGCTCTCAATTGCACTTATCTCAGTGCTCACGATGACTTGGGGCAACCTTGCTGCCCTTACCAGCGACAATCCCAAGCGTATGCTGGCCTATTCCAGCGTGGCTCACGCTGGCTATATGCTGGCAGCAATGGCAGCAATCGGCTCAGGATTCGCAGACCCATCTACCTCCTCTATGATCGTGACTGCAGTGGTGTTCCACTTGCTGATTTTGGTGCTGTTCAAGCTCGGTGCATTTCTAGTCCTCTCGATGCTTGAGGCAGATGGCGGAGGCCATCGAATCGAGGACCTGCATGGACTGGCCAGGAGAGATCCTGCCATCAGTGTGGCGATGTTCGTCTTCATGCTCTCTCTGGCTGGTGTACCACCGCTCTCAGGATTCCTTTCCAAGCTCCTGATGATTAATGGGATAGTCTCTGTATCGGCTGGTACAGGAGACGTCGCTTCAACTACCATTGTCGACTGGGCTGGGGGCGTTGACCCACTATTCTGGCTGGCTGTAGCGATAGTCGCCAACAGCGCTCTCTCTCTGTTTTACTATCTAAGAATAGGACTGGTTATGTTCTTTGAATCCCCCGAGAATGATTCGGGACTCAGAAAGGCCCCCTCTCTGAGACTGGCCATCTTCGGTTGCGCCTTCTTGACCCTGCTGTTTGGAATTGGCCCGATGAGCGAGTGGCTGCTTGATGTGGTGACTTCAGCTGTCGACAGCATGATGGGTTTGTGAAGAGTAACCTCAACTTCACATAGGGGGCTCTCGACCGGACCTCATGGCCCGTAGGGAGGAGAAGGTAGACCCTGAGCTCCTAGCTCAGCTCGAATCTGGAGGCGACCGCATTCGCGTACCGCTCCCAAAGCGTAAGATCAACGAGATGTTCGCCATAGCTGATCAGATTCTCGGGGGGCGCCGTGTCAAGGCGGTCTGTGAGGACGGTGAGAGCCGCCTCGCCAGAATACCAGGCAAGATGAGGAGGCGTCAATGGGTCCGCGAAGGCGACCTGATTGTTATCCAGCCTTGGGACTTCCAGGACGAGAAGGCCAATGTCTGCATGCGCTACACCAAGACCCAGTCTCTGTACCTATCACGCAAGGGAGTACTCCCTGAGATCGTCGATCTTTTCGGAGTCACAGGTGTGTCTCAGAATGAGGACCTCGAAATAGAACCGGTATCTGAGTCTACTAAAGCTGGAGAGCCAGAGCAGGAGCCCGAGCCCGAGAAAATCGAAGTGATTCCCTCCGAGTCCGACGACCCAGAGGAAGACATCGACTCGTTCTTTGGGTGAGAGCATGGATGAGGAGCACGATGACCTTCCAGAGGTCGATGCTCTACTGAGGGCCGAGAAGAAGCACGAGTGGATTTCAGAACCACGCTTCAAGCGGATGTTCAACGATATCGAGGACGGCCTGCAAGGAGTCCTCGGCAAAGGCAAGTATGAGTGGGTTGATAGACGAGTCTTCGACCAAGTTTTCGATCGCTCTACGCTGCTGGCTGTCCACAAACTGATGCAGAAGGGGCATATCGAGACCATCGACTATCCGATAGCCCGGGGAAAGGAGGCGCATGTCTTCCATGCCACCACAAATCACGGACCGGTGGCGGTGAAGATTTTCCATACCACGAACGCTGTGTTCAAGGGACTGGCCAAGTATATCGATGGAGATCCCAGATTCAAGGGACTGTCGAGACGACACAGGGAACTAGTCAACATCTGGGTTCGAAAGGAGTTCCGCAACCTGCGCAGGATGAGGAAGCACGGACTGAGAGTCCCAGAGCCCTTTGACAGTTTGAAGAACGTCCTCGTAATGGAGTATATTGGGGATGAGAAAGGACCCAGCCCACGCCTCAAGGAGATCTCAGTCGACAATCCATACGAGGTATTTGAGGAGCTTCTTGATTTCATCTCCATCAACTGGCACAAGTGCAATCTGGTCCACGCCGATTTCAGCGAGTACAACATTCTTCTCAACGATGATGATCTCTGGATTATCGACGCTGGTCAGAGCGTCACCCGCCAACACCCTAGCGCAGAGGAGTTCCTAGTACGTGATATCACACGCATCGTGGCTTGGATTAACCGCCAAGGGCACAATGTAGACTTGGCTGATAGCCTCGCTAGAGTTCTCGATGACCCAGTTCCTGAGGCCTCTAGTTCCTCAGGCGGGGATTAAAGCAGGTGGGCGGGTCGACCGCACCCGTGGAACTGCTAGCGCGTGTACCCAAGAACCGCATTGCCGTACTGATAGGCAAAGGCGGGCAGACCCGCAAGATGCTGGAGGAGGCCAGCGGAGCAAAGTTGGATATCGACTCAAGAACTGGAGAGGTGATGGCGGAATGGGAAGGAGAACCGGATCCCATTGTGAGGATGAAGATGCCCGATGTGATGCTCGCCATCGGTCGCGGACTCGCTCCAAGCAGGGCGGTACAACTGATCCGTGACGAAATCTTCCTCAGAATGTATGACATCCGCGAGTGGGTAGGCAGGCAGCCTAACCAGACTCGCAGGATGAGGAGCAGGCTGATTGGCAGGAACGGGCGCATACGCAGCCTCATCGAGGAGATCTCAAACTGCGAGATGGCAATCCACGGCTCCACCGTACTGGTCATAGGCGACCAAGACGGAATCGCTCTAGCTGCTCCAGCAATCGAAGGAATCCTACGCGGCTCGGAGCACAGCACTGTCCTCCATGGGCTCGAGCAGGACAGAAAGCGCCTGCGTATGCAGTCCCGCCGACTGGATTCATTCGAGGAGCACGGTCCACGAGATTCATCCAAGTTCGAAACTCTGGTACCCGGTCTGGCTCAGGCCCGTAGACGCAGAGAGAGGAGGCACATGCCCCCTCAGGTCGATTCATCTGACTCGGACGAGATGTCCGAGGTGATGCAGCTGGCAGACGATGAGTCAGTGATGTTAGAAGAGGAGTGAAACCGCCACGCATAAGCGTGGGAGTCCTCACGGATTGCTATGGCAAACCCGTTGGAGGAGATGTACGACTACGAGAGATGGGCCACCAACGCCATTATCGCGGTTGCAGGACTTGTCTTTGCCGGTATTGCCCTGAAGTCGTTGGAAATCCAGAATCCGCTCTCCGACTTTCTGTATGACTACTATATCGACCCCGTGTTGCAGGAATCTTCCTCCGATGCAGGTTACAACGTTCCCAATACAATGACCTACGCTATCCTTCTGGCACTGTTCGCAATCTCGCTTGCTGCTTGGCTTAGGCATCTAGGGATAGACCCCAGCGATGCTACCTTACTCGCTGTGATGCCCTATGTTTTCTGGGCAGCTCTGGGCGAGGTTGTTGAAGATGCTAGCATGTTCGATGCCTCCCTCGAGAGCTACTTCGTCAGCCCAGCTATCCACTTCCAGACAGCTGCTTGGGTCATGATCGCAGGAGCTCTGGGTTACCACATAGCCAACTCAGAACTTGATGCTGATAGGATGCGTTCCAAGGCTGATAGCGCGGCGATGATTCTCATCACTGCTCAGGTGGTCATATACTACTCCTCAGTAGAAGCCGGCGGAGTCGCTTCGTCTCCAGATTTCGAGAATTTGCCCATGCTAGTCTGCTTCATTGCAGCACTCCTCCTGCCCTCACTGGCATCCAACCACTCACTGTTCGGCTTCACGACCATCCAGCGCACTGTCTTCCTTGTCGGGCTTGGCGGTTGCATAGCACTGTCAGGGCCTTTGGTGTCCTTTGGTATCAGCCACCCTGATTATGTCATTATCTGGCCCTTGTTGGTAGTCCTCGGACTTCCCGCACTCCTAGTCTACTGGATGCATACAAACGGTCTCCCAGCAGCCAATGAGCTGGCCGAGGCAGGACATATCGCAGGAATCCTGCCTCCGGGGATGACAGAGGAGGATTACGAGGAATTGGAATCTGATGAGAAGAATCTGATTGAGAGCCTTCGCTACAAGGCTGTCATGGCGTCTCCGGTTGTCTCTCTGGCCGTCGCAGGCCAGCTCCTCGATGGGATTGCCACCGGCATCGGAATCGAGGAGTTCGGATATTCCGAGAAGCACGTCTTCTCTGCTAGGATAATCGAGGTATTCGGCTCAGCTTATGGCTTCACCACAATCAAATTAATTTTGGGAGGGTTGATCTGGTACTTCTTCGCTATCGCTAATTTCGAGCACAGGCAGCAGCACCTCAGACTGCTGATTTCCCTAGTGATTCTGACAGTCGGAATGGCACCCGGACTGCGTGATGTCGGTAGGCTCGCATTGGGCGTCTAAATTCGACATCTTTGATGTCGACTCCATTCAATTGAAGTTCCACTCGCTACCTCGCTGGCATAGAGCATGGACCGGTTGCCAACCACGATTGACCGAGAGAGCGCAGATTTTGCCTCTCGCTTAGAGCACAATTCTACCTTGTGCAATACACTGAGATCGACACTTGACTCAGTCAAGGAAGGCGGCGGTGAGAAGTATGTTCTGAGACATCGTGAACGCGGCAAGAGCCTACCTAGAGAGAGGATTACTGAGATCTGCGACCCAGCTACACCGTTCCTAGAACTGTCAAGCCTCGCCGCCCACGAGCTGTACGATGGCAGGGCACACTCTGCTGGCATAGTCACTGGAATCGGTGTTGTCCACGGCAAGGAATGTATGTTCGTTGCAAACGATGCTACCGTCAAGGGGGGCTCTTACTACCCGATGACAGTCAAGAAGCATGTCAGGGCACAAGAGGTAGCTGAGGAGAATAACCTACCATGCATCTACCTAGTCGATTCAGGGGGGGCGTTCCTGCCGATGCAGGACGAGGTGTTTCCAGACAAGTTCCATTTCGGACGCATATTCCGCAACCAAGCAATCCTGTCAAGCAAAGGAATCCCGCAAGTCGCAGCAGTGCTGGGCTCATGCACAGCGGGAGGTGCATACATCCCAGCGATGTCCGACGAATCAATCATTGTCAGGGGCAACGGTACCATCTTCCTCGCCGGGCCTCCTTTGGTCAAGTCGGCTACCGGAGAGGAGGTCACGGCCGAGGAGCTCGGGGGGGCTGATCTGCACACACGGGAGTCAGGCGTCGCTGATCACTTCGCCGAGGACGAGACCGAGGCACTTAGGATGGTTCGCAATATCGTCGAGAATCTGAATGTCACTCCCAAGCACAGGCTTGATGTCTCCCGGCCCGAGGAGCCAGCACACGACCCTCAGGACCTGTTGGGAGTGATTCCACAGGATAACAGGACCCCATACGACGTCAGAGAAGTAATCTCAAGGATAGTCGATGGTTCCCGCTTCCACGAGTTTAAGCAGCGCTACGGAAACACACTGGTCTGCGGCTTCGCAAAGATTCATGGCTACCCGGTAGGGATAGTTGCCAACAACGGCATCCTCTTTTCAGAATCGGCGCTTAAAGGGGCTCACTTCGTCGAACTCTGCGGACAGCGTGGAGTCCCACTCATTTTCCTACAGAACATCTCGGGATTCATGGTTGGTAGAGAGGCAGAGTCGGGTGGAATTGCCAAGGATGGAGCGAAGTTGGTTACCGCGGTATCTTGCGTTCCTGTGCCGAAATTCACAGTCATCATTGGAGGCTCCCACGGTGCGGGTAACTATGGGATGTGCGGGAGAGCCTATGATCCCAGATTTCTGTTCATGTGGCCGAATGCCAGAATCTCTGTGATGGGCGGCGAGCAGGCTGCCGATGTACTCTCTACAGTGGGTAACGCAGACCCTGACGAGATCAGGCGCAAGTATGAGAACGAGAGCAACCCCTACTACTCCTCAGCTAGGCTCTGGGATGACGGAGTAATAGACCCCAGGGACACTAGGGATGTAATTGGCCTATGTATCTCCGCAAGCCTCAACGCAGAGATGCCTGAGCAGGACTATGGAGTATTCAGGATGTGAGGATATGATGGGTGACACAGTTCCTGAATGCAGCATGTGCAGATTGGACATTGCTGGCCCGACTGCGACTATCACCATGGATCGTGTCGATGCATACAACGCCCTCAATATACAGTTGATTTCAGAGATCACCGAGTTTCTGGACTGGACGGCCCAACGCTCAGTAGGTACCACGGGCTCTCTGCGCGACTCATCCGGTTCGGAATATCTCCGCGTACTCGTCCTACGTTCTTCCGGCAAGCACTTCTGCGCAGGAGCCGACATCAACATGATGCGTGATGCAGGCTCAAAGACTCCTGAAGAAAACCGAACCGACTCAGGCAGATTGGACAGACTTTTCCACACCCTATGGTCCCACCCGTGCTTCACAATCGGTTGTGTGCAGGGGGTGGCGCTAGGTGGGGGCGCGGGACTGGTATCTTGCCTCGATCACGTCATCGCTGAGCCGAACACCCGAATCGCGCTGTCCGAGGCCAAGTTAGGTATCCTGCCAGCTGTGATTGGGCCCTATGTGTATCGTAAGGTGGGCAGCGCTGAGTTCCGAAGACTCTCGATGCTTGCGAGCCGAGTGGGAGCGGACGAGGCGCTCAGAATAGGCTTGGTCAATAGCATAGCCGACTCGGCAGACGACTTCGATTCGATTGCTGGATCCGTGATTGACGATTTGATGAGCAGTGGTCCGATGGCGGTGACAGAGGCCAAGAGACTGTCAGAGAAACTGGACACCTGGACAGGTTCCTTTGAAGAGTTCAGACAGTGGACTCTGGACAAGACCAGCGAGATGCGAGGATCTCACGAGGGGCAGGAGGGCCTCTCCTCGTTCCTAGAGAGGCGTCCGCCGGATTGGGCGTCGAGGGACGGGGAAGGTTAGGCATGAGCGAGCTACCCTTTGAAGCAGTACTGGTCGCCAACAGAGGCGAGATTGCTGTCAGGATTCTGACTGCAGCTAGAGAAGCTGGACTCAGAGGCGTGGCTGTATTTTCTGATGCAGATTCTAAGGCCTTGCATGTGGAGGTGGCCGATGAAGCAGTCCACCTGCCCGGAGATACTCTATCCGAGACTTACCTCAACTCAGATGCCATCATAGCTGCCGCTGTTAGCAGTGGTGCACAGGCCATACATCCTGGATACGGATTCCTCTCTGAGAGGGCCAACTTTGCTTCTGCTGTGAAGCAAGCAGGCTTGGTCTGGATCGGCCCTCCTCCAGGGGCCATCTCAATGATGGGGGACAAGATCTCAGCTAGATCGAAGATGATGGAATCAGGCGTGCCGGTGATACCTGGCGAGGAGCTCTCAGTTCCCGATGGTGCCGATCACCTCGGCCAGTTGGCCGCTTGTGCTGCTAGAGTGGGATATCCTCTCTTGCTCAAGGCAAGTGCCGGTGGGGGCGGCAAGGGAATGAGAGCGGTAAGCGAGCCGAAGATGCTCAGAACCGAGTACGAGGCCGCATCCAGAGAAGCCTCAGCGGCATTTGGTGACGGGACAATCTATGTCGAGAGGCTGCTGGTTGGAGCGAGACACATCGAGATCCAAATTCTGGCAGACTCACATGGCAACTGCATCCATCTCAACGAGCGGGACTGCTCCCTGCAACGCAGACATCAGAAGGTAATCGAGGAGGCCCCCTCGCCAGTTGTCAACGCCAACCTGAGAGAAGCCATGGGAGCGGCTGCAGTCAGGGCAGCTCAGGCAGTAGATTACGAAGGTGCTGGAACAGTCGAGTTCCTACTTTCTGACAGGGGGGATTTCTTCTTTCTTGAGATGAACACACGCCTGCAAGTCGAGCATCCCGTCACCGAGATGATTACTGGTGTCGATCTCGTTCTCAAGCAGTTTGAGGTGGCCTCAGGGATGCCTCTGGGCCTGACTCAATCGGACATCGGCATCACAGGCCACTCAATGGAAGCTCGAATCTATGCCGAGGACCCGAGCAAGGGCTTCCTGCCGGCAATAGGCGACCTAGCGATGTGGAGAGCACCTGCAGGACCGGGTATCAGAGTGGACACTGGTGTTCGCGAAGGAGATTCAGTTACAGTAGATTTCGATCCGATGCTTGCCAAGCTGATTGTTCATGCACCGACGCGTACCGCGGCAGCACGACGCCTGTACAATGCACTCTCCGACCTACGCGCTCTGGGCGTAATCACAAACATCGGATTCCTCCGCCAGATGACCACACACCCAGACTTCGTCTCTGGCGCAATAACCACCGATTATCTTGATTTAACAGATATCTCGAAGTTCGCAGAACCCGAACCGGATTCCGCCACACTGGTTGCAATCGCAGCCGCAGCGAGGCGTTTCGGACTGGATCGGGCCGGCCCGGCGGGTGCAGACGGGGCAATAGTTGACGAGCACACGGGACACGCTGGTGACCCATTCACGACCTTGACGAGGTCTTTCCCATAGGTGATAGGATGGAGTGGAGTATCAAAGAATCCAGCATTCGATATACGGCCAAACTATCCGATTCAGAGGGTACTCTGAACTTAGCTGGATTCACAGCCGAAGGGCAGGAGCAGACACACGGAGAGATCAGCATCGCCCGAGATGCTCAGGTAAACCGACTCCTTGTCGAGATTGATGGCTCGGCACACATCGCTCATGTCACCAAGGTGGTAGATGACTGGTGGATTCACCTCGATGGGAGAATCCACGTGGTGACAGGACACGAACCAGGTAGTGCAGGTGATTCGTCAGGAGAAGGTGGTCTAACAGCTCCGATGCCTGGCACCATACTCGAGATTCATGTGAAGGCAGGACAGAGAGTTCGCGAGGGGCAGACACTGTTGGTGATGGAGGCGATGAAGATGGAGCACCGCATCCAAGCACCGAAGGCAGGCGAAGTAGTTGTACTCAACTTCTCAGAAGGAGACAGAGTCGATATGGGTGCGACATTAGTAGAGTTGGGCGATTAGTTGAATCAAAGGGTACTCTATGCAACAAATATAGATGAAACCCGGTCTCATTAATACAGGGTGACCACATCGAAGCACCATGGAAGGTTTCGCCGTACTGATGGCTATTCTTATGGGAATCAGCCTATCAGCAGCATCTGGATTCAGGGTATTCTTGCCTCCCTTCCTTCTTTCTATCGTAGCCAGATTCGACCTGATTTGGTTCCTCGATCTCAATCTGGCCGGTACTCAGTTCGAGTTCTTCACCTCTACTCTCGCAATTATCATACTTGGTATAGCTACCATAGCTGAATTTGCTGGCTACTATGTGCCATGGATTGACAACGCCTTGGATACCGTGGCCACCCCTGCCTCTATTCTCGCAGGAATCTCGATGACAGCAATTGTCCTTGAGGGAACAGACCCAATCATCCAATGGGCCATAGCTGTGGTCGCTGGCGGAGGAGTTTCCGCTACCATCCAATCAGCCACTGTGGCAACTAGAGGACTGAGTTCTACTTTCACCTTCGGGCTGGGTAATTCAGCTGTTGCTACTGGTGAGAATGTAGCCAGCGTCGCACTGACCCTGATTGCAATACTGGTCCCCGTCCTCTCTGCCTTCGTAGTAATCCTAGTGGTGGCCCTGCTGGTAAGGATGAATCGGAAGAAGAAGGAACCTGATCAGTGAAGCGGTTCGAGGAACTCCTGTCCTCCCATATACGGTCGAAGAATCTCGGGGATTGACACACGACCATCCTCGGTCTGATTCTGCTCCATGATTGCAACCAGAGCGCGACTGGTAGCGATTGCGGTTGAGTTCAGAGTGTGAACGGCCTCGTTACCCTCTGATGTGCGATATCTCATCCTAAGCCGATTGGCTTGATAGTCGGTGCAATTGGAGCAGGAGACCACCTCCTTGTATTGCCCAGCTCCCGGAAGCCAGGCCTCTAGGTCGTATTTCCGAGCGGCCACTGTCCCCATGTCGCCGGTGCATATGTTGACCACCCGATAATGCAAACCAAGACTGTCCCACATGTCTACAGCGTTAGTCAACAAATCCTCGTGATGGCCCCATGAGTCATCAGGATGAGAAATGACAATCTGCTCGACTTTGGTGAACTGGTGAACCCTCCAAATCCCCCTGTCGGAAAGTCCGTGTGCTCCGACTTCACGACGGAAGCAGGCAGAGACTCCGACCAGTTTGATTGGCAGTTCACTGGGCTCGATTATCTCGTCCATCCGCATAGCGGTTAGCGGGTGCTCACTGGTTGCGATGAGGTAGTACTTGTCAGGCTCTATCCCGTACATCACGGTCTCAAAGTCTGCAAGGTCGGTCACTCCCTCATATGCCTCCCTGTTCATCATCAGTGGTGGTTGCACGAGAGTGTATCCACGCTGCATCAGGAAGTCAGCGCCGTATTGCTGTAAAGCCATCTCGAGCCTAGCTAAGTCACCTTGGAGGAAGTAGAACCTACTACCTGCCACCTTGGCTCCTCTGGCTTGGTCGACCCAATCGTTCATCTCAATCAGGTCGTTATGATTCTTAGGCTCGAAACCGAGTTCAATTTTCTCACCGTGCATGCTGTGCAGGGTGTTCTTTTGATCATCTTCTCCGATAGGTACCGCATCGTGCAGGATGTTCGGGATGCTCATCCTCAGGATATCTCTCTTGGCGAGATATTCGTCTGAGAGTTCCGACAACTCGTCTATCTGAGAGCCTATGTTAGCGACCTCTGCCAGAATTTTATCTGCAGCCTCAGAATCACCCGACTTTTTGGCCCCGGCGATTCCTCTAGCCGCATCGTTCCGAGACTTCCTCAGTTGGTCAACTTCGTATCTGGCCTTTCGCCACTCCTCGTCGAGCCTGATGACCTCGTCTATGTCTTCGTGACTCATTCCACGCCTGTCATGGTCGGCTCGGATGACATCCGAGTGCTCCCTGAACATGCTGATGTCTAGCATTATGACCAACCTGAGGGGCCGGTCAGCGAGCCTTCAACCAATCGGACGATTAGTCACAGGAAAGACACGTCCTGCCACAGAGCGGCCGGACCTAGGAAGATGATTCCCGAAATCAGGTAGCCCAGAATGCTGCCCCCGTTGAGCAGTGGCAACCCCGCCTGAGCCTGTCCGCGCGCCACTTGAGCCATGAGAGCAACATATCCACACAATCCGCCAAACAGAGTGCCAAGGCCGACTGCCAGTGCATCTCCATACATCGGAATTCCCCAGATGGTGCTGATCTCTGCTCCGGTCTCTGGCAGAAATGAGACCGCTGAGATTACCAGCATGCCAGGGAAGATTACATCTCCCAGGCCCATGAACAAAGCATCTCTTCCCCCCTTCTTCGGCTTGGTATTCGGAGCAGGATCTTCCCAGTCCATCTCTTCGGGAATCTCGCTGCTCATCACACTGTCTTCCTCTTCTATGAATGAATATCCCCTTTCCTTCGGAGCCACCAGAAGCACGGGTAGCTTGTTCTTGATCATGGTATCAGCAAGTTCGAGCATGTGCTTGCTGCTATTGACCGCCCAGTGGTCATAGATTGCTGCTGCTATCATGAAAGCGATAATCAGAACGGGGACGAATGAGACTCCAATCAGAGTGATTACGCCAGCACCTACTAAGACGCCTACAGTATTGACCACATACCATTCGGGATACTTCACAAGCAGGACCATCAGAGATATACTGGCCAGTATCGCTGATGCTAGCACTAAATTAGGCGAATAAATCCCAAGCAGATAGTAAAACAGTGAGATGTAAGGGAGCAGGATGTAGAACAGACTCATCCCCAAGGCGAGAATCACTATTCCTTTGATGATGTAGTCCAACCCCTTGCGCGCGAGCCAGATTATGATTACGGTAAAGATCAGGATGAAAATCATCTCCATAGCGACATAACCACCCTTCGATGCACCTTCATCGCCAAATGCACGCGCCTCAGGGATATCGTATAGCGGCTGGATGCTGAGGCCCAGTAGAATTGTCCCGACAAACATCCCAGCCATGCTCAACATCGAAGCCCACTGTTGGCTCATCAGCTCCAAGATACTCCCCGACTCACCATCCATGCTCCCACGAACTTCATGGGCCATATCACCTTGACCCGTTCACGCACAGCAGTAATAGTGCAGGTGGAATCAGTATCGACCCGCGAGAATGGCTAGATTCGCGTATAGCGATGGGAATGAAACTTGGCTTGGAGAACTGCCAGATCCTACTATCAAGATTGGGCGACCCACACCTCGAATTCCCCTCCATCCACGTTGCAGGCAGCAATGGCAAAGGTTCGCTATGCGTCCAACTCTCCGCTGCAGCATCTGCAAGTGGTCTGATGACCGGTTTGTTCACCTCACCTCATCTCGTAACAGTCGAGGAACGCATCAGAATCAATGGAAGACCGATTACACCAGATGACTTCGACAGGCATTTGGCTAAAGTTCGACAGGTCTCAGAGCAGCAGCCTGAATGCAGCCCAACATACTTCGAGACCACCTTCATAGCAGCCATGCTGGCTTTCAGTGAGGCTGGGGTGGAAAGGGGCATTATTGAGACTGGGATGGGGGGAAGGCTCGATGCTACTAGACTTGTTGATGCGGATCTTTGCTTCCTGACTACCGTGTCGATGGAGCACAGCGAATTCCTTGGCGATTCTCTTCAGGAAATTGCCTTCGAGAAGGCATCTATCCATCGATCAGGAGTCCCAATGATTGCTATGGCGCATGAGGACGCGATGGTGAGGAAAACAATCGAAGAGATAGCAGGTCCCGACCTCAGATGGTGGTTAAATGAGGCCCCAACTCCATGGGATGGCTATACGTCCATGGTGAGGGAAGCAGCCGCAATCCTTGGATGGTCATCAAGTTCATCCAAATGCGTCTGGCCGGGCCGCTCGCCCGACTTCGGCCAAGACTGGGTTGAGGGTATCTTGACTCGAATCAGCGCTGCTCACAATGCCGAGAGTCTGGCTAAAGATCTGTCTCAGGTGGACAAGAAATGCGTGCTAATGCTCGGTATGACAGCCAAGAGCAACCTGAGTGAAACTCTCGCCCCGCTTGCCAGTGAGCTTCGCTCAAACCCGCTCTTCCAAGGCTTAGTGCTCACCCAACCAATCAGTGGACGTAACAGAGCAGTCACGATTGAGGAGTTGGAGGAGACGATGAGTAGTTTGGGCATAAGTGAGCCTGATGCCACTCATGAGAACCCTATGGAGGCCTTCTCAATGGCGACAGGAATGGCAGCAGACAACGGCTGTAATCTCATGGTGATAGGCAGCGTATATCTGGTTGGAGACCTCTTTAGATACATGGTAGACATCCACGGATGGGACCTTTGGGAAGTCTTGACTGTCCACTAAGAACCCAAGTATGATGACTTTCGGTGACTCTTGTGTAGCATGACTGAGAAGTCCGATGACAAGGTCGAAGTAAAAGTCGTAGTCGAGTCCAAGGACTCCGCTTCGAAAGTTATTCTTGCCGGACTCACCGTCGTTCTCATGGGTCTACTGATTGTCTTTGTCTCAGGTGGAGGAGTCGACAGCATCCTACCCAAATCGACCGCTTCGGAGGGCAACTGCGGTGATGGTATTGACAATGACAAGGGAGGACAGGCAGACGAGGATGATCCCGACTGCTACTCAAATCCCTCAGTCTGGGAGGGTTACGACCCTAGCAGGACGGAGGCGAACCGAGATAACGACCCACCCGGTGGCCGACCCTGAGGTGTAAGCATGAGCGAGAAGTGGGACAAGAGATTCCTCGACCTAGCCGCGCACATCTCCACTTGGAGCAAGGACCCTTCCACAAAGGTTGGTTGTGTTGTTGTCGGCGAGGACAGAGAGATTCGCTCAACCGGATTCAACGGCTTCCCACGTGGCATTGAGGACGATGAGGAGAGACTTTCAGACAGGAATCAGAAGTACCCTCTCATCTGCCACGCCGAGGAGAACGCGATTATGCATGCGGCCAGAACAGGGATTTCGCTCAAGGGCAACACTGCATACGTCACATGGCCACCCTGCTCGAGATGCACCAGATCACTCATCCAAGCAGGCGTCT
Source organism: Candidatus Thalassarchaeum sp. (assembly GCA_045559735.1). Classification (GTDB taxonomy): domain Archaea; phylum Thermoplasmatota; class Poseidoniia; order Poseidoniales; family Thalassarchaeaceae; genus Thalassarchaeum. The sequence continues at coordinate 47,025 of JBJLJN010000014.1, read as the reverse complement.
CTGAGGTAGTCTATCCGGACGAAATCGACATCCCAGAGAGATGGCAGGACGACTTCTCGACGGCATCATCGATGATGGAGGAAGCCGGAGTCAAGGTCAGGCAGGCTTAGGACAGCTGCCCCAGCATCTCTTCCAAGTCTGAGTGCAAATCCTCAATCGAACCGTTGTTGAACAACACCAGATCAGCCATCTTGGCAGTCGCAATCAGGGCCTGCCCTGCCTCATCGAAAGCCACTTCCTCGGATTTCTCCTGAGCGATGAAAGTCTTCTTGTCGCCTGGATCTCCTGTTCGACCTCGCTCCTGAGAACGCTCCCAGCGAGAGTCTCGGCCCGCTCTGACTTCAATCAACACAAAATCGTCCCGAGAGCGAAGTGCTTCTACTTCTCCAGGAGTACGAATGGAATCGATAACTGCTTCACTGCCCGAAAGCCTCTCTAGAAGCATCTCTGCGAGGATTCCCGGACCACCTCTCCGACGCAGCTCCCTTCCACCTTCAATCAACGAATCCCTGCTCTCTTCTATTCCTTCCTCGGCCAGCCAAGCACGGATTGAATCCGAGCAGGAAACTGCGAGGAAACCCTTGTCCTCAAGCCAGTTCAATACGGTGGTCTTCCCAGAGGCGTAGCGCCCGGTCAGCCCAATCAGCACGGGCTGACGGTGAGAACTCCGCGCATAGGTATTGCGTCACGACCAGTACCTTCGCGTCCGTGCATACTTCAACTCGGCATTATGAATGGATCTCAGCAGTCGAATCCTCTCTCCCTTCACATGTCCGCGCATTATTCGCGTCGCTGTCTCTTCTGCTATGCCTCGCCCCATCAGGCACATCACAGCCTCTACGCCATGGTTACGTACCAACTCCGCGTTCTTTTCCATCTTCCCCCTGATGGTCGTATCTCTGCTTGAGACCCACTCTGATAGCATCGATTCCATCCTCTCAGGGGCACAGGCTTGCATCATACCTCCACACGATGAGCAGTCTTCCAATCTCTCTTCCATTCTGCCCACTCGACTGCGGCGCTTACTCTTGCAATTGAGACAGATTAGAACCGCTCTCTCGTTCACGAGACGAATCTCGAGACGCTCCCTGAGGTCCTTGTCTGACCACGATGGCAGCAGCAGGTCACGCTCTCCCTTGGGACTCATTCCCAGTGGTCCGGAGGCGGTGTGAGAGATATCGACTTCACCGTTCTGTATATCTCTCATCACATCCACAGTGGAGTCGATGTCCATTCTCTCATGGAACAGTTTGTCGAGCGATTCCTCGATTACTGGAGTGCCTCGATATCTCTCCATAAGGCCCTCAAGGTTGACCTTCCTAGGGTCAACCCCCTTTGAGAGGACACCCATTCTCCGGGCTACTTGTACGACCCTCCATCGGACAGCCAAACCATTCGGGATGGTCATCCTCAGAATAGAAGGCAGGGCATTGGGAGGAGTCTCCTGCAACCACTCAATCACATTACTGGCTGTCATCCCGGGTACCTGAAAGGAGATTCTGTATGGATCCACGAGAGCCCTCCCCATCTTACCTTGCAGCATTGATCCCATGGCTTGGATGAAATGAGCCAGAGTCTCGTTAATCTTTGAGCCGCGACAGGTGTTCAGTACGATGGTCCCGTCTCTATCCTCAACGGTCATCGTCCTATCATCAGGAAGTACCCCTGTCGCATCTAGATGCTCTACTACACTAGTGACAAGAGTCTCTGCGGCAATCTCGGATAGGGGGTAGGAGGAGAATGACTCGTATTCATCGTTAGAGGGCAATGCTCCGATTTCTATGGCTGCGCTCCTACGCAGCCGACCGACCTCCTCGGCAATCTCGTGAGGGACAGGCGGCAGCTCACCGGCCCAGATTGGTGCCTCACCGCTCTCCTTGACAGGCGCCACCAGTAATTCCTCCTGTTCTGGATCAGCATCGATTATCTCCCATGTACGTCCAGCCATGACGAATCTGCGCGCCCTTCCTACAGACTCTCCACTGTCATCTCCCAGAGAAAGCACGAATGCCTCGTCGACTGAACCCAATACCCTGCGAGTTACGGCATCCCTGACTCTGTATGACATCTCGTCGGGGATCATCGAGAAGTGATCGCTCCGAGTTTTCCCTAGTCTACCCGCTGGCGAGAACCAACCCCCTTTGAGAGATTCAGGAAGGACTTGCAGGAACTGACGCCGCCACTTCTCCTTATCCGAATCAGCAATCTTCTCTTCCCATGAGGGGCGCTCGGAGGGAGCATCACCCTCGCATCTAGAGGCAAGCTCCCTCCACAGTTTTGAAGTCCAAGTGGTAACATCTGAGTCGGAAGGATCCTCGATTAGCCGAAGTAACCAACGCTCGTCTAGTACCCTGAGAACAGCCATGGTTGACCCGTGCTCCCATTTGGTCAGTATGGAACATCTCTGTAGAATCTCTGTGGCCATCGCAAGTGGAACTACCCCCCTCTCTATCGACATCTGAAGAAGCTGGTTAGCGACAACAATACCTGGATTGGTTCTCCATTCGACACCCTCGATTTCTCCTCCCATCGCCCTCCGGGCGATGACAGCAGCCTCTGAGATACCGTCAGTATCCCATGCCAGAACCCGGCCTCGGCCCGTGCCTCCCATGTGATGCTCGGCCCTACCGAGCCGCTGCAGCATTCTGTCAACAGCTCGTGGACTCTGTATTTGGTGCACTCTTCGAATCGTTCCTATGTCTATACCAAGCTCCAAGCTGCTGGTGCAGATCAAAGCGTGCAGCTCGTCTGCACGCAGAGCATTCTCCATCTCGCGTCTGGTCTCTGCCGCCAGACTCCCATGATGCACCCCTATGGTCAGCTCGGGAGAGAGCTGAGATAGTCTCTGCGCGACTGTCTCCGCCGCGCTTCTCGAGTTTACGAAGACCAGAGAGGGATAGTCCTCAAGCAGAGTTTGAGATAGAGATCTGAATGCTGCTACAGAGCTCGCTGAGATCGACCATTCCACTGATATGACCTCGTCCTCGGGTAGTACTCGTTCCCTGTGGACCTCGATTTTCGTCGTCCGAGGAGCCGGTCCGAGAACAGGCTCAGCATCACTGTCCATCCATCTAGCCATCTCTTTGGGGTTGCCGACCGTCGCAGACAGGCCAACCCGCTGAATCTGCTCTCTGCAATACTCCTCTACTCTCGCTATTCCGACCAGCAGTTGCGATCCGCGTTCGGATGCCGCAAGGTCGTGGACCTCATCGATTATGATAGCCCGGACTCCGGCGAGATGCTGTCTGAGACGACTCCCTAGGAGCATTATCTGGAGAGTCTCGGGAGTAGTCACGAGTAGGTTCGGTGGGGATCGAGACTGGCGCGTCCTCTCACTCTGTGGGGTATCGCCATGACGCAGCCCCACACTGAGGCCGAGAGGCTCGAGCATTACCCCGAGCCTTCTGTCGATATCGCGATTCAGGGCTCTGAGTGGGGTAATATACAGGATTGACAGGCCTGGCCAATTCTCTGACAGGGCCCTTGAGACCAGTGGTAGCACAGCAGCCTCTGTTTTGCCGCTGCCGGTTGGAGCCAGCAACAGTCGGTGACCTCCTCCCAATAGTCCGCTCAGTGACTCCTGCTGAATCGGAGTCAGACTCCATCCGAGATCTTGAATCAGACCCGAAACGAGGGGGTGGAACTCTCCGTTGGATTGGCCCGACATGACTCATCTCCTCATTGCACAGCCGAAAACCCTCGCACCTGACTAAGGGTGCTCGGGAACCAGGTCGGACCAATGCGACATCTTGTTCATGGTGATTGTCACATTGGTGATTTCTCCTTCCTCCCAGTAGTCAACAGCGATGAACGTCGGCCTGTTGTCCATTATCTCCCAGCATTCAAGCGCCCTCTCTAGGAGATTGTCGTAGTCATTGACATCAACGGCTCTGATTGGGTCGGGCAGCCCAAATGCGCTGGTCAGCCAGTTGTTCAAGTGCCAGACCGGTTGCGCCCCGTCTCCTCGGTATACTGTGCAAGTCATGTCCTCGGGATTGTCCTCGGCGTAGTCGGTAGTCCAACTGAATACACCGAAGTCATGTAGCCAAGGGAAATCGTCATTCTGCGACTGCTCCCAGAACACCACCAGATCAGTTCCTGCCAGAACCAAATCACCCAAGCTGGGCCAAGGCTCACCGAAGGTATGCGTGTAGATTCTCTCGTACATCCCCGTCTCCTTGAACAGGAATTCTAGATGTTCTGCTGGAACATAGTTCTCAATCAGCAGCGTGACCACGTCACCGCTGCTGTTGTTCATCAGTGAGCCAAGTAGACTAATCCACTCGAAAGCATCGGCCTCACCGAACTGGCAGGGATGGAAGAACTGCCCAGTTCCGTGGCAGAATCTCACATCCTCTGCACTGGTATTTTCGTAGCTACGGTGATGCGAGTCGACCATGAATGCCCTGATACCATCGTCCCACTGCCATTGTAGTCCGGTGTAGTGGTTAACTCCAATTAGGAACTGGTCCTCGACAGTAGAGTACGCATTGTGTGTCTCCGGGAATGTGAAGTCATCGTATGTCCTCAGGCAGTAAACCGCCTCTCCGTGACATGACATCATACTGTCAGAATCCAGAGGATCGAAACCCCGCTCCTCTTCCCACTCGTTAGGTAGGCCGTCCCCGTCGATATCCGAGTCAATTGCGTCGCATTCGCCATCTCCATCGATGTCAGACGGGGTTGAGGTTGAGTTCCAAGCATCACTCATGCAATCGAGCTCGACAGTGTTGTTGTATCCATCTCCATCGACATCAACATCCTCGGAATCGGTGATTCCGTCATTATCCATGTCGGGTGGAGGGGGAGATGTGCACCCTATGACTAGAAGAGCACAGACGAGCAAAGCAGAGGCCCATTCGCGCATCGAATCGCCAGTCTGAGTAAAGCACATGAACCAATCGGAGCAGAATTTGTGTCTGTAGAAGAGCCAACTTTGGCTTGAACTACTCGTCGGAAGGCACTAATCGGGAGAGCATGACGCCGGGCAGAGAGAAATGGCGAGCAGAGGTACCTCCAAGCAGAGTTTCATCGGTCGTTGGTGGCAGAATCAGAGTGATCGACACTTCGCCATCATCATGTATTCTACCATTCTCTCCGCCGCTTCCCTCGTCTGGGGCTTCGTCTTCCTGTTCATATTGGGAGGCTACAGTGACCCAGATTTGCAGCATCTGATTCCATGGAGTTGGTTGGCGTTCGTCGGCGGCCTCATAGTCGCCTTCTATGCCGCTCCCGAGTTCTTCGTCTATTGGGGTCAGAAGCAGATTCTGGAAGACATTCTGCTAATCGACTCCAGACCAGAGGTTCTGCGTCGCCGAAAGGAGGCCGAGGATGCAGCCGATATGCTGGGAACGAACTATCAGGCTCGCCTCATGGGGCTCTATCAGGTCCACAACATCAAAATCGGGAAGAAGTACAGAGTTGATGCTATTACGCCAATAAGGCCACACTTCGCGGCCACTGGTGAAGCAGCCAGTTCTCTGCCAGCCGATGACAACACATGGTGGAATACTACTGATTCTCTACTCTCTCGAACCCTGCCCGGACTGCACGCACTCAGGAAACCAGTCGTCAATCAGGCAATCATCATCACATCCTCGCTCTTCGCTCTCGGCATCGTTGCTAACTCGGCACTCGGAATGTTCAGAGGTCCGAGCGGCCAGATGGATCACACATTGGATCTGACAGCTTCACTGTACGAGTTCTCGACGGTTCTCGAACCGTCCCCATACTATGACGCTGTTAGCATCCTGCTACTGATGGTCTGCCCAGCCCTGTTGTTCTCGACTAGACCGGTACAATCTTCTTTTGAGGAGGAGGAATAGATGACAGAGTTCGCTAGGGAAGCGACACTTGCAATCGGCCTAGTGACCATCCTTCTGGGCTCTATGTGGGCCGCAACAGGCTCATTCCCTCCGATGGTCGTGGTAGAGTCAGGGTCGATGATGCATGAAGACGAAGGCTCTGTGGGAGCTATCGATCCCGGTGATCTGATTCTTGTGATGAATCCGGACAGAGTCGAGATAGTTACCTATGTCGAGGCTACCGAAGAAGGCAATGAGAACTTTGGCTATGAGTCCCATGGCATGGCAGGGGATGTCATCATCTACCGTAAGAACGGAGGCTCTGACACCCCTGTAATTCACAGGGCTCTTCTAAAGGCAGTAGCCAATTCATCAGGTGGCTGGGATGTTCCGGGAACTCCTCTGGTGAATTTAGACAGCATTACTTGGACGCTAGACTACGAATGTTATTACCACGGTGGAACCTACAATCTGAAGATAGACAGTTGGGAGCCATCACATGAGGGATACCTCACTACAGGAGATAACCCTGACAGCAATGGATGCAATATCGATCAACTCAGGGCTACCAACCCCGAGGCTAGCGAGACCTACATCCGTGGCAATGGTCTGAAGGACGAGAGCGGAAACCCCGTTCTATCTGTCAAGGACGAATGGATCATCGGCATTGCTGCAACCGAGATTCCATGGCTCGGAGCAGCCAAACTGGCAATCTCAGGTACCTCTACACAGGTCACCGATTCAACTTGGAGAAGTCTAGCAATAGTATTCGCGCTAATCGTCGCAACACCATACCTGATGGAAGCAATCACCGAGCGCAGGAGAGGTGAGTCTTGAAGCATCAGACCAGTCTGGGCAGGATGATTGGCAGGATGACGATGAATAGCACTACGAAACTGCTCATACTGCTAATCCTTCCCGCAATTGATTCGATTCGTAGCGGATTCGCACCCTTGAAAAATCGAGATAGCACCGAGTGAACCCCGTCCTTGACAATGTGACCTCCATCAAAGGGAACCATCGGAATCAGATTGGCAAAACCCAATAGGAAATTAATCCAAACCATCCAGAAAAGGAAATCGAAGAGCATTAGCATACCCTCAGTTCCCAGAGCAGACGCGATGACACCATCTCCTGCCTCGAGCATTCCCCTCTCCTCAAGCAGTATAGTCTGACCATCGTAGGCAATTGGGACTCCAATCATCCCTAGAGGAGCTAGACCGGTAACGAGTGTGTTCTCTAACAGTCCGCGATCAGATGAGACGATACTGGAGTACATGTCGATGGTGTTCGAAGTCGAACGAAGTCCACTCACTCCGAGGAAGGCGTCACCCTGTTCGATCCCTAATTCTGTTAGAAGCGCCTCAGTATCTTCGATGCAAGCAGAATCTCCTTCGCATAATCCGATGTAGTAGTCGTGACGATCCCCTAGAGTAACCTCAACATCTCTCTGAGTTCTTTCTCCCTGTGAGTCCGGATGTGACAGCACCGTAAATACTGACGAGTCATCAGCAGAGAGTGCTGACATCTCATCCGAGAAGTCAGAGTATCCCGAGATGGGAGCTCCATCGATGTGAGTGATTATCTCGTAGGGAAGCAAACCTCCCCCCTCTGCACCCTCATCGGCAATAATCCCAGACGCGTAAACTCCTGGAGAACTCGCCACTAGTCCGGTTGACGCAGCCGAGAGAAGCAAGAGAGTCAGGTATGTCGCGATGATATTAATTGAGGGACCAGCAGCATACAGACGCATCCTTTCTCTCAATGGAGCCCTTTCCATCTCATGCTGCTGGGGCTCTGCGAAGGCCCCTATGGGAATGGGTCCGGCCAATAGCAGCCCGAAGCTACGCACACGCATACCATGAGCTCTGGCTTGTATCCCGTGGCTGTATTCATGGATTACTAGAGCGAAAATCAGAGCTATTACAGGCCACCAGAATGGGACGAAGCTAGTCACTCCGGGTATCAGCAGAAGATCGCTTGCGGGTAAGTAATCCTCAGGAGGTGACATGGCAGTGGATATGGCTGAGGCGATTAGTAGAGCAACCACACCAATCATGATGAACAAACAAAGCCAGATTGAGAACTCACCGAAGCCTCTCCAGAATGATCGATTCATAGAGACTCTCTCAAGAACCCCCTGTCCCTGCTTGGTCCTGACCATCAGGATCACTCCGAGAACCCTTGAAATTTCGTACTGATCGAGAATCCCGCCATCTTCCAGCCAAAGCAGCGTTAGGTACCACACAGTCACCATCACAATGACCCACAGCGGCGTTCCGAATAGGTACAGAAGCGACAGCGTGAGCAGAGGCAACAAGTAACTCCGTTGTCCCGGTTCCACGACTCAGGGGCGGTATTTTCCCTATTCAACCTGCGTCTGTATGCGCTAAGCAAATGAGGTCAGACCCCGTCGCCTATTCATGTCGGAGTCAGCCAACGGTCGCTCAAAGAGCGAAAGCAGGAAGATAGACTCGCTGAGACGAGAGCGAGACAGCATTCGCAGAATCCTCGAGCAGGCATCTATGGAGGGGGTAAAGGAGAACATAGAGCGCTTGACAGAGAGGCTGGACAAGATAGATTCAGAGATGTCTGGAGGCCCTAGTTAGTCGACTCGATAATCGACTCCAGTCTGATTGAAGCAGAACCCTCGTCTATCGATCGGGCTCCGTCCGAGCGACATACCAGTGCTAGGAACCTGTGTAGAGGCATACCCTTCTGCCAATCGAGATGCGGTGTGTCATTCTTTGTCAGTGGGAGCTTCGGGATGCTTCTGGATAAGTGGCGCAACTTCCCAGTCAATGATTTGACCTCTACGCGCATGATTCTCCAACTATCCCCCCTGACTCCTTTGAGGCGATATGCATAGAGCGGCAGCAGACCGCACCTCTCGCCAGTCTCGCGCAAGGCTTCGTACTGGTGCATGGTGCGGCCCGATAGATACTGCTTGGGCGACTTCGAAGACTTCACCTCAATCGGAAAGCACATGTCTCCCCGCAGCGCGAGCAGATCCCCCGTCCCTTCTGAGCCGCTACCCGGTGCTCTGACTACTAGGAATGGCCTCTGGACCACCTGCATCGCCCGGGCTCTCTCTAATTCGGTGCAGGATTTGATGATGGCCCTGACTCCTTTTATCTCCCCGGCTAGAACGGCTCTAAGCTCTCGTTCGTATACACGGCCCACGGGGCTATCGCATTCTCAGGGTTCTTGAGGACATTGGTGAGCAATCACTGGAACTTGCCCTTTCGGTATTCCCTCGTTCTGTCGACCCCGGGAAATCGGTCCTCGGTTTCCCTGTAAACGGTCTTCATGTTGGTCAGGAAGTTATTCTCATTGGTCACAATCAGAACCATGTCTACACCCGGGTCTTCCTCTGCATCCATCCATTCTAGCACAATCTCCATCGTCATTCGTGCACCCTCTCTGAGGGGATATGCGAAGACGTCCAAGCCGAGTGGAGGGGTGACTAGGGTGCTGCGTGGCTTGAGCCCCTCCAGTTGTGCGAAAAGCGCATCGTATGACTTCCTCAGCAACTCTCTCCTGAAGTTGTCCTGAGTAGGCCTCCTGCAATCGGGGCCGACGACGTGGACCAGATGCTCTGCTGGTAGATTGAATGCAGGAGTCGTCACAGCCTCTCCCACTCCGCATGGTTGCAGGTTATCTTTCCTCCTCTCTCGTGCTATTCCAGCACAGAACTCGCGGAGTTCAGGCCCGGCGGCTTGGTGCATTCGCTCGTCCAGCCCCTCTCTGCCTGCGAGCCTGTTATTGGCCGGGACCACCATCACATCACCCTCAACCTGAGTAAGGTTGCCGAACAGTACACGGACCTGGCCATGATTACACTCTCGGACGATGACTACCTCCGCCATAGGCTCCCAAGGAGGGGGCCATCGGATATCTATTCATCGGGAACATTGAGATTCGCAGGGGATTGGGGAACCTTGATTCGCGAGTGCCTTGTACGTAGGGTTATGTCATCGGGCTATGTGCTTGTAAATGTCGAGCCTGGTTTTGAGAAGAGTGTCTGCGATGCCGCAGCGTCCCTTGATTGTGTATCTGATACCAATCTGCTCTTCGGCGATTATGATCTCATAATCAAACTTGAGGGGAAGGATATGGGTGACATCGCGAGAAGCGTTGTGGAGCAAATTAGATCAATTCCCGGGGTTTCAAACACGAAAACACTGGCCTGCGCAGAGATGTGAATGTATTAGCGGTTTTTTCTAAAAACCCTCAATTGGGGCGCAGTATAGCGAATTTCATCCCATAACTTCATTATCTCTTTTGAGAGCCGACGAGACGGAGGAATTGCTACATGTCTGGAAAGAAATACTTCGTACTGATGGAAGGCGGAAATGACACCACACAGGTGTTCGTTAGCAAGCAGCCACGCGGAGCGGCCCTCAAGGCAGCTACGCGCGGACACACCAATATAGAGCTCAGGGAGCGCGGGACCAACAAGGTCCACTGCTTCAAGGGCTGGACTGAGATGGTGAATAAGCCCAAGAACGGGCCTGCATGGCTACCGGCTAAAATCAAGAAGGCCAACGTAAGCAAGAGCGGAACCAAGCGCCTGTAGGCGCTGTTTCGGCTCTTGTGTCGCGTCCGAGCCCACCTTGTAGCGTAGCGTACGCTAGTTCCGACCTTTGCTTAGTTTTCTCGCTATCATGGCCAATGGGTCGTAGTATTCTGTAACTACTCTCTCCTTGAGAGGTATGATCGCGTTGTCGGTGATGTTGATTCCAGCTGGGCAGACCTCAGTGCAGCACTTCGTGATGTTACAGTATCCGATTCCAAAATCGTCCTTGACCTCAGGAATCCGGTTCTGAGTATCCAGAGGATGCATCTCGAGGTTCGCAAGACGAACGAAGAAGCGTGGTCCAGCGAACTCGTCGAACATTTTGTGCTCCCTAAGGACGTGACACGTGTTCACGCACAGCATGCACTCGATGCACGACCTGAACTCCTGAATTCTATCGGCCTCCTGCTGGCTGAACTCCCAGTCAGGCTCGTCGGGGCCGCTGATTGGAGCAATTTTCCTATCTGTCTCGTAAGCCCAAGTGGTATCAGTGACGAGATCTTTGGTCAGTGGAAAGGCCTGCATCGGCTTTACTAGGACAGGGAGTCCCTCGGGAGCCTCTTCTAGGACATCCTCCATCCTTGTCATGCACATCAGTTTGGGCTTTCCGTTGACCTCAGCGCTGCAAGAGCCACATTTGCCTGCCTTGCAGTTCCAGCGGCATGAGAGATCAGGAGCATGCTCCGCCTGAATCCTATGGATGACATCGAGGACTACCATGCCCTCGTCGAGTTGCACGGTGTAGTCCTCCATCCTGCCGAAAGGTTCGCCATCAGCATCGGGCTCGCCTCTGAAAACCCTGAATGTCACTTCGTCACTCATGCTCTTCCCTCCCTTTTTAGATCATCAGAATCGAGCAGCGACTCGAGCTCCTCGGGTATCGCAGGATAGGAGACGTAGTCTATATCCATCGAACCGTCTTGGACTTGCTTAATCACACTGTTCACCTTGCCCCAGTAGGTATGGTCGGATTCAGGAAAATCATCTCTTGTGTGACCTCCACGACTCTCCTCTCTTCTCAGGGCTGCTAGCGCACACATCCTACTGACGTCAATCATCGCACCCAATTCCAGTGCTTGATGCCATCCAGGATTGTAGATTCGACCTCCCCCGGGGGCGACCTCAACTGCCCTGCGCTCAAGCTCATCGAGATCCTGCAGGGCTTCTAGGAGCAGACCCCCGGTCCGGATGATACCTGCCTTGTTCTGCATCATCTCCCTGAGGTCGCTGACCACCTGAGCCGGGTTCTCGCCAACCTCGCGACTAAGGGGGGCCAGAGTCTCATCGACCACATCGTCGATGTCAGACTGGTCGATTCCGGCAAAGTATACCATCTGCTTGGCGCATTCGGCAGCCTGCTCCCCGGCAATCCTGCCGAACACGAGAAGATCTGACAGTGAGTTCCCACCCAGTCGATTGGCTCCGTGCAGCCCGGTGGCGACTTCTCCGGCTGCGTACAGTCCGGGCACCGAACTCTCCTGAGTGTACGAGTCGACCTTCACGCCGCCCATGACATAGTGTGCGGTGGGGCCGACTTCCATCGGCTGCTTGGTGATGTCCACAGCTGCGAGTTCCTTGAACTGGTGATACATTCCGGGGAGCTTCTTCTTGACTTCCTCCTCGGACCTCCATGAGATGTCGAGATAAGCTCCTCCGTGCTCAGAAGACCTCCCAGCGTCACGCTCGCTGTTTATCGCTTTCGCGACGACATCGCGAGTGAGCAGCTCTGGTGGCCTGCGCTTCGTAGCGAGTTTGCCGGCGATGACCTCATCGACCCATCCCTGTGACTCCTCCTCGGTATCTGCGAACTCGTCTGCATACATCTCAGGGATGTAGTTGAACATGAATCTCTCACCCTCGGAGTTGGTCAGCATGCCACCCTCTCCACGGACACCCTCTGTGACTAATATCCCCTTGACCGAGGGGGGCCATATCATCCCGGTGGGGTGGAACTGGACAAACTCCATATCGCCCATCTCTGCTCCTGCCCAGTAGGCCAAAGCATGCCCTTCACCGCTGTACTCCCAGGAGCCGGAGCAGACCTCCCAACATCGAGTGATACCACCGGTGGCCAGCACTATCGTCTTGGCCTTGAATACGTGCAGCGAACCGTCGTTCCGGTCGTAAGCGAAGCATCCCGAGACGCGACCATCGGTAGTGAACAATCTTCGAACTGTGAATTCCATGAACACATCCATTCCCATGTGGATGCCTTTCTGTTGGAGCGTTCGAATCAACTCCAGGCCGGTAGCATCTCCGATGTGAGCCAGTCTGGGATAGGTGTGACCGCCGAAGTTGCGCTGGCTGGTCCGACCTTGGGGTGTTCGGTCGAAGACTGCACCCCACTGCTCCAGCTCACGAATCCTATCTGGAGCCTGCTGAGCATGAATCTGGGCCATTCGCCAATCACCTAGGTACTTGCCACCTTTCATGGTGTCACGGAAATGAGTCTGCCATGAGTCCCGATGGTCCTTGTTCGCAAGAGCTGCCGCTGCCCCTCCCTCGGCCATCACAGTGTGTGCCTTACCCAGCATCGACTTGCAAATCATGGCCACACTGACTCCAGCAGCGCTGGCTTCGATGGAGGCTCTGAGGCCAGCACCGCCAGCCCCGATAACGACCACATCGTGCTCATGGGTAATCACATCCCCCATCACAGACCACCCCATAGAATCAGGTCGGTCCATCCAAACATTGGATCGGTGCAGGCATAAATGTAGAAGTCAGTAAACATCACCCAGAATAGGCTGTACAGTGCCCATTCCTTGTGCGTCTCATTGAGCCTTGTAGATAGTTTCCACATCTTGTACCTAAGTCTGCCCATCGAATCTCCGGTCCAGTCATTTGAACCTCCTCCGACGACATGGCGGAAAGCGTGGCATCCGAAGGTATAGCCTGCCAACATAATCACATTGACCAACAGACAGATAGAGCCGAAACTAACTCCGTAGTGATGAGCCCCAAAAGCATCGTGGAAGTTCACGGAGAGCCAGAAGTCCCAGGACAGGATTGGCAGATAAATCAGCATGACATACATGAAGTATCGATGGAGGTTTTGGAAGACTAGCAAACCAGTCTCGCCGCTGTATTCATCCCACGGCTTGGAGACAGCGCACCCGGTGGGCTGTTGCATGAAAGCACGGTAGTACGCCTTGCGGTAGTAGTAGCATGTAGCACGGAAGCCAGCGGGAAAAATCAGGATGAACATAGCGGGGGACATCCAAGCCAGCCACATCGGAACCAGCGACCCCATAGTGCCCTTTCCAGGAATGATGAGAGGGCTGAACAGCGGGCTGAGGACGTGACTCCCTTGACTCTCGATAGCCATGGTCTGATGACCGACACTCCTTCCAAATTCCTCAAAGTACCAGAAGTCTGACTCCATCATCCCGCGCCATGTGGCGTAGACAATCATGAAGCCCAAGTATGCCACCATGGCAGTGGGCCCCTTCCACCAAGCATCCACTCTGTCAGTAGCGCCCAATCCCTTCTTCATAGGGAGCGGGAGTTTGATGCCCTCACTCATCTGTATCCCCGATATTCAACGGCACCGTTCTAGTCACATAAGGGATTGCATGAGTCCCTTTGGGACTCAGGTGCCGGTGCAAGGTTGAAGGTATACTCCCTCAATCGGAGTCCGTGGACGGTGACATCGAATCCTCCATCTGTCAGAACTGTGGGCATATGCCGGGGGCTTGGCTACCCGGACTACCGTGTCCGCAGTGTGGCGAGATGCTGATTTAGGCAAGCCCGGCGTAGTCAGCTTCAGCCTCTTCCATCTCAATCTCGTCGACGTCCATCTGGGCAAGTTGGAGCTTGCCAGAGAGCTCGTCGTTGACAGCGTGCCAGTAAGAATAGGCCTCGATGACCCAGATGCCGGACTCGCGGGTTCCATTACCGCTGCCCTTGACTCCTCCAAAAGGCAGGTGAGCTTCTGCTCCGGTTGTCGAGTTGTTGATTCCGGTCATACCGGCCTTGATACCAGTCTTGTAGCGGTAAGCCTCGAGACGATCGTTGGTGTAAATCGCCGACGATAGGCCGTATGGGGATGCATTAGCTAGGTGGAGGGCGTGGTCGAAGTCACGAGCCTTGACGATGGTAACCGCAGGTCCGAAAATCTCCTCGTGGAAGCACTCCATTTCCTCGGTGACACCGGTGTAGACATGTGGCCACATGTAGACTCCCTCACTGGCGTCGCCATGGAAATTGTCGGGCTTGTTGTCGTTGGTTATCCGACCCTCGCCCCAGATTTTCGTCGCCCCACTGGCTTCGCACATCTCGATGCCTTTGAGAAAGTCAACAGCATACCTCTCTGACAGCATTGAGCCGTATAGGACTCCATTGTTCCGCATCGAGTCTCCGATAACTGTCGATCTGACCCTGTCCATGAAGCGCTCAACAAACTCGTCGTAGATGGCCTCATGGATAATCAGATTGCCAAGGCTCGTACAGCGCTGCCCGGCTGTTCCGAAACCAGCCCAGTACGCCCCTTCCACAGCATTCTCCATATTGGCGGAAGGCATAATCACAAGTGGATTCTTGCCCCCTAGTTCAAGCGATGCGCTGACTAGGTTGCGCCCACAGATTTCACCTATCATCTTCCCCACAGCAGTACTGCCCGTGAATGAAATCTTGTTGACCATCCCGAGGTCGGCGGAGTCGACTAGGTCTTGGCCTGCCCCACTGCCTTTGCCGTGTATGAGATTGATCACGCCGTCAGGCAATCCTGACTCATGCATGATTCGGGCCAGAGCGAAGGAAAGCATAGGCGAGTCCTGAGGCGATTTCCACACACAGGTGTTACCGCACATGATTGCAGGAATCATCTTCCAGAATGGGACCGCTGATGGGAAGTTGCAGGAGTTGATGATGCCACATACTCCCAATGGGCGACGGTAGGTGAAGAGCTCCTTGTCAGGCAACTCGGAGTTGACGGTCTGACCGTACAGACGACGACCCTCTGATTGGAAGAAGAGGCAAGTGTCTATCGCTTCCTGGATTTCACCGCCACACTCCTTCAGAGTCTTACCTATCTCGCGTGCCTGTAGGCGCACGAGATCATCCTTGTGCTCCATAAGCAGCCGGCCCATATTACCAATCACCTGTCCGCGTGTGGGGGCCGGGGTGGCTGCCCAGTCCGGGAATGCTGCACGAGCGGCTGCAAGCGCATCGTGAACATCAGACTTGGTTGATAGGGGAAACTCGCCCAAGCAATCATCCAGCCAGGCCGGGTTGATACTCTCGTAGGTCGAGCCGTCGCTGGCCAGAGTCAGATTACCATTGATGATGTTGTAACCTCTAACCTTCGGTGATCCATTCGGGTTGTTCGCTTCCATGTATTCGAAGCCGGCCTCTAGAACGTGTGTCATGGCCCGGCGAATGGACATCAAGCAATGAATCCTACTCATCGGCCCTCATCGTTCCGATAACCGTTTCAACCTCCGGGACACCTCCAGATTGGTAGGTTTAACTAACCTGAGAGCACAAGAGCATCTGTCAGGGGTCGTATTGTGTCCGATGAAGCAAATGAAACACTCGCACTGAGGGTGGCCAAGGCCATACCCAGCGACGTAGGTCACGGCCGCGCTCGCGTGCCATTTGACAATGAACTAAACCTCAAGCCTGGAGATATCGTGGAGATTGCTGGCGAGCAACGAACCGCTGCGATTGTATGGCGCTGCAGACCAGAGGATGCCAACCTCGGAGTAATCCGGATAGACGGTATCATTCGTAAGAACGCCGGAGTCAGCCTCGGCGACCGCGTCACCATCTCCAAGGTCGAGACCCAGCCATGCCAGCGACTCGTTCTCAGCCCCGTCATGGCCAAGCAGCAGAAGGTCAGGTTCGGGCCTGGAATCGAGGGCTTCGCTCGACGCGGTCTGAACAAGCGCCCAGTGGTCGCCGGCGACCGCATCTTCATTCCCGGAATGACTCTGTTCGCCGAGGCCCTTCCATTCGCAATAGTTTCCACCAGCCCAAAGGGAATCGTTCAGGTTCTTCCCGATACTGAGATTGTGATTAAAGAGGAAGCTGTCGATGAGGAAGAATCCGGCCAAGTTCAAACAATTTCTTACGAAGATATTGGTGGCATAGGTGAGCAACTCCAGAAGGTCAGGGAGATGATTGAGCTCCCACTCAAGCATCCTATACTGTTCAGGCGCTTGGGAATAGATCCACCGAGAGGCGTCCTACTCCACGGACCTCCGGGAACCGGCAAGACTCTGATTGCGAAGGCTGTGGCCTCCGAGACTAATGCTCATTTCACATCAATCAATGGCCCCGAAATCATCTCCAAGTACTACGGTGAGAGCGAGAAGCAGCTCAGAGAGATTTTCGACGAGGCTGCAGCTAACACCCCTGCTATCATCTTCATAGATGAACTCGACAGTATTGCCCCGAAGAGGGAGGACGTTACTGGAGAGGTCGAGCGCAGAGTTGTGGCCCAGCTACTTACTCTTCTAGATGGAATGCAAGGCCGCGACAATGTGGTCGTCATTGGAGCCACAAATCGCAGGGACGCTATAGATCCAGCCTTACGTCGTCCTGGCCGTTTTGACAGGGAGCTGGAAATCGGCGTCCCAGACAAGAATGGCCGCAAGGAAATCATCGACATCCATACTCGCGGCATGCCAATTAGCGACGATTTTGACATGGATTGGCTACTCGACAACTCATACGGCTTCGTCGGTGCTGATATCTCGGCTCTGGTTAGGGAATCAGCGATGAAGGCGCTCCGCAGATACCTGCCTGAGATAGACCTCGAGGAGGAGCAGATATCTCCAGAGGTACTGGAGAAGATGGAAGTCAGGATGTCGGACTTCAGACAGGCAATCAAGGAAATCGAACCCAGTGCGCTGCGCGAGATCTACCTTGAGGTGCCCGAGGTCTCATGGGACCAGGTCGGCGGTCTGGATGAGGTCAAGGAGAGACTCAAGGAGAGCATCGAGTGGCCTCTGACCAAACCCGATTTGTTCGACCACTTCGGGATCAATCCTCCCCGTGGAATTGTGCTGTTCGGAGCACCCGGAACTGGGAAGACACTGATTGCAAAGGCAATAGCTAACGAGGCCAAGGCGAACTTCATCACAATCAAGGGGCCAGAGCTGATTTCCAAGTGGGTCGGCGAGTCCGAGAAGGCCGTCCGAGAGGTATTCAAGAAGGCCAAGCAATCGAGTCCTTCGATTGTCTTCCTCGACGAGTTCGAGAGCATTGCTGGCATGAGGAGAGCCAGCGATGGCGGAGGTTCAGATGTGATGAACAGGGTCGTCAACCAATTGCTGAGCAGCATGGACGGAGTCGAGAGTATGGAGGGTGTTATTGTGGTCGCTGCGACCAATAGGCCGGAAATGATTGATCCTGCTCTTCTGCGCAGTGGACGCTTTGAGAGAGTCCTGCATATACCGCCTCCTGACTCAAAGTCAATTCTGGAGATTCTAAAAATTCACACAGAGAGCATGCCTCTGGGCAAGTTCAAGCTCGCCGGCCTCGCATCACAGATGACCAACTACACAGGAGCGGATATCGAGTCAATTTGCAGGGAAGCTGCACTCATCGCGATGAGGGCTGAGCGCAAGACAGTGTCCAAGAAGCACTTCGAGCAGGCAATTGAGCGTGTGAGGCCGACTGTGACCGATGAGATGATGCAGTACTACAATCGCATGGAGTCCATGCTGGTGAGTGGTCTGGAGTCTGTCCGCAGAAGTCCGGATGGCCTCTCCGGCATTGAATCAGTGTGAGTTACTATGCCTACGACATTCGGCCGAGAGATTCTCGGGATGACAGTTATCGACGAGTCAGGGGACAAGCTAGGCAACTTGGCCGACTTCAGATTGGATTCTGACTCCGGAGAAATTGTGGCTCTGATGGTCACCATTGAGCCAGACATAGACCCGGCTCTTCTTCCTTGGCCTACCGATGACGGACTACTCTCAGTCCCAGTCGAAGAGGTATCTGGAGTGGGCACCAGCATCCAATTGGCGCGCTGATATCTGATGCAACTCTGGTTCATGGCCACATAATGGTCTTAAGACGAAGTTTAGGCTCGTTGCCCGTTCCTACGGAACGGAGGCTCCCAGTATGGCAGATTCCCAGAGTTTCTCGACTTTCATCAGGAGCCACCGCGCGAGGCGCGGAGCATTGGTCTTTTCATTCTGGGCCCTGCTTCTCATTCTGGTCTCTACCATCGCAATGACCTACGTCGTTCCCGGTCAGACTCACCAGTCTGCGTACGGGGACGATTGGAACGACCTTGGCACCTTCAGGTCGGACATCAGTGCGATGGGAGTGGAAACCACCGCACTGGTCTCAAGTCCCCTGTTACTAAGCGAAATCGATTATCCCGAACAGGCTGTTTTCGTCATCTCGGGTGTCGAGCGCGACACCATATCTCTGCCTAGGTTCACAGGCGATGAGAGCGTCATCGAGTTCTCTGAGGGCGACGGTTATTCCACCTCCGAGATTCTCGCCATAGAGTCCTTCGTGCAGAGGGGCGGAACTGTACTGCTCATGGACGACTTTGGCTACTCAAGCAATCTCGCTGACCAGTTCGGACTACAGTATTCTGGCCACAGGCTGTACGACGAAGGCTCGTATGCAGCCGAGCTAGGCGCTGACTATATTTGGATCAACACCGGTTCTGCATTCAACTTCACCACGAACTCTGGCTCGCTGGCAACCATCCATCCCTGCCTCAAGGACTTAGATGACGACGGCGTAATCGACATACTCGACCCCGAGCCCCTAAATCCGGCAATCTCCGCCTTCGTCACCGAATCCGATGCCGGCCTGTGTGGTCACAGGTACTCGGTCGACGGCTGGGACTTTTCGGAAGGCTACAATTTGCTGACAAACTCGCCCTCAGCGTTTGAGAAGGCCACCTCATACAACCCAGTCGATAACCGATACGCCATCGGTAAATCGACTCTGGATTCATACCTAGATACGAATGACGATGGCAACCTGACAGTCGGCTTCGAATCACTGGGAATCGAGGGTGATGAGCAGGGTCCTTTCGCAGTCTATGTCAGGCACTGCGAGAACAGACTCTGTATAGATTCGAATTCAGGTAGGGTCCACTTCGTAGCAGACGGATCGATTCTGATTAATTCCCTCTACGATCCAAGTTCGTTAGGCAACTTTGCTGTTGGTGACGGCTCTACTCAGTCAATCTCAATTCCTGAGAATGACAATCGCAAGTGGGCACTAGATATCATCGCCGAAGCTTTACTGGTCGACCCAAATTCGACCAAGGCAAATTCCAACGCGATAGTCATCTTTGATGAGAGCAGACACCAGCAACCGACCCTGTTCGGAGATACCTACAATCTCCTGTACTATCTGCTGATTTACTTCACCAACGACTGGATGGCAATGCTGCTACTCTTCCTCACCCTGTTCATCGTCCTTGAAGCCGTACTGATTAGGAAGGAGGACCCGCAGGAGTGGCGACACGTATTCCGTATCATCTACTATGGGTTCGGTGACGCTAAAAGGTACGAGTACTATCAGAGGCCTGAGAAGATTAGACAGGTCTTACTTTCTCGGATACGTAATCTGAACACCCTGTCACGAGAAGAGTTCGACGCCATGCCTGCATCTGAGTTGCAGCGTATGGTCGAGGATCCAATCCTAGTCAACTTCCTGTTTGAGGACAGGCGATACAAGGCAGACGAACTAGTGGGGATAATCAAGCGAATCAAGGAATGGGGTCGCACGGAATCCGAGGCGGGTGCATAGAATGTGGACTAGAAAGGCATCTCTGATGGTAACCAGCGGAATCAGCCTGATTCTCATTGGCATGATGATCTCCAACTTCCAGCTAATGATTGTCGGACTCACTTTCATCTCGTTCCTCGCCATCAACGGTTGGGTTTCGGGCCATTCCGAACTAGAGATTAGCCGAACCATCAATGGTACTCCAGCCAATGCAGTCAATGTGTACAAGGGAGATGACCTCGTCGTTGAGTTGACTATCTCAAACACATCATATCGCAGGACTCAGCAGCTGGAGGTATTCGATAACGTGCCTCATGAGATGAAGATGCGAAAAGGCATCAACCAGATGAGGATGAATCTTGGCCCAGGTCAGACTGCTCGAATCAGGTACAGAGTGCGCTGCCCACTGCGCGGACACTACACAATGGGGCCAGTCTCGGTCAGATACAGGAACGCATTCAACCTGTATGTCACAGAGTCCCAGATTGAGGACAGGACAGACGTCACGGTATTCCCACAAGTCAGGGAGATCGAAGAGGCTCTTCTGCGCTCCGATGTTCCCAAGATGTACACCGGAGCAACCACTCTCAAGACTCCCGGGCAGGGTATGGAGTTTTACTCACTGCGCGAGTACCTACCTGGTGATGCGTTCCGCTCGATTAACTGGAAGGCATTCGCCAAGACTGGGGATCTGATGGTTAACGAGAAGACCAGAGATGCTGTTACGGATGTATTCATCTTCCTAGACACAAGAGACGTGTCCAGAATCGGAACTGTCCTCAAGAATCCGTTGGAGATGGGAACTGTAGCGGCAGCTTCGGTCTCCAACTATTTCATCAAAAGGCGCGATTCTGTTGCTTTGGTAACCTACGGAGACAAGATGGATTTCCTTCCCGCAGAGACGGGTGACAAGCAGGGCTACAAAATTCTCAGCCGCTTGGCTTCTGTCAAGGCCAGCGGTTCGATGCCTCTGCAAGCGGTGACTAACGCGATGTCAGCTAGAATGAGCCGCGGCTCACCAGTATTCATCATCAGCAGTCTGGAGGGTGACGGTACGACCCTGCCGGCAATCAGAAATCTCGCCGGCAAGGGCCACCAAGTCATCGTGCTATCTCCGAGTAGTATCGACCTTGAGCGCCTGGTCAGCCGAATCCCGAGGATGTCCTACGAGGTACTAAAGCTCGAGAGGCAGAACCGTCTCACGGCGATTTCAGGATACGGTGCGAAGGTGATTGACTGGATGCCTGATGTGGAACTCTCTCAAGCACTGTTGCAGGTGAGG
The DNA here is from genome assembly GCA_045559735.1 of Candidatus Thalassarchaeum sp. GTDB lineage: Archaea > Thermoplasmatota > Poseidoniia > Poseidoniales > Thalassarchaeaceae > Thalassarchaeum. The sequence goes on along the minus strand of JBJLJN010000014.1, from coordinate 25,646 downwards.
TCAGTATAGGGGTGAATGAATGGCTATGGAATCAGTACCCGAGTCCAAGACCCTGCACATACCCAAGCTGCGCAGGCGCTGGCAGATACTCGTTCTGCAGCTAATCTCTACGGCTTCCCTGTTGATGGTAATGAGGAGGATGAACTCTGTCTTCGGCTTGTGCACAGATGATTTCATCGAGGAGTCTGGAGGGATCGACTCCACATATTGGTGCCCTGCCTATGAGCACACTAGGGGAGTCAGATACTGGAGTGATTCAGACACCGTGGATTTGATTCTGCCTGACTTCATCCATGGACTAGTTGACATGTCGGGAAATGAGCTGTCGGGAGATGCCACCTTCGTAGCACCGGTGCTGTTCTGCGTGGCTATCACCGCCGTTTGGGTATCCATCCTCAATCAGCCGGAGAGGATCCAGACCTGGGCTAACAGACTGGTCTCGTGGGGCTTCTTTGCCTGGATGGCGCTGCCCTTCTTGCTGTCATGGATCTATCAGATAGTGGTAGCCGGGCCGCATCTGCCACTCGGAAACGAGAACCCCAATCTGAACCATATCGACAAGCTTTGGGACCCCTTCATGTTCATATTCGAATTATTCTTCCTCGGAATCGTTTTCGCCCCAATTTTGGCTGGCCTGATGGGAATCTGGGGCCTATCCAAGCGGATGATTACTTGGGCTGTCGGATACTTCCTGATGGTGGTCGGCATACATGCGCTGCTGACCTTTGAAGGCATCACTGATGCCGTTGACGTCGGGCTCCAACCCCTGCCAGCACAGATTGGAGACGCGACGCTATACGGCGGGCTTTTCTCACCACTCTCGCTGACTCTGATTTCAATTGCCATACTCATCATTGTCTTCATGGAGGCAGGACTCGCAGTGATTAGTCACCTCGAGTACGCTGCACTGTTGCCTGAGGATGCCAAGAGGAACCCCGAATATGTCAGCCAATTCAACAACGTGGTTAACTCACACCTAGTCCACATGACTCTCATCACAGGGGTAGTCATGCTAACTACGGCTATCGCCTTGGAGTTCGATGACTTCCTAATCTCATTGGTAGGGCTTCTAGAGGGTTCACAGTGGTCTGGGCAGGTTCGTGAATCACTGGAGCTGCAACTGACCTACGGCAAGGTAATCTCGGCGGGTCTATTTTTGCTCGTGGTCGCTGGTATGCGCTTCGTTCTTCCGTGGCAGCGCCTGACTGGGATACTCGAGACAGGCATGAGCAGACTGCGCAGCGACTAGGGGAACAGCCCCAGTTTTGCGGCAATTCTCACCATCACCTCGGCAAGCACTGGCACCGCCAGTATCGCAACCACCAACGCGGCAGGGAAGGGCAGGAAGTCGAGCAAATCGAAGTAGGAATAGACCCCTACTGCTGATACAACGAAGCAGACGCGCTCAAGCAGCGAGGAATTCTGCGGCGCCATCTCCACGGGCCGACCCGGCAGAGGCAAACCGTCTTCCATGCGTGTAGCATGAACATTCGGGCCATCAATCCACCGGAACGGAAAGATTCCTCTGATGGGTGGATTGAAACTCGATTGCGTATAGCGAACAGCATGCCAGCCGCAATCTCCGTGGAGCCCTGCAGTCGTTGCGACTACGCATCGGTGGTGCATCAGGAGTACAGCGGCCAGCATCTGTGCGGCAAACATCTCGCTTCATCCATCAGGAAGAGGATGTCCAAGGAACTCAGGCAGCAGCTCATTCTGCCCAAGGATGCGAGGCATGAGGACGACTCACCATTTCGCATACTGGTGGCTGTATCGGGAGGAAAGGACTCAGCAGTGCTTCTGTCGATGATGCACAACATCCTATCACGCCGACGTGATGTCGAGTTGATAGCTGGCTGCGTAGACGAGGGCATAGATGGCTACAGGGCACCTTCATTGGAGTGCGCGAGAAATCTCACAGAGCAACTTGGAGTAAGGTTCGAGACGCTCAGTTATGAGGAGATTGGATACGAGAGAATGGACGAGGTAGTGACTCGGATTCCAGCGATGAGTGAGAACCATGACGAGGCTAAGGGGATGATGCCCTGCTCATTCTGCGGAGTGTTCCGCCGTCAGGGCCTGAATACACTCGCCCAGAAGGTGAATGCCGATGTAATGGCTTTGGGTCACAACCTCGATGATATGGCTCAATCAATCCTGATGAATTTCCAGAAGGGTGAGGTCGAACGCTCAATCAGACTCGCCCCTCATACTGACAATCCAATCGCAGGCATCGCCCCCAGAATCGTCCCACTGCGGTGGATTCCTGAGCAGGAGATCCACGCGCACGCAATCTGCCAAGGTCTGCCCATCCACCACGGTGACTGCCCGCACGCCGCCGGTGCGATGCGCCAGCAGAGCAGAGGCATAGTAGCACAGATGGAGTCGATGACTCCCGGTGCAAGGCATGGACTACTACATTCACTCGACGAGATTCGAAGGCTTCATCGTGAGACAGAGCGTGACCCAAAATCAGAGGTTCGAAATTGCTCAGAGTGCGGCGAGGTCACAAGCAGAGAGGTCTGTCAGGCCTGTACGATGAAGAGATGGTTGGCCGAGACTACTTGAGAGTGTGAGGGAAGATGAGCAAGATCAACCTGAGAGACAAACTCTCAAAGTTCTCTGACCACTGGTCACCCAAGGTAATCGCTGAGATGAACGACTACCAGTTCAAGCTGGTCAAGATTAAGGGTGATTTCGTCTGGCACAATCACACTGACACCGATGAGACATTCATCGTCATCGAGGGCGAGATGAGTATCGAGTTCAAGGACAAGACCGTCGAGTTGAGTGAGGGCGAGATGTATGTTGTTCCGAAGGGAGTAGAGCACAAGCCGTATGCCGAAGACGAGTGTAAGGTGATGATTATCGAGCCTTGCGGAGTAGTCAATACAGGGAACACCGAAGGCAATTTCACTGCCTCGAATGACGTCTGGATATGAATCCGGTCTTTGATGTCGTGAAAACATTCATGCTCTATTCGATTCAGCCAAGGCTATGCATAAGGTCACTAAAATCACTCTCGGCGCTGGATTCGTGTTGTTGATTGTCAGCGCAATTGCCACCTCTGGTGGATTGAGGTCATTTATGGAAAACATGGACGAAGGATTCGATGCGGGCGGGACCGATCTGTGGACGGGGAAAACGCCAGCTACTTTTGAGGGAGAGATGCATCCGACTTCCATGTATCCGGTTTTCGTCCAAGAGTATAGATCCGTGGATGTGGAACTGCTGAATGGTGATGTGAACAGTCGCTTCGTGCCTTGCGAGGAAGACTACTCATGCGAATCCTTCTACGAGCCAGGGTACACATACGTCGGCGACGTATACGTGTCCTACTCGGACACTTGGAAAGTTCGGTTCTCCGGAGACGTCACCGGAGACAGCGATGTCATGATTCGAGAGATATCCATCGATGTGCAGGGTTTCTGGTCATTTGGTCTCGGCTGCATGGGGGTTTGCCTCTCACTGCTGCTTCTAGGTGTAGGAGTAATCTTCGCTTTCGCTCTGAAGGACAACAACAATCCTTCTTCACAAGTCGCTTTGGTTAGTGGAAACACGCAAAATTCGACGTAACCAGGCCACCAGAGAGTGGAGGAGCCAATCTGACGACGATTGAGGCTTCTATTCAGAGGATGTTATCGACGACCTCGTCCATGTCTTGCCCGCGCCCGCAGTATGAGCAGCGAATCTCGAGCGGCTCGACATTGACCACTCGCAGTTTCTGTGGCAGAGGCTCTCTGGAATTCTGTGTGATGCAGTTCCAGAACGAGCAGCGGGCTATGTTGACCAACTCGTCCCCGAGTTCGGCCTTGAGCTTCTCAGCGACACTGTAGTTCCTGATGATGGCCACACTTGCTGCGGGAGCGAGCAGTGCCAAACGATCCAACTCCTCTTGGTTAAGCTCGCGGTCCTCAATCTTGAGCACGTCCTTGCGACCGAGCTTGGCGCTGGGCACATTCATTACCAGAGAAATCGGGTTTGAGCGCCCGATGTCCAGCCTGAGCATCTTCAGCACCTGGATAGCTCGTCCAGAAGGAATGTGGTCGACCACAGTACCGTTGCAAATCGCTGTGACACGCCTCATCTCGCTCATTACTTCACCTTCTTTGGTATCTTGACGCCAAGACACTCACAAAGCAGGGCCATCCTCGCCACAACTCCGTTGAAAGCCTGCTGGAAATATCTCGCATGCATTGTCGAGTCGACGCTGGGGTGAATCTCCTCAACTCTCGGTAGAGGATGCATTACAATCATCTCTTTCTTGACTCCAGAAAGGTCGCCTGCGCTTAGCATGTAGATTCCAGCGACCTTGGTGTACTCGTCCTCGTCCGGGAATCTTTCCTTTTGGATACGAGTCATGTAGATTACATCCGCCTCAGCAATAGTCGCAGAGAAGTCGGAAGTCTCAGTGACTCCGGCTCCATGCTCCTTCAGATCGGATACGATTTCTGCTGGCATCATCAGCGATTTGGGAGATACTAGGGTAAGTGTCGCTCCGAAGCGGATTAGGGCATGTGAGAGGCTGTGAGCGGTCCTTCCGTATCGTAAATCTCCTACTATCACCACGTTGAGTCCCTTGAGTTTTCCATGAGCCTCCCTGATTGTGAACAGATCGAGAAGTGTCTGAGTCGGGTGGTTGCCCGCTCCATCTCCTGCGTTTAGGACGGGGATATCTATGGCATCGGCGCTGTACTGCGCCGCACCTTGCCTTGGATGTCTGATTACTGCCACGTCGGCATAACCATCGATCATCTGCATGGTGTCGTAAAGCGTCTCGCCCTTAGCCACCGACGATCCGGTGGTGCTGAAGTTGAGGACAGATCCACCGAGTCTTTTCATTGCTGTCTCGAAGGACATCCGGGTTCTGGTCGAGTTCTCAAAGAACATGTTCGCGAGTACCCTGCCCTCAAGCAGAGGCAGGTGAACATCGCCTTTGGCGACGGGAAGGAGACGCTCGGCGTTGTCGAGGAGATTCTCAATCTCCTTGTTGCTCAGATCATCCATCGTGATGAGGTCGCCCATCGCTTCTCCTCAGCGAAGCCGGGAGAGTGCCGGTTATGTGTCTTACTGTGGACCTCCCGGAGCCATTGACAGGATACCGTCGGCTTGATGTGGGGTAATAATCCCGCGCGACTGATGATAATCAGCCGGACACCGGTCCGAGTCTCGTTCTGCGGCGGCGGAACCGACATTGACTCGTTCTCCATGTCAGAGCCTAAGGGGGGCAGAGTTGTCTCTCTCGCACTTGACAGGCACATCCACGTCACGGTCAACCCCCGATTCGATGATAGGGTTAGACTGTCCTACTCAAAGATGGAGATTGTAGATGACTTCGAGGACCTTGAGCACGAGCTCGCCAGAGAGGCGATGAGGATGACCGGAGTCACGTCGGGCGTCGAGATTACCACCATTGCTGACATACCATCCAGAGGGACAGGCTTGGGCTCGTCGTCATCTGTTACCGTGGGTCTGCTTAACGCATTGCACGCGTATGCGGGCCGCGAGACAAGCGCTGAACAACTTGCAAGTGAAGCGTGCGAGATTGAGATTGACATACTGGGCCAGCCTATCGGCAGGCAGGACCAGTATGCGGCCGCCTTCGGGGGGATCAACTCGATTTGTTTTGACTCGAGCGGAGTGTCAGTAGACAGTATAGAGGCGTCTGATGAGGCCATAGGGCGCTTGTCCGAGGAATTCACGCTTGTTTTCACTGGGATGTCCAGAAGCGCCTCCGAGGTCCTCGGCGAGGTCCCCGAAGACGAGTCTGACAAGTTGGCCCGCCTGCGAACTATTCGAGGACAAGCTGATCAGGCTCACGACCTTCTCGCAAAAGGAGACATCTCTGGTCTGGGCTCATTGATAGGCGAGGCATGGAATATCAAGAGAGGAATTTCTGCGAGCGTCAGTGGAGATGAACTGGACACTCTGCATAAGCGAATCATGGCTATGGGAGCCTCCGGAGCCAAACTATTGGGGGCAGGAGGAGGAGGTTTCTTCCTGGTTCATGGGGCCTCTGGCCTGCGCAAGGACCTCTCCTCTCTGGGCGAGTCTCATGGCCTTATTCCGCTGAATGTCGATTGGACTGGCTCGGAGATAATCCACAACAGGTAGTGAGAACATGACGCAGCGCCCTCTTGCACTCTTCCTCGCTCTGCTGATGCTGTTATCGACCGTGACGACCCCCTCTGCAGCAGACGAACCTGGACACATACAGAACGACCTGTTCTCGGACTTTGATTCCGACATCTCAGATCTATTGGCAGATTGGCAAATTCCGGGGGCTCAGGTCGCAGTGATGTACAACGGCTCACTAGTTTTCAACAAGGGCTACGGAATCGCAGCCAACGGCACCGATGAGAATGGCACTTACTGGTCCTCTCCGGTAACGGTAAATTCGAAGTTCAGGATAGCCAGCTTATCCAAAGCGATTACCGCTGCAGGCATCCTCACTCTAGTCGAGAATGGCACAATCTCGCTAGATGACAGAATGGTCAATCTAGCGCCGCACTTACTTCCACCAGAACTTGATGGATGCGACTATCCTAACCACTCGACATCATACTCAATTGATGATATCAACATCTCCATGCTACTCAATCACCGCGCCGGTTTCAATCCCAGCATTGACCCCACCTACCGTCATTGGAACAACTGGGTGGGGTCTTGGCAGAACGACCCATGCATAGACAAGCAGTCATTGATTGATGACTTCGATAACGGCAACCTAGCTCCTATCCCGATGGAGAGGATCCTCTCTGAGTGGTTGAGGAGGCCACTCGAATACGAACCCGGGCAGGATTATGAGTACTCGAACGTAGGTTACCAGATCCTCGGTCAGATTATCGAGGTCCAGACAGGAATGGGATACGAGGACTACATCACCGATAATGTCCTGACTCCTATGGGCATTCACAGTATGTCAATCGGGATGACCATGCCTGACCAAAGAGCTGAGCACGAGGTCTCCTATTTCGATGACTATACTGGATGGTGCCACTTCCCATCCGGTCAAGATGAGGACGGCGACCCCATATTCCCTACTGCGCCCGGACCTGATTGCGGGGCCTTCGTAATAGAGGAGAAGGACGGCGGAGGCGGCTGGATCGCAACAGCATCGGATTATGCTAGATTCATCTCTCATATCGACGGTTCAATCGACAGTGGTATCTTCGAGGACTCGTTCGACTTCTTCACAGAGAATTCCTACGACCAGATTCAACCTTGGTACGGTGGTGGAGTTTACGTTCTGAGTGAGGATGAACAGACCTGGCACCATTGGGGGGCATTCTCGGGTTCATCGACCAACTTCAGGAGAGAAGTTACCGATTCAGGTGAATCAGTGGTCTTTGTGATGTTCACCAACACCCGTCCAGATGGGAGCTGGAAGTACGACCGTGAGAACACCATCTCGCAGGCTATGATGGCTGTGGACTACGCGAATACCACCGCATTGGATTCGGAGAATCAGGAGTGGATTTGGCCAGACCCGCTGCCACTGCAGAATAAGTCGATAATGGGAGATTCTAGTTTTGAAATCATCGGACCGTTCACCGAATCATCAGAAATTTCAGCTATCTGGCATGCCAATGTCTCAGTAAGTGACGACTACGGGACAGACCTGCTTCCTGACAGGGAATTAGGAGTAAGAGTCCAGATAGATCATCATCTTGGGGATGCAGACGGTGAACTCAGCATTGCAGAGGTCTCTCAATTTGCAGACTTAGTTGAGAACGCCCGTAATCTCACTGACTCTGAGTTGCTTGGATGCTGTCTAATCGACTACGCCGCGATGATTCCATCCGGTCGTGGCATGGAAATCGTAGTCATTCCACCAAACATCGGCCCAGTAGATGTCAACGGCAGTTGGGGTTGGGGAGAGGCAGCCGTCCTAACCGGGAACACCGATTCTCGTTCAATCAGGATACTTGACATCCCCAGAGTCGGCGGAGTGATTGAGGAAATACCCCTCAACGTGATTCTTCCGAGTCCTTGGGAGTTCAGATACAGCGCCATGCAGAGTATAATCGAAGGCACCCCGAACGACTTCATCGTAAACCGCGAACAGGCCTCAGTGACCTCAGACATCCGCATCACATTGGGAGAAAACGTGCATCCGACTAACATAGCCTCGAGATTGACAGGGAACTCGATGATACCATTGGACAATCCTACTGAGTACTCGGGTGAGTGCGTGGACAGCGCTTTGGATGACACTTCTCAGTGGTGGACGGTCCACAATAACGGCACCATGGTATTGCATTCCGAAAGTAGTGATTTGCAATTCACTGCCTCTGAGTTAAATTTCTCCCACGGCGAAGTCGCCAGCGTCGTAATGCACTGCATGGACCACGCCTCTTTGTCTAGTAATTGGTATGAAAACATCCTGATTGACGGAGACTTGCCGACTTGGGATGTATCCTTCACCAATGTGATAGATGGCGAGTCCCATGTACTGGACAGCAGCACAGCAGTGTTAGAGGTGCCATCGGGAAGTGAGTTCTACTTCGACTTCTCCGCATCAGATTCAAGTTCACTGCCAGTTGGAATCGTGGTTTCCATGAACAAATCAGAGAATTGGAGACATGCAGGCGTCGACAATCTTGAGTTCATGGATCGATTCTTCCAGTCGCAGGAAGTCAATGGCATGCACCTGAATGTCAGTGAACGACATCAATCCAAGCAGCCTAGCGAGTATGAGTTAATCTTGGAAATCACCGATGACGCATGGAACTCTGTGACAAATTCTTGGATAGTCAGAGTAACCGATTCGACTGGCCCTACGATCATCCCGGAAATCTTCTCCAATGAGACGCCCATATCTCCCTCATCTCCCGCACGTGTCGGAGATAGCATCATGCTGTCGCTGACTCAGTCATTCGATGATCTAGACTCGATTGAGGACACAACTTGGGAGATTAGCATCGATGGCGAGGTGATTGTAGAGCAGGCTGATTGGATGCAAGCAGAACAGACGATGCTACCGATATCCGAAGCCGGGACCTACATCTTGCAAGTCGTAGCATGGGATTCGGTCGGAAATGAAGAGGAGATCACTTGGGGTCTATTGGTATCTCCGATGCTTGGAGTCTACATCTCTGTACTTGATGTGGTAGTCATTGGCGACTTGGTTGAAGGAGAGACTGTCAATATCGTGGTGACATTTGAGAACACGGGTGCTGACACCGGCAACGGGGTACTGTGCTCCGGAGAGATATGCTCGGATGACTATATGGTGACAGCCGCAGAAACTTCTGGACCGGGGGTTTTTGATATCGAGATGCATCTAGAACTCAGTTCCAGTGATTTCGATCTCAGACTAGATTGGATTAGTGAAAGCGCTTCTAGCAATGGCAGCCTTGAGATTGAACACGACTACATGGTCCAGTCGTCTTGGCAGATGCCTTTGCAGGTTGTGATGACAGTACTGGTATTGCTGATGCTGTTGGCGTGGCTCGCCCGTCGTGCTTGGGGCCCTGAGTCGTTGAGGCCATAGTTACACAGCCTTCCGCACAACTCTTGACAGATGACTCTGGTTGGACCCCATGGTCCTCCTTCCTGACTACCCTCAGAAGACGGTCCAAGCACATAGCTTGAGGGTAGAGAGACTGGCTCTGGCATGCACACTAACTCTGGTGTTGGCCGGTGGTTGGTGGCTGACTCCAGGACTGTTTGGGGAAGCAGAGACAATCCAGACCTTCGGGCCAGTGCTTGTTATGTTCGTATCCGCACTACTGCTCAACGACCTAGTCTATTTCGGACCAGAGGAGAGGTCTAGGCTGTCAACTGCTTCCAACATCTCTTGGCCAAGCATCCTAGCCTTCGCGGGCATCACCTACGGCCCTGATGACAAAGCAATTGCTGCAGCTTTGATGGTGCTTGTGGCAGGATATCTATGGTGGTTCACCAATTCGCAGTTGGGCAGCAGCGTCGATACAAGAAGATTGAGGGGAATGACCAGCATAGCTGGCCTCGCTGTTGCAATGACCGTCCTAGTCTCACTCAGTGATGACTTGGTTCTTTGGGGAGTGGTTGTATTCGCTTCCTGTTTGACAATGATCCCCGATCTTCTGGCCAAAGACGATGACCACGAGGCACGTTCAGAGTTCTCCAAGCTCCTTGAAGCGTCTGAATCTAGAGTGCTAGCCTTGAGAGAAGGATCCTCGGGAATGGAACAGGTGTCCTCGCTCCTCAAGATCGCTAGAGAGGAGGGTTGGAGTGACCCGGAGAGAGGTATGGAACTACTATCTAAGGCAGATCTTGAGATTGAGAGGATAACTGCATTCTCAGGCGACCTCGATGCAATAAGGGCAGATGCTCTGGAATCACTAGAGAGGGCCGAGAGCATCACTACGGAGGCAACCGGTCCGAGGAATGCCTTTGAAATGGGTGACAGAGAGGCTGATTTAGGCTCTTTCAGAGATGCTGAGCTGCTCTACCGTCGGGCAAAAGCCAAGTCAGAGGTCATTGAGGAGCACTGGCAGGCAGCCCACGACTCAATTACGGCCGCAGAGACCGCTATCTCAGGACACTCCGGCCATCAGGCCGAGGGTGTGATGGAGATCCTCAAGTCGGCCAAGCAGGCTATGGAGGCAGAAGACCCGGTGGAGGCGCTCCACATCGCCTCCTCAATCCCGGCTCACATCGAGAGCATGGGCTCCACCGATGAGGCAGCGGCAAAGTCCCTGAGTGATGCTGAAAACGCCGTTGTGGCAGCAGAGGGAGATATCGAGATTGCCACCAAGGACAGGCTCGAACAGGCTCGCAAGGCGATGGAATCTGGAGATTCAGCCCTCGCCAAGGGTCTAGCAGACAGCGTGCTGAGGGACGTGCGCGCAACCTCAGAGGCAATGCAGGAGGTTCAGCGCGCGTTACGTCAGAAGAAGCAGATCGAAGCTAGATTCCCCGACGCATCGAAGCAGGATTGGTCTGAGCGACTACAAAAGGTGTCCGAGAGTGCAGAGTCAGGTGAATGGGTGGGTGCTGCAGAATCACTTCAATCACTGACTTCGGATCTGCAAGCGCACGAGCACAGCATCTCAGAGGCATCCGAGCTGGTTCGGTTCGTGGAAGGCGAGTGGAAGGCTCTCAGATCGAAACTGGATTCAGCGGGCATCAGCCCGAATGACCCATCAAGGATGGAAGCCGAGAAGACGGTTGCCGATGCAGCCGCTGCACTTTCATCAGGCGACATAGAAGCATGCTATGCTGCACTTGCTTCTGCAGGAGAATTCCTTGAGTCCATAGGTCGCAGGCACTAGTGCCGGCGACTAGTTGGGTCAGACAGTGATCTACCGATTAGAATAGCAGTAGGGGCAGTGCTGCCCGATGACGTAGTTCTCGGATCCCTGCTCCTCGGCAGAAAGCGGCTCGCGGCACTTGAAACACATCACAATCTCAGTTTCCTCGAGTTGGTGGTCAAGAGCAACCCTCTGATCGAATACGAAGCAATCACCGTTCCAGTAAGTGCCTCCGCACTCCTCAAAGTAGCCAAGGATACCTCCCTCTAGCTGTCTGACATCCTCGAACCCGGCCTTCAGCATCACAGCGGACGCCTTCTCGCAGCGTATCCCACCGGTGCAGTACATCACCACGGTCTTTGACCTGTAATCATCGGGCAGTTCCTCTATCGCTCCGGGAAATTCCCGGAAGGAGGCAATGTCGAGATCAACTGCGCCATCAAACATCCCAACTCTGGTCTCGTAGTCGTTCCTGGCATCTAGAATGACGACGTCCTCGCCTCCGGCGAGCATCTGCTTGAACTCCATGGGCGAAATGTGCGGTCCGGTGAACTCCGCAGGCCTGATGTCATCCATACCCAGTGAGATGATCTCCCTCTTGCGTTTCACCAGCATCCTTCGGAACGGTTGATAGTCGGTGTTACTGACCTTGACCGGAATTCCCGCCAAACGATCGTCCGACTCCAGATGAGAGAGGAAAGAGCCAGTTGATTGCTCCGTGCCTGCGAGGAAGAAGTTGATTCCGTTTGGACTCAGTAGAACCGTTCCCTTGAGTCCCGCTTCCATGCAGAAATCTAGCATTGGCTGATGCAAATCGTCCCTGTCAGGCAGGTCGACGAAGCGGTATCCCGCGATGTTTACAATCATGCCAATATTACTCCGGAGGAACAATCCCGAGTTCAGTGCTCCGGTTAGCAATCTCAGCGAAAATCTCGGCTACGAACTCCTCGAGAGGAACCCCATTCCTCTGTCCTCCGCTGCGTCCCCTGACCGAGACTGTACCCGAGGAGGCCTCATCATCACCGATGATTACCATGTAGGCCGGACGCATCTTGCGATGGAGACGAATTTTCCTTCCGATGGTACTGTCCGAGTCATCGACACTGACCCTGACTCCGGCCAGTTGCAGCGCCTCTGACACTTTGGCTGCATGCTCCTTGTGCTTCTCGGAAATGGTGATGACCTGGACTTGCACCGGAGAGAGCCAGGTCGGGAAGTTGCCGGTCCAGTGTTCAGTGAGGAAGGCTACGAACCTCTCGTGAGTTGATAATGGGGCCCTGTGAATCACGAATACCTCTCCATTCTCGGCCCCAGTCTCGTCCTTGTAGGTCAGGCCGAAGCGCTCCTTGGCGGCGAAGTCCAGTTGGATTGTGGACATCGACTCCTCGCGTCCAAGCAGAGTAGTGAACTGGATATCGACCTTGGGCCCGTAGAAAGCAGCCTCGTCAATCGCTTCGACGTAAGGCACTCCCAGACTGTCCATTATCTCCCTGAGGTGGTTCTCAGTGGCAGCCCAGTTCTCAGGTTGATCGATGTACTTTTCAGTTTTCTCAGGGTCCCAAAGCGAGAGTCTGAAGTGGTAGTCTTCGAAACCGAAGGCAGCATAGTAGTCTTGCACCATTCGGATGTTATCTGCGAATTCCTGAGCCACTTGATCTAGGGTGCAGTAGATGTGCGCATCATTCATCGATAGCATCCTGACGCGCAGTAGACCAGCAAGAGTTCCTGAGAGTTCGTTGCGGTAGACTGTACCATACTCAGCGATTCGTAGTGGTAGGTCGCGGTAGGATCGCTTCTTATTTCGGTAGACGAGATGGTGCATTGGACAATTCATCGCCTTCAGGTAGTAGGTACCATCATCCATCTCCATTGGAGGATACATCGAGTCGGCATAGTGCGGCAGATGACCACTGGCTTCGAACAGCTGCTGCTTCCCTAGCACTGGTGTGGTGACGCGCTGGTATCCATACGCCTCTTCAGTCTCTATTGCGAAGCGCTCAATCTCTGATTTGAGTATCTCTCCGTTGGGTAGCCAAACAGGCAGCCCCTTGCCAATGAGCTCGTCAATCATGTAGAGCTCCATCTCCTTGCCAATCTTCTTGTGATCTCGCTTGGAAGCCTCCTCAATCTGTCGCACCCTCTCCTTCAGCGCATCCTTGCTTGCGTAACACATACCGTAGATTCTAACCAACGACTCACGCTTGCTGTCTGCCCTCCAGTAGGCTTGGCTGGTGCTGGTTAGCCTGAACCAACGCAGGTGAGAGGTACTGGGAACGTGGGGCCCGCGACACAAATCAACAAAGTCTCCCTGACGGTACGCAGAAGATCCCACATCGTGACCGATATTATCGTCCATTATCTCGACTTTGAACTGGTTTGAAGCAAACATCTCGCGCAACGACTCATTGTCATGCTCCTCACGCAAGAGAGCGTGATTTGCCCGGACATGCTCGTTCATCTTTTTCTCGATGGCCTTGAGCCCCTCGTCACCGATTGGATCCATGTGAAAGTCGTAGTAGAATCCGTTGTCAATCGGTGGTCCAATGGTTGGCTTGGCATCTGGGAACAGTTCTGTGACCGCTTGGGCCAGCAGATGGGCGCAGGAGTGGCGAAGGATGTACAGGCCCTCTTCCGAATCACCTGCAATTGGCTGAACTGAGCAATCTGTATCCAGTACGTGCGAGAAGTCTCGCTCGATTCCGTCGACTGTGGCAGCGACGGCCCCCGACTTCTTGCCGTGGACGTTCAGTATGACCTCGCCGGCGGAAATACCTGATGCGTACTCGTGCGCTGCATCAGCGCCCACATCGACCGAAATCATCGCCATGCAAACAGTCCTCGACGCGTTGGCGAGGCGCATCGGATATGAAGCCAATCGCGAAAAACAGGCCGTAGGCCTGAATCACTCGAGTACGAATTGAGTACCGGCGGTACCAGTCACCATGCCCTGCATGTCAGACAAGGCCCCGATTACAGCCCTGCCTCCAGACCTCTTCACGAAGTCGCAAGCAGCCTCCACTTTGGGGCCCATTGAACCCTCTTCAAACTCAATCATACTCGCCTCCTCAGGAGTAATACTCTCTATCCTGCGAGCATTCTCAGTTCCCCAATCTAGGTACACTCCATCGGTATCTGTTGCGAGTATCAAAAGACTCGCATCGAGTTCGAATGCCAGCAGGGCACTTGCCCTGTCTTTGTCGATTACAACCTCGACTCCCTCCAGTGTACCATCCTCACGGTAAACGGTGGGAATGCCGCCACCGCCCGCGCAGATTACGGTGCAACCCTGCTTGAGCAACCAGTGTATTGGCCGCATCTCGAAAATTCTCTGAGGTTCGGGCGAGGCAACGACCCTGCGCCAGTACTCACCATCTGGAGCGATACTCCAACCTCTCTCCTCAGCGAGCCTCTTCGCCTCCTCCTCGATATACACAGGTCCTATGGGCTTGGTCGGGTTGTCGAAGGCAGGATCCTCGGGGTCGACCTCGACCATCGTGAGAATTGCAGCCAGTGGCTCCTCCATCGGAAGCAGATTACCCAACTCCTGTTCAATCATGTAACCAATCATACCCTCAGTCTGGGCCCCTAGTATGTCGAGAGGGTACTCCTCGACCTCCTCGTAGGCGGCCGATTGCAGTGATAGCAACCCGACCTGTGGGCCGTTGCCATGTGATATTACGAGTTGATACTCTGTTGCCAGAGGGGCCAGAGCCTCGGCCGCCACCGCCACGTTCGCCCGCTGATTCTCTGCGGTGAGCGGCTCACCCCTCCTCAGCAGGGCATTCCCGCCCAGTGCGACCACGACCCTCATGCTGCCGTCGCGCGAGCATGAAGCGATAAGAACACAGGCCCGTTGGACGACTCATGGTGCGACTTGGGCTACTGGTCAATCCCGACGCGGGGTTGGGAGGCCGCCTTGGTCTGAAGGGCTCAGACGGTCAGGCCGAGCTCGCTCGCTCTATGGGTGCAGAAGATCGTTCCGGACCTCGCCTGAGGGCCATGCTGAAACACTTCTCCTCAATCCACAGGTCCGGCTTCGATGACATCTCCTGGGTGACCAGCGAGGGTCGAATGGGCACGGAGTGGCTGCCCGATGCACAGATTGGCTCAATCAGCACCGTGCACTCAAGCAGTGGCAAGACCTCGGCCGCAGATACGCAGGAAGCTGTGAATTCACTACTCGAGTCAGAAATCGACCTACTAATCTACGCCGGGGGCGATGGCACAACTCGTGATGTGGTGTCTGCATTGGACTCAGCCGGATCCCCTGAGATGCCTGTGATTGGCGTACCTACAGGGGTCAAAATGCACTCAGGTTGCTTCGCTGCCTCTCCTAAGGCGGCGGCCGAGGCACTTTCATCTTGGCTCATCGGGGATCTATTGCTTGCAAGCACTGAGGTGCTAGACCTCGATGAGGACTTGTACAGGCAAGGAAAGTGGGTGGTCAGGCTGTACGCAGAGGCAATGACTCCTGCGAGTCCTCGATGGATGCAAGGCTCCAAGCAGAGGATTGAGGCAACTGGAGAGGAGGACACCACCGAGGGACTGGCTGACCACATCCGTGAGATGCTAGTGAGTGAGGATCGTTTGATTATCTGGGGCTCCGGTGGGACGCTGCGCGCTATAGCGGAGATGAATGAGTTCCAGCCCACCAACCTAGGAATAGACGCCACGAAAGGAAATGAGCAGGTGGGGACCGATTTGAGCGAGTCCGACCTGCTCGACCTGCTATCCGAGCACGATGGCCCTACAACGCTACTCCTCTCACCTATGGGGGGTCAGGGATTCTTGATTGGAAGAGGCAATTTGCAGCTATCTCCCCAAGTGCTCAGACTCATTGGAATTGACAATATTCTAGGTGTAGTCACTCCGGCCAAGTTGCTCTCGGTTCGACGACTACGAATAGAGACTGGTGACGTAGAACTCGATGAGGAGTTCGCAGCCAAGCGCTACATGAAGGTACTACAGGGCTACAGAACGACCAGAGTTCTACCAGTCTCTGTTGATTGAATCAATGGGTAGGGAATCTGACAATTAGGTACAATTACTAAATGCTTAGGAACTAATCAATAGATATGGGTCAACTAAAACCAATGGAGCGGTATCCAGTTGTATTTCTAACCTCTATCTTATTGATTGTAATATTTATTCCGAGTCCAGCTCAAGGATTGTGCATAAACCCCGAAGCATGTGGAATTATTGTGGGGACGTGGCTCTCGATGCTAACGGTACCACTCTGCATAGTAGCATTCTTATTCGCGATTTGGCCAAAAACCAGACGATGGCTCCAAGTCTTTGCAGTTTTACCAGGAGGTATGGCAATACTTACTGGGTACCTAATGGTCATTCGAGTAAGTAGAGTTGATTTGTTGTTTATTCCTCTTATTCATTTTGGACTAATGATTGTGATGATTGGTATTGGTCGTTTTGATCGTAATAAGGAATCAAAGAACGAAGGAGTATAGGCCCGTCATAATGGGTACCCAAACTGATATCAGCATCAGTAAGGGGTACGAAGTATGGATGAGGGGGCGTTGCAAGCCAGGATAGAAAAATGGGTGGAGGAAACCCCTCCAATGAAGCGTTTCATCATCTGCTTCTCTCTGGTATTTCTCCTGTCGTTGTTCATGGTATGGTACTGGGACTGGGCGAATCTTAGTTCGGATGGAATGATGAGTGCGTTCATACTAAACATATTCGCATTCTTTTTTGTTTTCATGCCGTTGAGTTGGCTCTGGAAAAAAATGAAATCAAATTAGATGAGCTATCCTAGTTGATGGATACATCACAAAGTAACCCTGACACTGCGGGGCATCATATTCCCTACCCTTTGATTCAGATTTCTTGGCCAGTTGCAGCCATCAGAAGGCCTAGGAATGGTGGACTGGGACGGTTCGGACGCGACTTGAACTCGGGGTGGTATTGAGTCCCCACAAAGTATGGATGGTCATCGAGTTCCATTATCTCACAGCGCTGACCAGTCTCATCTTTGCCCACATATTTCAGGCCTGCATCCTCAATCTGCTCAATCAATTCGGGATTGACTTCGTATCGGTGACGATGCCTCTCATCGACATGCTCGGCACCACCATACAAGCGCCTCATCTTGCAGTCACCCACTAGGAACGGAGTAGGCTTGGTGCCCAGTCGCATCGTCCCGCCCATATGCGTCTTCGAAATCTCAGGCATGAACACTACAGCGGGATGCGGAGTATCCTCATCGAACTCAGTCGAGTTCGACCCTTCCATGCCTAATACATTCCTGCAGAACTCGATTGTTGCGACCTGCAGACCCAGACAGACCCCAAGATATGGGACATTGTTGGTCCTAGCGTATCCTGCCGCCTTGATTTTACCTTCAATACCTCTCCTACCGAATCCTCCAGGAACGAGGATACCGTCAACTCCCCTCAACAACCCCCATGCCTCGGCATGTGATTCTGGATCTGAGGTAGCAGTATCATCATCGAGGTTGGCTGATTCAATCCAGTCGATGACTAATTTGTGATTGACCGCGTAGGAGGAGTGCTGTAGCGCCTTGATTACACTGAGGTAGGAATCAGAGAGTCCGGTGTACTTGCCCACCATTGCGATTCTTACTTCCTTCTCTACTCCATCCACACGGTCAGCCATTGACTTCCAATCTTCGAGTAGCGGTTTTTCCGCGGGTAATTTGAAGTCCAAACCCTCGGCCAGAACCTCTGAAACTCCTTGGTCTTCAAACATCATTGGGACTCGGTAGATGTTGGAGACATCATGTGCTGAGACAACAGCGTTCTCGGAGACATGACAGAAGGCTGCCAACTTGGTCCTGGTCTCAGACTCTAGCGGGCTGGCAGACCGGCAGACTAGGATGTCGGGAATGATGCCCAGTCCTCTAAGTTCCTTGACCGTGTGTTGGGTTGGCTTAGTCTTCTGCTCCCCAACAGGGCCCATAACCGGAACCAAGCTCACGTGAACGAAGCATATGTTCTCACTACCGACTCGAAACTGGAATTGCCTCAGTGCCTCGACGAACGGAGCACTCTCGATGTCTCCAACAGTACCTCCAAGCTCGATTACGCAGGCATCCGGCTCCTTGCCGTTACCGTCGCTGGCAGTATGCGCAACGCGCTCTATCCAATCCTGAATCTCATTGGTGATGTGAGGGATGACTTGTACTGTCTTGCCGAGATAATCTCCCTTCCTCTCCTTCTGAATGACATTGTCGTACACCTTCCCGGTGGTGATGTTGTTGTCCCTAGTCAGAGCAATGTCGAGAAATCTCTCGTAGTTGCCCAAGTCCAAATCGACTTCTCCACCATCATCTAGCACGAAAACCTCCCCGTGTTCAAACGGACTCATGGTGCCAGCATCGATATTCAGATAGGGATCAATCTTGACCGAGGTGACCCGCAGTCCAGCGGATTTCAGCAACACTCCGATACTGCTCGCAGTCACTCCCTTACCCAGTCCAGACAGGACGCCACCCGTGACTACGACATACTTCATGCAATCAACGGGGTCTGAAGCCGTTGAGCCTCGCATATCAACCTTGGCCAAGTATTCCCTGTAGTGCCCTACTCCATGTTCAAGTATCGTCTGCTGAATGTAACTGCATGTCCGAGCCTCCCGGTGATGTGATTCTTGTTACCGGTGCTCTCGGGCAGATTGGCAGGGACCTAGTCGAGGCTCTCAGGCTCAAGCATGGACAAGACGCTGTGATTGCTTCTGACGTTCGCGAGGTCGCCGGCCACCCATTTGTTGAGGAAGGCCGATTCACCCGTCTGAGCGTGCTAGATGGAGATGCAATGAACTCAGTTGTCGAGGAGGAGGGAGTGGGGGCTGTGTATCACCTAGCGGCCATACTCTCGGCTACCGGAGAGAAAAATCCTGAGTTGTGCGAGAGAGTGAATGTAGGCGGTACAATCACCGTTCTTGAGACTGCCCGCAGGTATGGCCTAAGGGTATATGCTCCCTCTTCAATCGCAGTGTTCGGACCAGACACTCCCGATACGGCCCCTCAAGTCACACCACTCAATCCTACCACTTCCTATGGCAAGACTAAGGTCACAGGAGAAGTGATGGCGATGAACTACTGGAAGCAGTATAAGGTCGATACCAGAGGAATCCGATATCCTGGTCTGGTATCGTGGAAGTCACCGGCAGGAGGTGGTACCACGGACTACGCCGTTGACATCTTCCACGCTGCGCTCAACGAAGGCCACTACGACTGCTTCGTAAAGCAAGAGACCAGACTTCCGATGATGTATATGGACGATGCAATCAGAGCGACCTTTGAGTTGATGGATGCACCCCCCGACTCGATAGGAGATGCCAGAGGAGGGTACAATGTCTCAGGAATGTCATTTTCGGCAGGCGAACTCGCCGAGGCCATTTCCGAACGGGTGGACGGCTTCACATGCGACTTCAAGCCCGACCACAGGCAGGCCTATGCAGACTCATGGCCCGATTCGGTCGATGACTCTGTAGCCAGAGAGGACTGGGGCTGGCACGCAGAGTATGATTTACCGAGGATGGTCGATGAGATGCTGGATAGGCTATCAGATCAATCCTGATCATCCATCTCGCTCTGCCAATCAGGTGTTTGTGCATCCTGCTTGGCCCAGAGAACATCGTCAATCCTCAGGACGCTACACGCGGCCTCTGTGGAGCAGTCAAGCGCATGTCGTACGACGAAAAGTGGGTCATACACTCCTATCTCGTCCATCTTTGCATTCTGTCCTGAGTCTATATCCAGACCTACCCAAGGCCCACCGCCCTTGGCGGCCTGAGACGCAGACAGTTCGAGTACTGCATCGATGGGGTCGAGCCCGGAGTTCTCTGCGAGAGTCCTGGGCACGATCTCGAGTGCTGCAGCATAGGCCTCGATCGCCATCTGCTCGCGACCTGACTGGCTTGATGCGAAGGCACGCAGATGCCTAGCTAAGTGAGTCTGAGTACCTCCTCCTCCAGGTAGCAACTGAGGCTCCTTGCTCAGTCTGAGGGCAACCCCCATAGCATCGTCGAAGGCACGCTCGATCTCCTCTCTAATGGAAGTAGATGAGCCTCTGATAACCACAGTGACGGCGCCTCCCTCAGACCCATCTATTCGTGTATGCCTGATTCCGGAGTAAGTCTGCTCACTGCGCGAGGTATAGGTCCCGACATCCATAGGTCGCAGCCTCGAGCAGTCACGAGCCATACTGGCTCCAGTCATTCTGGACAGTATCTCAAGGTCCTCGCGCTCGAAACGGCGGTAGGCGGTGATTCCAGCATCGGTCAACATGGTGGATGCCATCTCGTCTATGCCGTCCCTGACTACGAGCAGGTCGACACCCATCGAGGACAGTTGTCCGACCTGCTCCCTCATGCGATTCTGAGCTCTCTCGTGGAACTGTTGCAGAGCCCCCACGTCGGTGACTTCGATTGAAGCATCCAGATCCAGACTAGGCGATTCCATACCGCCGTCGATAATCACAATCAAACCTCCCTGCGAAGCCGCCTTCGATGCCATATCCATCCTCGATTTCGGCAGAATCAGACCTTTCACCACCTCGGAATCAAGCATACCTCCGTCCTTGACCTGCAGACGTTTCACCCGCAGCCTCTCAAGATCGTCCCCGCCTTCTTCGGCCAAGATCGAATCTAGGGCTTCCAGAGCCAGTCCAGTGAGATGTTCTCTGACTGCTGAGTCGACCTTGCCTGAAAGCGATGTAGCTACCGCCGAACGCATCTGATCTTCACCGATGTTGCCCTTCGAGATTCTTTCGAGCTCCTTCTGCGCCTCAGACAGGGCGATTCGGAAGCCGTTGAGGATGACTGATGGGTGGACACCAGATCGAACTAGCTCCAGCGAATTCTGCAGCAGCTCTGAGGTCAGGATTACCGCAGTCGTGGTACCGTCCCTTGCAGCCCGGTCCTGAGCCGAGGATGTAGAGACTAGAAGCCGAGCAGTGGGATGCTCGACCTTGGCTGTCTCGAGCACAGTAACCCCGTCGTTGGTCACCGTAGCATCTCCGTCCTCATCGACCAGCATCTTGTCCAGCCCCTTTGGACCGAGGGTGGAGCGGACTGCACCGGATAGCGCAACCGCGGCCTTGACGTTGTTGACGAAGGCAGAGCGACCGTGTATCCGATCAGTGTCCTCGAGAGCCACTTCATGATCCGGCTCGACCATATTCGCCACCGACAAGCGCCCTTGCTTTGAACCCGACCGTCCAACTTTCCATAGCCCAGTTCCCAGTGCTCTCGACCGTGCGATTCATATACGGGCGGTCTATCCCACTATACAACCTCAGGTTGAGTAGTGATATTTGATGACAAGTAGAGACTCTGATGAATGGCCTGAAGACATGCTGGAAGAGATGGCCAAGATGCTTGAGCAGATGGGCATGCCGATTGATATCAAGGCCCTTGAACAGATGATGAAAAGAGTCAGGGAACAGTTTGAGGAGATGGGCATTGACCCAACCAAGATCTCACACTCTGAGTTCAAGTTCGAGTCTAGCACCGATTCAGAGGAATTCCGTAGAGCTATGGAGTCAATGTTTGACAGCCAAGGCGGCTTCCAAGACTTCTTCAAGCGCATGGGGGTCAATGTCGACGTCAAGAGCAACAACCAGCCGCAAGAGGAGGTTGAGGCCGAGGTAGAGAAGTCCGAGGACTCCGAGATTTCAGACCTGCCCGAGGAAGACGCGTTCGTGTCAGACGGGCAGATGTCAGTTTCAATCGATATTTCGAGATTCCTAGATATCAGATCTGAGGACCTCGAGCTATTGCTGAGCGGTGGCGGAGAGGTACTGCAACTTCTCAGAAGGACACAGCCGCGCCCTTTCAAGAGATTCATTCTTCCAGAGGCAGTCAAGGACATCCTTGACTGGGAGTTGAACAACGGCATTCTGGACATTACATTCGACCTGGTATGAGCCAAGCGAACTTAGGAGAGACAAATTATGAGCGGACCTGTGATAGGAATTGATCTAGGAACAACCAACAGCTGCGTGGCGACATTGGAGGGCGGTCAGCCCATCGTCATACCGAATTCAGAGGGATCGAGGACCACACCTAGCGTGGTCGCTTTCTCCAAGGATGGTGAGAGACTTGTGGGCATAACTGCCAAGCGACAATCCGTCACTAACTCAGACCGAACTGTAATGTCGGTCAAGAGAGAGATGGGAACAGATTGGAGCAAGCAGATTGATGATGAGGAATACACTCCTCAAGAGATCTCAGCATTCGTACTACAGAAGCTCAAGTCCGACGCTGAGGAGTATCTCGGCAAGGAAGTCAAGCAAGCCGTCATCACCTGTCCTGCATATTTCAGCGACGCTCAGAGAAAGGCAACTCAGGATGCTGGTAGGATAGCCGGTCTAGAGGTACTGAGGATAATCAACGAGCCGACCGCCGCAGCTCTCGCGTACGGCGTCGACAAGGAAGAGGATCAGACCATTCTGGTCTTTGATTTAGGAGGCGGTACATTCGATGTCTCAATCCTTGATATCTACCAAGTCGATGGCCAGCCTCAGATTGAGGTCAAGGCCACCAGTGGTGACAACAGACTTGGAGGAGACGACTTCGACGACAAGGTCGTTGAATGGATTGTCTCAGAATTCAAGAAGTCATCCGGAATCGACCTATCGAAAGACCTCCAAGCCATGAGTCGCCTGAGAGAAGCTGCCGAGAAGGCAAAGATTGAGCTCTCAGGAACTAACTCAACTCAAATCAACCTCCCGTTCATCACCATGAAGGAAGGACAACCCGAGCATTTGGACATGAGTATATCGCGAGCTAAGTTTGAGGATCTCACTGCTGATCTCATCAAGAGGACGATGAAGCCAACCCGCAGAGCAATGAAGGACGCTGGCGTCAAGTCAGGAGACATCGACAAGATTCTTCTCGTGGGTGGAAGCACTAGGATTCCAGCAGTTCAGGAAGCAATCGAGAAGGAGGCAGGTAAGGCTCCGTTCAAGGGAATCAACCCCGATGAGGCCGTAGCTGTTGGTGCCACCCTGCAGGCAGGGATTATCGTAGGAGATGAGGGAGTTACCGATGTCCTCCTACTAGACGTCACCCCCCTGACTCTGGGAATCGAGACACTCGGAGGGGTCACGACGACGATGATTGAGAGAAACACCACCATCCCGACCCGACGCTCTGAGAACTTCTCGACCGCCGCTGACAACCAGCCTGCAGTAGAGGTCCACGTTCTACAGGGAGAGAGGGAGTTCGCCAAGGATAACATCACACTCGGCCGCTTCCACCTGATGGGAATACCACCCGCGCCCAGAGGAATCCCTCAGATTGAGGTCACCTTCGACATTGATGCGAACGGCATAGTCAATGTGTCTGCCAAGGACTTGGGAACCGGAACTGAGCAGTCCATCAAGATTGAGAGCCAGACTTCGCTCTCAGAGGAGGAGATAGCTCACAAGATAGCCGATGCAGAGAAGTTCGCCACTGAGGACAAGCTTCGTCGAGCCGGCGTCGATCTGCTGAACACCGCGGACAGCATGGTCTACCAAACCAAGCGGATGCTGGATGATGCAACTGAGAAGATCCAAGATCTCGATTCTGATGGGATTCACTCCAAGCTAGATGACCTCAAGAAACTGATAACCAAGGACGACGGAGACACTCCAGTTGAGGTGGATGACATCGATGAGGCTGCTATCCAAGCCAAGATGAATGAGGTCGAGGAGGAAATGCACGGCATCTCCACCAAGTTGTATGAGGCCGCTGCAGCCGAGATGGCTGAGCAGCAGGCCGCCGAGGAAGGCGATGAGGACGTCGTAGAAGCAGACTTCGAAGTCGTCGATTCCGACGATGAAGAGTGAAGTGACTAACCCTCGGTAATCAACCTATGAAGAGTCCTTACGTGGACTCCTGAAACTCCGTATTGGAACAGCGGGTTAGTGCCCTCTGAGCGAGCCTTCGAGCCAGGGCCCCAGGCTGTGCCAGCGATATCGAGGTGGACCCATGGGATTTTGTCAGATGCCTCCTCGTACCCTCGAGTGGGCACGAAGAACTCTAGGAACGAGGCTGCGGTGTTGGAAGAACCAGCTCTACCGCCAATTGATCCATTGCGGATGTCAGCAAAGGCAGAGTCAGTCATGTACTTCCTAAACTGGGCGTTTAGAGGCATCCTCCAAACATTTTCTCCTGAGCGGTTTGCCGCCTTCTTCAATCTCTTACCAATATCGTCGTCATTGGCCCACATTCCGGTAATCTGGTTGCCCAAAGCGACCACGATGGCTCCGGTGAGAGTGGCTAGATCTACGATGTATTCCGGGTCGAGTTCTCCTGCTTTCCATAATCCATCAGCGAGGACGTTACGCCCCTCAGCATCGGTACTGAATACTTCTACGGTCTTCCCTGAGTATGTCTTGAACACATCTCCGGGCCTATAAGCGCCTGAGCCTGGCATATTCTCTGCCAGACAGGCAATCCCATTCACCCTGCGTTCATAGCCGGTTGCGTGCAGAGCCTCCATCAGCCCGAACACAGTTGCAGCACCACACATATCGTACTTCATGTCCCACATTCCTCTGGTTGGCTTTATCGAAATTCCACCTGTATCGAAGGTGATTCCTTTGCCAACTATACATGGTCGCTGGACGCCCTCATCCGCATCTGGATTTAGCGTGAACAGAACCATGCATGGCTTCCTGTCACTTCCTTTTCCTACGTTGATGAGTCCCCCCATGCCGAGTTCGTTGAGCTTGTCCCAATCGTAGACTTCTACTGTGATGTTCTGCTTGTCAGCAGCCCACTCTTCTGCTCTGTGAGCGTACTCCATGGGATACAGCACATTGGCAGGCTCGTTGCCTAGGTCACGTGCCAGATGTACGCCCCCTACGACTGAGTGGATTCTGGACAGTCCCACGAAGAGAGAATCCTGATACCTCGGGCTGGCTTGAAACTGGACCGTCCAAGGTTCAGATATGTGAGCATCATCGACCTCTTGGTGCTCGAGGAATTCGTAATCCCTCAGCATCATTCCCTCAGCGAAGTCGAGCATGCGCTCGCTAGACCACCCTGAGGTGAATCTGACACACGCCGAGAGCCCCCTCTTCTTGGACATCGACGCCATCACTCTCGCTCCGGTGTTGCGAGCCAGTCGGTGGCTCACACTATCCTTCTCGCCCATACCGATGAGCATGACTCTGCAGCCAGGAGTCCAAACGACCATTCTCTGGCCCTTCTTGCCCTCAAACTCATCGGATGAGATTGCCTCTTTAACCAGATTTCGCTGGCTTCGACCGAGTCCTGAAAGGGCGTTGTTGGGAGCTCGTACGACTCCCTCAAAGAGAGGTATCAGCAGTTGTTCGCAGGCTTCATCGAATTCGCTATTGGACCAATTCATCTTATCGCCGAAGTCTGCGATTTGGTAGTAATATACAAAGAATTGCTTTGAAAATTAATACT